>JBGSNN010000054.1:0-30238 GCA_041739655.1 Albidovulum sp. | reverse complement strand
GCGCCAGTGGGTGCCGATCAGGTCAGAGTCGTTGACATAGGCGTCATAGATGTTCTCGCCCGACTGCATCTGCGTCTGCAGCTTTTCGACGACATCGCCCTCGCCGATCAGGTCATGGGTGATCTTGATGCCGGTGATCGCCGTGAAGGCCGGGGCCAGCACCTTCGATTCGTACTCATGCGTGGTGATGGTCTCCGACACCACCTTGATGTCCATCCCGGCGAAGGGCTTGGCGGCATCGACGAACCATTGCATTTCGGCTTCCTGATCGGCGCGGCTTAGCGTCGAGACGTCACCGATTTCGGCATCGAGAAAGGCTTTCGCCTCATCCATCCCGGCGAAGGCCGGTCCGGAAATCAGCATGAGCACCGCGCCCATGGCTGTCGTCGATCTGTATGGCAGTTTCATTACTTTCCTCCCTTGGGAAACCATTCTTGTTTGGTGCCTCCGACCGAACCGCCGGACGACACCGCCGTTAAGCGCCTTCTCAGACCCAGCGGAAGACCGCAAAGGCGTAGATCAGGCAGACGATCAGCGCGCCCCATTGCGGCGCGCTGACAGAACCGAGCCAGGCCAGATTGATGAAGGCCGAGCCCAGAAGCGTGATGAAGAGACGATCCCCGCGCGTTGTCTCGATCCGAAGGACGCCGATGCGCGGCGTCTCCGGGAACTTGATCGCAAGGATCGTGAAGGTGATGAGAAGGCAGGCGATGACGACGAAGAAGATCGCTGTCGGTACCGTCCAGGCCATCCAGTCCATTTGGTTTCTCCTCCTTTTCCGGCGATCACACGCGACCGAGGGCAAAGCCCTTGGCGATGTAGTTGCGGACGAAATAGATCACGAGCGCACCGGGCACGATCGTCAGCACCCCTGCCGCCGCAAGAACGCCCCAGTCGAGGCCCGAGGCGGAGACGGTCCGCGTCATCGTTGCGGCGATCGACTTCGCGTTGACCGCCGTCAGCGTGCGCGACAGCAGCAGTTCCACCCATGAGAACATGAAGCAGAAGAACGCGGCGACGCCGATCCCGCTGGCAATCAGCGGCATGAAGATCCGGATGAAGAAGCGGCCAAAGCCGTAGCCATCGATATACGCGGTCTCATCAATCTCTTTCGGGACACCCCGCATGAAGCCTTCGAGGATCCAGATGGCAAGCGGCACGTTGAAGAGGCAATGCGCCAGCGCGACCGCGATATGCGTGTCGAAGAGACCGATCGACGAGTAAAGCTGAAAGAACGGCAGCGCGAAGACAGCCGGCGGCGCCATGCGGTTGGTCAGGAGCCAGAAGAACAGGTGCTTGTCGCCCATGAAGGAATAGCGGCTGAAAGCATAGGCCGCAGGCAGAGCAACGGACAGCGAGATGACCGTGTTCATCACGACATAGATCAGGCTGTTGACGTAGCCCATGTACCAGCTCGGGTCCGTCAGGATGGTCTGGTAGTTCGCGAAGGTCAGGTCCTGCGGCCAGAGCGAAAAGACGTTCAGGATTTCCGTATTCGTCTTCAGGCTCATGTTGATGAGCCAGTAGATCGGCAGAAGCAGGAAGACGAGGTAGACTGTCATCACCACGGCGCGCCCGCTGATGCGGGGCAGCACAAGGTTGCGCGCCGAGGTCGGGTTGAGTGTCGTGTTGGCCATCACGCGCTATCCCTTTTGTCGAGGTTCGTCATCACGGTGTAGAACACCCAGGAGATCAGCAGGATCACGAGGAAATACATGATCGAGAAGGCGGCGGCGGGGCCGAGGTCGAACTGCCCGATGGCCATCTTCACAAGGTCGATCGACAGGAAGGTCGTCGCATTGCCGGGGCCGCCGCCGGTGACGACGAAAGGCTCAGTATAGATCATGAAGCTGTCCATGAAGCGCAAGAGGATTGCGATCATCAGAACGCCCTGCATCTTCGGCAGCTCGATGTAGCGGAACACCTTCCATCGGCTCGCCTGATCGATCTTGGCCGCCTGATAATACGCGTCGGGGATCGACTGAAGGCCGGCATAGGCCAGAAGTGCCACCAGCGACGTCCAGTGCCAGACGTCCATGACGATCACCGTCACCCAGGCATCCATGACGTCGTTCGTGTAGTTGTAGTCGATGCCCATCGCTTCGAGCGTATGGCCCAGAAGCCCGATATCGACCCGCCCGAAGATCTGCCAGATGGTGCCGACGACGTTCCAGGGGATCAGCAGCGGCAGCGCCATCAGGACAAGACAGACCGAAGCCCAGAAGCCCTTTTTCGGCATGTTCAGAGCCACAAAGATCCCAAGCGGCACTTCGATCGCGAGGATGATCGCCGAGAAGACCGCCTGCCGGCCAAGCGCGTTCCACATGCGGTCGCTGTGCAGCATCTCGTCAAACCATTCGAGGCCGGCCCAGAAGAAGGCGTTGTTCCCGAATGTGTCCTGGACCGAATAGTTGACGACCGTCATCAACGGAAGAACCGCCGAGAAGAGGACAAGCACCAGCATCGGCAGAACCAGGAACCAGGCTTTTTGATTGACCGTCTTGTCCATCAGGCAGCCTCCCCTTCGACGCGCCAGTCATTGGCATAGACGTTGATATGGGCCGGATCGAAGACGACCCGGGTCATGTCCGCACCGATCTCGGCACGTTCGCCCGCGATGATGTTGATGTCATAGCCGAAAAAGTCGGCGCGGATGATCTTGTGGCGGCCCACATCCTCGATCCGCCGGACCCTGACCGGAAGACCCTCGGTGGCCGAGAGCCGCGCAAATTCCGGGCGCACGCCGATCTCGACCTTCCCCTCGGGCCGACCATAGCCCTTGGCCAACTGCACGCGCGAGCCGTTGATCATGGCGGTATTGCCCTCGATGATCGCGGGCATCACGTTCATGCCGGGCGATCCGATGAAATAGCCGACGAAGGTATGCGCAGGCCGCTCGAAAAGTTCCTGCGGCGTGCCGATCTGGACCACACGACCGTCATACATCACGACCACGCGGTCGGCGAATGTCAGCGCTTCGGTCTGGTCATGCGTGACGTAGATCATGGTGTGGCCGAACTGGTGGTGCAGCGACCTGAGCTGGGTCCGCAGCTCCCACTTCATATGCGGGTCGATGACCGTCAGCGGCTCATCGAAGAGAAGCGCGTTCACGTCCTTGCGGACCATGCCGCGACCGAGCGAGATCTTCTGCTTGGCATCCGCCGTCAGGCCGCGCGCCTTGCGGTTCAGCATGTCCTCCATGCCGATCATCCGGGCGATCTCCTGCACGCGCTGGGCGATATAGGCTTCGTCCTGACCCCGGTTGCGAAGCGGGAAGGCAAGATTGTCGCGGACGGTCATCGTGTCATAGACCACGGGGAACTGGAACACCTGCGCGATGTTGCGTTCCGCCGTCGGAGCCCGGGTCACATCGACGTCGTTGAACAGGATTCGACCCTGAGATGGCGTTAGAAGCCCCGAGATGATATTCAGGAGCGTGGTCTTGCCGCAGCCCGAAGACCCCAGAAGCGCATAGGCCTCGCCGTCGTTCCAGACGTGGTCCAGTTCCTTCAGCGCAAAGTCCTCTTCCGACTTCGGGTTCGGAAGGTAGGAATGTGCGAGGTTATCGAGCGTGATCTTTGCCATTTCCGCGGTCCTCCCTCAGGCCGCCAGCGCATAGGCTGCGGGGGCCACCAACGCGCCGTCCTCGCCGAAGATGTAGACATAGGCCGGGTCGAGATAGACATCGATCATCGTGCCGAGCGTCAGGTTGCGCACCCCGTGAATGACGCCGACCCAGCGGTTTCCGGCGTGTTCGAGATGTACGAAGGTCTCCGACCCGGTGATTTCCGTGACGTTGAGCTTTGCCTTGAACAGCATCGCATCGGCGGTCTGCCGCTCGAGCGATACATGGTTGGGGCGGAACCCGGCCAGATAGCGCCCCTCGGGGATGTCTCTCAGCTTGCCTGTTGCAGTGGTGGACTGGCCGTCCCCGAACATCAGTTTTGCGCCGGTCTTGGACACCTGCATGAAATTCATCGGAGGATCGGAAAAGACCCGCGCCGTCGTCGCGTCGATGGGCTTGCGGTAGACCTCGGGCGTCGGGCCGAATTGCGTCACCCGGCCTTCCCACAGCGTTGCGGTGTTGCCGCCCAGAAGCAGCGCCTCTTCCGGCTCGGTCGTCGCATAGACGAAGATCGCACCGGATTCCTCGAAGATCTTGGGGATCTCGACGCGCAACTCCTCGCGCAGCTTGTAGTCGAGATTGGCGAGCGGTTCGTCGAGCAGTACAAGACCCGCATTCTTGACCAGCGCCCGCGCCAGCGCACAGCGTTGCTGCTGCCCGCCGGAAAGCTCCAGCGGCTTGCGGCCAAGCAGCGGCGAAAGCTTCATCAGATTGGCGGCCTTCTTCACCGCCCTGTCAATCTCGGCGGAATCCAGGCCCAGCAGACGCATCGGGCTCGCGATATTGTCGTATACGGTCATCGACGGGTAGTTGATGAATTGCTGATAAACCATGGCGACCTTGCGGTCCTGAACCCGCTGGCCGGTGACATCCTCACCATTCCACAGGATTCGACCCGAATTGGGCACATCCAACCCCGCCATGAGGCGCATCAGCGACGTCTTGCCGGACAGGGTCGGACCCAGCAGAACATTCATCGTGCCGTTCTGAAGTGTGAGATGCGTCGGATGAATATGGGTCTGGCCATTCAGGACCTTCGAGACCCCATCAAGCGTCAACGTCATGTCTCTCCCCCATCCTATTCCGCCGCATGAAACGCGCTTTCACGCTGCGCCGCATTCATCCAGGCATCCAGAGATGCGATTTCCTCCGCCGTCAGCCGCAGGCCGAGCTTTGATCGGCGCCAGACCACGTCTTCGGCGGTGCGGGCGAACTCGCGGTGCATCAGCCATTCGACTTCCCGCGCCGTCAGCGTCGCGCCGAAATCCCGACCGAGATCGCCAGCGGCCTTGGCATCCCCAAGCATCACCGGCGCTTCGGTGCCGTAGGCGCGGATCAGACGGCGCGCCCAGAACTCGGTCAGGAAGGGATAGTCGGCGCGCAGTTGGTCGATCAGCTTGCCGACGTCGCCCACCGGAAAGTCGCCGCCCGGCAGCGCCACGCCCGCGGTCCAGCGGCCCGACTTTCCACCCAGCACACCCGCCACCTTTTCCAGCGCGCCTTCAGCCAGCCGCCGGTAGGTCGTGATCTTGCCGCCAAAGACATTCAGGACTGGCAATCCGGCTGAGGTATCGACCTTCAGCGTATAGTCGCGCGTCGCCGCCGTGGCCGAGCTTGCACCATCGTCATAGAGCGGCCGCACGCCGGAATAGGTCCAGACAATGTCCGCTGGCGTCACCGGCCGCTCAAAGTACTTCGAGGCGAAATCGCAAAGATAGTCTCTTTCCGCCTCGGTACAGTATGGCTTTTCGTCGGCGTCCTCATGTTCGGCGTCCGTGGTTCCGATCAGCGTGAAATCGGTCTCATAGGGGATCGCGAAGATGATCCGGCCGTCCTCGCCCTGGAAGAAATAGCAGCGCTCGTGATCATAAAGCCGCCGCGTCACGATATGACTTCCGCGCACCAGGCGAACGCCTTCGGACGAAGCGAGGTGCATGGTTTCATGGATGAGGTCACCCACCCAGGGACCGCCGGCATTGACCAGCATCCGCGCCCGGATGCTGCGCGTCCCGTCGCGGTCCTTGACCGTCACCTCCCAGTGGCCGTCGGCGTTCCGGGCGGACTGGACCTTGGTACGGGTCAGGATCTTCGCGCCGCGCGCGACCGCGTCGCGCGCGTTCAGCACGACGAGGCGCGAATCCTCGACCCAGCAATCGGAATACTCGAACGCCTTCCTGAACTTGCCTTTCAGCGGCACCCCGGCCGGATCGGTGGTCAGATCGACGGTGCGGGTGCCGGGAAGAAGATCAAGGCGCGCCAGGTGGTCATAGAGGAAAAGTCCAAGCCGGATCAGCCAGGCCGGACGCCGCCCCCGCATCCAGGGCATGACGACGCTCAGGATACGCGAGGTCGGGGTCGCGCCTTCGAAACGCATGTCCTTGTGATAGGGCAGCACGAAGCGCATTGGCCAGGAGATGTGCGGCATGGCGCGCAGCAGTGTCTCACGCTCGATCAGCGCCTCGCGGACGAGGCGAATCTCGAAATACTCCAGATAGCGCAGGCCGCCATGGAAAAGCTTCGTCGAGGCCGATGAGGTTGCCGAGGCAAGGTCGTTCATTTCCGCAAGGCAGACGGAGTACCCGCGTCCGGCGGCGTCACGGGCAATACCACAACCATTGATCCCGCCACCAATGACGAAGAGATCGAACACTTCGGTATCGTTGGCAGCAGACACCCCGTGGACCTCCCCTTCCCGTGTGTGACGCTTTTCTAGCGCGATCGCCAAAACATGGCAATCTTTTATGTTCGATTCGGTTCGTAAAAGTTCATTCTCGCAAAGAATCGATCAAAATAGCGATTTCAGGTCATGCCAGAGGGCATGACCAACAAAATAACGCGCATAAGTGAGGTCTTGACCGTCGATCTTGGCTGATGCAGGCGGTAATGTATTCGAATCTGATCGTTTCGGATAGATTACACTACGAATCGCACCCTGTCGATCCAAGCTCCGACGCTCTGACCACACTGGGGAACCGCCATGTCTCAGTCCTTCCGGATTCCCGAGATCCTCGAAATCGCCCGTCGCGACGGCCGGGTGACGGTCGGCAAGCTGGCCGAACATTTCGGGGTGACGCATCAGACGGTACGGCGCGACCTGACCGAGCTTGCAGAAACGGGGCGACTTGAGCGGGTCCATGGCGGCGCGATGCTGCCGTCAGGGACGACGAACATCGGCTATGAGGACCGGCGCGCCCTCAACTCCGAAGCCAAGCAATCCATCGCGCAGGCCTGCGCCATGGCGATCCCCGAAAGCATCTCGGTCTTTCTGAACATCGGCACCAGCACCGAGGCCGTCGCGCGCGAACTGCTCCGCCATCGCGATCTGATGGTGGCCACAAACAACATGAATGTCGCGAACATACTTGCGGGGAACCCGCATTGTCAGGTGATCGTGACCGGCGGCGTCCTCAGGCGCTCGGATGGCGGGCTTGTCGGAAACCTCACGACGCAGACCATTCAGCAGTTCAAGTTCGATCTGGCGGTCATCGGGTGTTCGGCTGTCGATCAGGATGGCGACGTTCTCGATTTCGACATTCACGAAGTTGGCGTCAGCCAGACAATCATCCAGCGCACCCGCAAGACCTTTCTGGTCGTTGACCATTCCAAGTTTCGTCGCAGCGCGCCGGCGCGGATCACCTCCCTGGCGGAAATCGACACGCTGTTCACCGATGCACCGCTCGTCTCACCGCTCGCCGCAAAATGCGCAGAGTGGAAAACCAATGTCGTCGTTACGCGGCCGCAGGCGGATTGAGGACGGGGCGCAAACCCCGGACCGGGGGCAGGCGACTCCTTGCGGCTGCGACAGCGCTGTGTCGGGACGGCGTCGGGACGGATGCGGTACGCAAAAACTACGGATGCACGACACCGGGAAGACCGTGGTTTCCGCCCTGCGCACCTTGGCCGGTTAGGGGAACCTTAAGCCCGCGCGCGTAACTCAGGGATCGGGTGTAAGGAATAGGTTGGTGGAATGGCCGGGCAGAGCAATGCCGCGCCAGTCATCATCAAGCGCAAGAAAGTCGTCTCTGGCGGTGGTCATCACGGTGGGGCCTGGAAGGTGGCCTATGCCGATTTCGTGACCGCCATGATGGCTTTCTTCATGCTGATGTGGCTCTTGAACGCGACGACGGAAAAGCAGCGAAAAGGCATCGCGGACTATTTCAGCCCGACGATTCCCCTTAGCCGGATCTCGGGCGGCGGTGACGGAAGTTTCGGCGGCGACAGCGTTTTTTCCGAGGATCAGATCGCGCAGAACGGCACCGGCGGGTCCAGCGTCCGGCCAACCAAGGAACATCAGGCGATGGGTCAGACCGGCGCCGATCCCAAGGCCGAGGCATCCGGCAAAGCCGAGGCGGAAGCCTTCACCAGCATCGACGAATCGCTGATGGGCCGTGGCGGTGAGAGCATGGTCAGCGAGCAGGCGGCGCGCCACATCGTGACCCGCCTCACCGACGAAGGGCTGATCGTCGAAGTGTTTGATCTGCAGGAAGAACCTCTTTTCTCGCCCCGCAGCGATGCGCCTGAGCCGATCCTGATCGAGATCGCCGCGGCGATCGCAGGAGCCTTCGCCCTCGTCGAGAATGGCGTCGCGGTTGACGGTCACATCGCGGCCCAGCCCGAGGTCCTGCGGGTCAACCCGGCCTGGGATCTTTCCACCGCGCGCGCCATGCGGCTGCGGCAAATGCTGGAGACGGCGGGTCTTGCGCCGCTGCGGATGCAGCGCGTGACCGGACATGCGGACCGCGCGCCCGTCGTGCGCAACCCGATGGCGCTGCGCAACAACAGATTGGAGATCGTGCTCCTGCGCTCCGACATCCGCCCGAAGGACCGTTAGGGCAATGTTAAACCGCCGTGCGGCATGGTGCGTCACGATCACGGACGCAGCAGCAGAAAGGCGGCACTCTCATGTCCATTTCGTCCTCGCTCAACGCCGGCGTCGCCGGGCTCAGCGCCAATGCGACGCGGCTTGCCACGATTTCCGACAACATCGCGAATTCCGGCACTTTTGGCTACAAGCGCTCCTCCGCCGATTTCGAGAATTTCGTCATCAACCAAGCCCGCGGCGCGGGTACCTATTCCGCTGGCGGGGTCCGCGCCGCAACAACGCGACTCATTGACGAACACGGTGCGTTGGTGGCCACATCGAACGCGCTTGATCTCGCTGTGTCCGGACGCGGGATGCTGCCGGTCACCCCGGCGGTTTCGCTGAACTCCTTTTCCGGTGGCGCGCAACCGCTGATGATGACCACGACCGGGGCCTTCCGACCAGATGCCGATGGCGTGCTGCGGACAGAATCCGGGCTAGTGCTCCTCGGCTGGCCGGCCAATGCCGATGGTTCGCTTCCGGTGCTACCGCGCGACACCATCGCGGGCCTGCAGCCTGTGGTCATCAACGCCAATCAGACGGCGGGGGACCCGACAACCGCAATGAACCTCGGCGTCAATCTGCCTGCAACGGCGACCGAGGCGGGCGCGTCTGGCAACACTCTGCCGCTGTCTGTTGAATATTTCGGCAATCTTGGCACCTCGGATACGCTCGACATCACGTTCACGCCGACGGTTCCGGCGACGGGCGCTTCGAACAGCTGGACCATGGAAATCCGCGATTCCGCCCAAGCCGGGGCCCTGATCGGACAATACTCACTTACCTTCGACGACACCCGCGCCAACGGTGGCACACTCGCTTCCGTCACCACAAGTCTGGGCGGCGCCTATGATCCTGTGACGGGCACGCTTGGCCTGACCGTCGCGGGCGGGCCGATCACCATGACCATCGGCAAGCTTGGGGATGCGAACGGGCTGACACAGCTTTCCGACAGTTTTGCCCCGACCTCGATCACCAAGGACGGTTCGCCCGTCGGAAACCTCACCACGGTCGAGGTTGACGACAACGGCTATGTGACGGCCACCTATGACACTGGCTTCACCCGGCGCATCTATCAGATTCCGGTCGTCGATGTGCCCAATCCGAACGGTCTCATCGCGCTCAACAACCAGACATTTCAGGTATCCCCGGATTCGGGGTCGTTCTTTCTGTGGGACGCGGGCGACGGACCGACCGGGGCGATCGTGGGCTATGCGCGCGAGGGTTCGGCCACCGACGTGGCGGCCGAACTTACCGCGCTGATCCAGACACAGCGGGCCTATTCATCGAACGCCAAGGTCATCCAGACGGTCGCGTTGTCCTTGGCCGACGCAACGGATTTCCCGGTTGAAATCTCATCCTGCGTCTTCGACAGGTTCGAATTGATCCCCCGGAGGGTCTGCAGAGCAACCATCGAGCTGCTGTTGGTAAGAATGCTGGACATTCGTGGATCCTTTGATGATTCGGCGCTTTGCGCCGGTTTACGCTTGCCCGTCGACGACGGGCGCGGTGGCGTTCTGTCCTTGCGGGGGTCATCGACCGACGCGCCATCCCTTCGAGGATGCAGGGCCATACTTGGCGGCCGTCTTCTAATGATTCACTAAGTTTACCGCGGAAATTGATTGCATTTTATCGGATCGAAGGGCCGCTCAGGCCCGGTGTTCCAGCGTCTGCGACACGAAGCGAAAAGTCAGGCCGCGTCCATCCCGGTCATAGGTCGACAGTTCTGATGGCATGCGCCGCAGATGCTCGACGCGCTGCACCGCCGCCCGGACGCCATCGCGCGCGGCAGACAGGCGGCGAAGCTGTCGCGTGGCCCGGGCTTGGAGCGACTCCAACTCAGGCCCCGTCAGCGATGCGACTGCTCCGGTGAGCGCGCCCGCAAGCGTCTCCATCTCGGCCGCCAGCAGCGAAAGACCTGCGAAATCGCCTGTCCGCAGCGCCTCCGCCGTCTTGTCGAGACAGAGTTCAAGCGCACCGATCAGTCCGCTATGCCGCATCGCTCGCTCTCCGCTGCAAAGCCTCGAATATACTCTGCGCCAGGCCCACGCCGCCCTGCGCGGTCATTGCCCGCGCCTGCTCGTCGCGCAGGAATGAAGCGAATTGCTCCTCACCCGCACCGCCGCCGAAAACATCGCGCGCCTCACCGAGTCCGGCGTCTTTCAGCATTTCGGACAGGAACGCGGCCTCGAGCTTCACGGCCGTCTCGCGCAGCGCCTGATCCCGCTGCGGCGGGGGTCCACCATGGATCTCTGTCACCTTCATGTTCTGGTCACCTCCATTGATGGTACGTGGCCAACCTTCGTCCAGTCGCAGTAAATTATTCAGTAACGGCCGTCTGAGATGGTCACCCCGTCACAGGCAGAAGTCGTGGTCCGCATGCTCAGTTCGATTCAATCCCTCAGCCATGCGTCGGGCAATCAAGCTCCGCGCAGCACGAGCGCTCCACATTCTGCGGACGCGACCGCGTCGGAGGACAGAACCGCAGATTGGGATGGGTTTGCTTCACTCATCGCGGCACTCATGCCAGCTTCATCCGCGCCCGTCCCGGTGGCAGTTCAGACAGAAGCGGAGGCGGGAAAGCCGCGTATCACCGATACGAATCAGCCGAGGTTGCCAGGTCCCGATGCCGCAGAGGCGACGCTCGAACAGGCGAACGCCGACGCGCCGGAACGGATCAATCGGCCCGAGAGCAACGCGCTGGCGACCGGCAGCGCCGCCTCGGATGGACTGGACCTCACCTTCGCTGCGCCGACCGCTACCCCTGTGCCTGGCAGCAGCGTCGACTCAGGGGCGCGTAATCCGGCGCCGTCCGCCCCCAGTGCCTTCGGGACACGGCCGATGGACCCCAGGCGCGCGCCATCGGATGTTTCAGTCGCCGACAGCGTGGTGCCCCGGACCGCGACTGACCGACTGCATCGGGACCTTACGGGTCCGGGCACCACGGCGACATCCTCTGCTGGCGTCGCCGCGCAACTGATGACTGAGGCAGTCACAGATCGCCTTGCCGCGACGCAAGTCCCATCATTGCCCGACGACGTAGGGGAACAAGGGCTGCCCCTGATCGCGCAAGTCGGCGCCGTCGAAGGATCGACCGCTTTTCGCGCCCTGCCGCCCGACCCGTCCATGCGCCCGGTTGCACAGGCGCCCACGGATGATTCGATTGCGAGGCCTGTCGCTCCCGATAGCAGACCTTCCGCGTTCGCCGCCTCTGCTTCTGTCGGCCCATCCGAGACATCTCAGCCGATACAAGAAACCTCGACCAAATCTGAGATTCCAGCCCAACCGGACCGAGAGAACCGGGTCGTCCGAACCGCGCTGACGGTCGATACACCCCGCTCCGACGAGCCTGTGGACACGGTCGTGACGGTTCCGGGCACGATGTTCACGGACCCTCCACCCGGATCGGCGCTCTCCGCCAGTCCGGGTTTGGCAACGATGACCGCCCCGCAGGAAGGCACGCCGGGCGGAAGTCTCCCGACGTTGCGGGAGATTCCGGCAGAGATCGTTCGCCAGAACATGCAGCACATCGCCGAGGCAACGCGCCGCCTCGATCTGGGGACAATCGAGATCACCCTGTCACCTGAGGAACTCGGGCACGTCCGGCTTACCGTGAACTCGCATGACATCACTGGGGCCACCGTGGTCTTGCAGGCCGACCGGCCGGAAACGCTCGACCTCATGCGGCGGCATGTCGACCTCCTCGCGCAGGACATGCGGGAATTCGGCTATCGGGAGCTGACCTTCGCATTTCAGGACCGTCGTCCCAGTGACCGCGAGGCGCCCGCCTTCGGACGCGACACTGATGACAGCGCAGGCAGGAATGCGGCACCTGGCAAGGTCTCCGCCGGCACCGTGACCGGTGCATCACGCCCGTCGATTCAGGACGGACGCCTCGACATCAGAATCTGAAAGGAAACCGCATGACCACGATTTCGCCGGTTGGCACACAACCCGCAGCACCAGCCTCCGGCATCGGTCAGGGGACGCTCATCAGCAGCGATTTCCAGACATTCCTCAAGATGCTGACCACGCAGGCGCGCAATCAGGACCCGCTCAACCCGATGGATTCCAGCGACTATGCCCAGCAGCTTGCCACCTTTTCCGGCGTGGAACAGCAGGTAAGGACAAACAGTCTGCTCGAATCGCTGGCGACGCAATTTGGCACAAACGGATTGGCGCAATTCGCATCATGGGTCGGAATGGAGGCGAAGGTCACCGCCCCCGTACCCTTCGACGGCACACCGCTGGTTCTCTACCCGACACATGCGGCGGGCGCCGATCAGTCCGTGGTCGTAGTGCTCGACGCGGCTGGGCATGAGGTGCGCCGCGATCCGGCACCGCTTGGGACAGACCCCATGCTCTGGGCGGGGTCGGACCCATCGGGGCAGCCGCTGGCACCGGGTCTTTACAGCTTCCGGCTCGAAAGCTATGCGGCCGGGGAGTTGATCGACACGTCCGAGGTCGCGAGCTATGCCCGCATAGCCGAGGTGCGTACCGGCAGCACAGGCACGAGCGTCGTCCTGTCCGGCGGATCCGAGGTCGCGACCACCGACATTGCAGCCCTGAGGGCCGTGCCCTGATCCGTCAGAACCAACGGCCCGCCAGGAATCCTATCGCTGCGATCAGCGCAGCAAGTAGCATGAGAAGGACGCGTTCGGTACGACGACGCGGCTCTTCGGGCTTTTCGCTGCGGGTCTGCTGCGCCAGCAGGTTCTCCGCGATCTGTGGTAGCCGCGGCCCAAAGCGGCTCAGCACCTGAACCGTGCGATACAGATCGCGCACCAGCGCCTTCGGGCCGATGCTTTCCCGAATGTACCGCTCCACCACGGGCCGCGCAGTCTGCCAGATGTTGATATTCGGGTCGAGCGATCGCGCCACACCTTCCACGACAACCATTGTCCGTTGCAGCAGGATGAGCTCGGTTCGCGTCTGCATCCCGAATTTCTCTGTGACCTCGAAGAGGTACGACAGAAGCTTTGCCATAGAGATCCGATTGGCGTCCATGCCGAAAATCGGCTCTCCCACCGCACGCAGCGCACGCGCAAATTCATCAATGTCGCGGTCGCGCGGGACGTAGCCTGCCTCGAAATGCACTTCCGCGACGCGGCGGTAGTCACGCCGAATGAAGCCGATCAGAATCTCGGCATAAACCCGGCGTGTATATTCGTCGATATGCCCCATGATCCCGAAATCAAAGGCAATAATAT
This sequence comes from Albidovulum sp., assembly GCA_041739655.1. Lineage (GTDB taxonomy): Bacteria > Pseudomonadota > Alphaproteobacteria > Rhodobacterales > Rhodobacteraceae > Albidovulum. Next base: position 16,542 of record JBGSNN010000054.1, on the reverse strand, counting down.
CGCCCGCCGGAGAGACCTTGAGGTTCCCCTGATGCATATCGGCATGGAAATAGCCGTCGCGAAGCGCATGACTCAGAAAGAGCTGAAGCACACGCTCGCCCAGCGCATTGCAGTCGTGACCTGCCGCCTTGATCGCGGCCACGTCACCGAGCGGAATACCCTCGACCCAGCCCAGCGTCATCACCCGGCGCGAGGAAAGCTCCCAGATCGGGACTGGCACACCGAACCGGGCGTCATCCTTGGTGTTGTTCGCGAATTCGGAGGCGGCCGCGCTTTCGAGGCGCAGGTCCAACTCCCCCATCACGACGCCCTCGAAGTGACTGATGACATCCGAGGGCCGCAATCGCCGCGATGCGGGTGAGAGAAATTCGATCAGCTGCGCCGCAAAATGAAACGCATCAATGTCGCGGCGGAAGGCACGTTCGATTCCCGGCCGCAGGACCTTGACGGCGACATCGATCTTCCCCTCGACCGTCCGCGCGCGATGAACCTGCGCAATCGAGGCGGCGGCGACGGGTTCGCCGAATTCGGTGAAGATGGCAGCCACGGGCTGGCCAAGCTCTTCCTCGATGGTGGCGATGGCGACTGCCCTCGGAAAGGGCGGTAACTTGTCCTGCAACACGCGAAGCTGGTTGGCCAGGTCAATACCCACCACATCGGGACGCGTCGAAAGCACCTGACCGAACTTGATATAGGCAGGCCCCAGCGCGGTCAGCGCCCGCGTCACGGGCGGAAGCGTCCGATCACCGGCGTAGCCGAGCCACTTGAATGGCCAGCCGAGGATACGCGCGGCCATCCTGAGGCGAGGCGCCACGTCCATCGCCTCCAACGCAACCTTCATTGCGCCCGTACGCTCGAACGTCGCGCCCGTGCGGATCAGGCGCCAGATGTTGTGCGGCCCCCGCAATCAGATCTTCCAGCCGGAATGAAGCGCGGCGACACCCATGGTGAGGTTGCGATACTTCACCTGCTCAAAACCTGCCTGCCGAATGAGCGTGGCGAAACTCTCCTGATCAGGAAACTTGCGGATCGATTCGACAAGGTATTGATAGCTGTCGCGGTCATTGGCCACGATCTGGCCGAGCGTTGGAATGACGTTGAAGGAGTAGCGATCGTACGCCCATTGCAGTGCCGGGTTGGGCAACTGGCTGAACTCCAGGATCATCAGGCGCCCGCCCGGCTTTAGCACCCGGAACGCCTCGGACAAGGCATCGGGAATGCGCGTCACATTGCGGATACCAAAGCTGATCGTGTAGACGTCAAAGCTGTTGTCCCCGAAAGGCAGCGCCATGGCATCGCCGACAACCCAATCGAGTCGGTCGGCGAGATTCTCGGCCTCCGCCCGCTTTTGGCCCTCGATCAGCATGGATTCGGTCATGTCGAGCACGGTCGCCCGCGCCTCGGGCGCACGCGCGAGGAACCGGAAGGCGACATCCCCTGTCCCGCCGGCCACATCGAGCAGACGCTGGCCCGCGCGCGGCGCGAGCCAGTCCATCATCGCATCCTTCCAGAGCCGGTGGATACCGACTGACATGAGGTCATTCATCACGTCGTAGCGGTTGGCCACGCGTGTGAAGACGCCGTGGACCAGTCCCGCCTTGTCCTCTTCGGCGACAGTCTGAAACCCGAAATGGGTCGTGCGTGCTTCCTGGTCGGTCATCGGGCCTTGCCGTTCATGCAAACTCAGACTTCTTATACGGGCCTTGGCCGCAGAGACAATGCGGCGCGATCGCTGGAGCTGAAATGCCCGAACTGCCCGAAGTCGAAACTGTCCGGCGCGGTCTCTTGCCGGTGATGGAGGGGGCCACAATCCGTGCTGCCGACATTCGTCGTCCTGATCTGCGCTTTCCACTGCCTGAACGCATGGCCGAACGCCTGTCCGGGGCACGAATCCTGTCCGTCAGACGGCGCTCAAAATACATTCTTGGCGACCTCTCGACAGGTGAAACGCTCCTCATCCATCTTGGCATGTCTGGTCGCATTTTGATTTCGGGTCAGATACTCGGCGGCTTCGCGCACACTCATCCCGCCCCGGCCAAGCATGACCACGTCATTCTCGACATGGAGAACGGCGCCCGCATCACCTTCAACGATGCCCGCCGCTTCGGTGCGATGGATCTGATGAAGACCGCCGCGGCCGACGGCCATTGGCTCTTGCGTGACCTCGGCCCCGAGCCACTGGGCAACTCATTCGACGAGACCTATCTTGTCGAGCGGCTACGCGGTCGGGCGACGCCGATCAAATCGGCACTTCTGGACCAGAAGATCGTCGCCGGGCTCGGCAATATCTACGTCAGCGAAATTCTCTACCGTGCGGGCATCGACCCTCGGCGCCAGGCCGGACGGATCGCCGCCGCGCGGGTTGCCGCACTCGTACCGCTGACCCGAGGGGTGCTGGCCGAAGCGATCGAGGCCGGTGGCTCATCCTTGCGGGACTATCGCCAGACCGATGGCGAACTCGGCTATTTCCAGCATTCATTCCGGGTCTATGACCGCGAAGGGGAACCCTGCAGAAACCCCGGCTGCGGCGCTCCGATCCGACGGATTGTGCAGTCCGGTCGGTCAAGTTTCTTCTGTTCCGTGTGTCAAAGATGACTTGATCCGCCGCCGCGTACTGCTAGGACTCGGGCAAATTCAGAAAGGGCGCATCGCATGGCATATGAAACGCTGATCGTCGAGATTGAGGACAGTGTCGCCCTGATCCGACTCAATCGGCCCGATGCGCTCAACGCCATCAACTCTCGACTCGTGCAGGAACTCTGCGAAGCTCTGGCATCGGCTGAAGCGAACAACAAGGTCCGTTGCGTCGTCCTGACGGGATCGGACAAGGCCTTCGCCGCCGGGGCAGATATCAGGGAGATGGCCCAAAAGACCTTTGTCGACGTGTTCACCGACGACATGTTCGGCCCGCTGAACGAAGCCTTCCTGAAGTTCCGCAAGCCTGTCATCGCTGCCGTGTCCGGCTATGCGCTTGGCGGCGGTTGCGAACTGGCGCTCATGTGCGACTTCATCATCGCTGCGGACAACGCCAAGTTTGGCCAGCCCGAGATCAACCTCGGGGTCGTCGCGGGCATCGGCGGGACGCAGCGTCTGACCCGCGCCGTCGGCAAGGCGAAGGCGATGGATATGCACCTGACCGGCCGCTTCATGGACGCGACCGAAGCCGAGCGCTCCGGCCTCGTTTCGCGCGTCGTTCCGACCGCAAAGTTGCTTGCCGAAGCCAAATCCGCCGCCTCGAAGATTGCCGAGAAATCGCAGGTCGCGGCGATGGTCGTGAAGGAGGCGGTCAACCGCAGCTACGAGACGACTCTGCGCGAAGGACTTCTCTTTGAACGCCGCATCTTCCACGCCCTGTTTGCGACCGAGGACCAGAAGGAGGGAATGCAGGCCTTCCTCGCAAAACGCGAGCCTCAGTTCCGCGACAGGTGAGGCGAAAAGCCTCGGTTGGTATGTTGACATATGTCTGAGTCGGGCCTAGAAGCGCGGCTTCATATTTACCCGAACCGAAATCGGAAGTCTTATACATGGCCAATTCGCCCCAGTCCAAGAAGCGCGCACGCCAGAGCGAGCGTCGTCAGGATGTGAACAAGGCGCGTCGTTCGCGGATTCGTACCTTCCTGCGCAAGGTGGAAGAGGCGATTGCGAGCGGCAGCTACGAGAACGCACTTGCTGCGCTTCGGTCGGCTCAGCCCGAGATGGCGCGCGGCGTCGCTAAAGGTGTTGTTCACAAGAACACCCTTGCGCGCAAGATGTCACGCCTGTCTGCCCGCGTGAAGTCGCTCACCGCCTGAAACCATACGGTATCTACCTGCTTGCTGAGGGCGTGGCCGAAAGCCGCGCCCTTTTGCATTTTAGCGCGCCACGCTCCCCCTGTGCCCGATTTGCACGGGTTCCCGGATTCGGCGCATCAAAGGATGAGTCAAGCGCGAAGATAAGTTGCTCCCGCTTCGCGAGCCTTGGTAGCTTGACCAAGCGATTCACGTCGTTCTGGGGGGACATGCGGTAACCTCGGACGGAAAGGGAGCTGCACCCGACCCGTTCGTATCGCAAGCCGAATAATGGCTGCGAGGCTACTGAAGTTCCGGGGGCAGAGTGCCCCTGGTCTATACTGCTTGGATCGTGGGCTGGCCCACGGGAGCTTGCAGTCGTGTCCAGACAACCGGGCTTCCTGATGGAAGCGGTCACGACCGACTCTGAAGTCGGCGTCCGCTTCGGTTTGGGATGACAACTAGGTGGAATCGCTTGGTAGGGGCCGGTGCGGTCCGCGCGCGCCGCAAGAGCTAGAACTGGGCAAGGAAAAAATGACTGAGGATTCGTGGGGGCAGGTCCGCAAGAAACTTTTGAAGGCTGTCGGGGAAAACAACTTCAAATCATGGATCGAGCCTCTGACGCTCTCCGAGTGCAAAGACGGGATTGCCCGTTTCGACGTGCCGACGAACTTCATGCGTGACTGGGTGTCCCGCAATTTCGCCGACCTGATTCTGCACCAGCTTCGTCAGCATGACGCGACCATCGAGCGCGTGGAATTTCATGTCGCCGCCTCCGAAGCGCGTCCGACCCAGATCGCGCAGATTGCCGGCGCGAGGCCCGTTCGCGCATTGGCAATAAATGGCACCCCGCGGACGACCGATGAGGCCGACTTGCCGAGCGCCCCGCTCGACTCGCGTTTCACCTTCGACAGCTTCGTCGTCGGCAAGCCGAACGAACTCGCCCATGCCGCTGCGCGCCGCGTAGCCGAAGGCGGCCCTGCAGCCTTCAACCCACTCTTTCTTTACGGCGGCGTCGGCCTCGGCAAGACCCATCTCATGCACGCCATCGCGCATGAGCTCAGAAAGCAGCCGACCGGTCTGCGTGTGCTCTACCTTTCCGCAGAGCAGTTCATGTACCGCTTTGTGCAAGCCCTTCGCGAAAAGCAGATCATGAACTTCAAGGAGCTTTTCCGGTCCGTCGATGTCCTGATGGTAGATGACGTTCAGTTCATCGCCGGCAAGGACTCGACACAGGAGGAATTCTTCCACACATTCAATGCCCTCGTTGACCAGAGCAAGCAGATTGTCATTTCGGCCGACCGAGCGCCGAGCGAGATCAAGGGGCTGGAGGAACGCATCAAGAGCCGCCTGCAATGCGGCCTTGTCGTTGACCTGCATCCGACGGACTACGAGCTTCGGCTCGGCGTGCTTCAGCAGAAGGCCGAAACCTGTCTCAGGCAGGACCCGGGCCTGAAGATCGCGGGTGGCGTGCTGGAGTTCATTGCCCACCGCCTCTCAACCAACGTCCGCGTTATCGAAGGTGCCCTGACCCGTCTGTTCGCCTTCGCATCGCTTGTCGGACGCGAAATCACGCTTGAGCTTGCGCAGGATTGCCTTGCTGACATGCTCCGTGCGTCAGACCGCAAGGTCACGATCGAAGAAATCCAGCGCAAGGTCAGCGAACACTACAACATTCGCCTTGCCGACATGATCGGTCCGAAGCGCGTGCGGACCATCGCCCGCCCCCGTCAGGTCGCGATGTACCTCGCGAAATTCATGACCACGCGGTCTCTGCCCGAGATCGGGCGACGTTTCGGCGGACGGGATCACACCACCATCATGCATGGTATTCGCAAGGTCGAAGAACTGAAGTCAACTGACAGTCAATTGGCTGAAGACATCGACCTGCTGCGCAGGGCGCTCGAGGCCTGACCAAGAACCGGCCTTGACCGCCGATTCAATACATCGGACATTCCCGAAAATTCTTGAGCCGCGGGGGAAAGTCGTTACTTTCCCCCTCCCGGCGACCTCAAGGGGACGGATATGAAGATCAGCATCGAACGCGCGGCACTTCTGAAGGCGGTCGGCCAGGCGCAGTCTGTCGTTGAGCGGCGGAATACCATTCCCATCCTCGCCAATGTGCTGATCGAGGCCGAGGGGAATACCGTCAGCTTCCGCGCCACCGATCTCGATATCGAGGTGGTGGATAAAGCCCCGGCCCAGGTCGAGCGCGCAGGCGCCACCACGGTTTCGGCCGTGATGCTGCACGAGATTGTCCGCAAGTTGCCGGACGGCGCATTGGTGCAACTGACCGACGACGGCGCGGCCGGGCGCATCACCGTACAGGCGGGTCGATCTGTCTTTTCGCTTGCGACCTTGCCAAAGGAAGACTTCCCGGTGATGGCGTCGTCGGAGTACGCCGCGAACTTCTCTGCACCCGCACCGATGCTGCGTCGGCTGTTCGACAAGTCGAAATTCGCGATCTCGACGGAAGAGACGCGGTATTACCTGAACGGCGTGTATCTTCATGTCGCCGATGGCGACGGTGGCAAAGTTCTGCGCTGCGTGGCAACCGACGGTCATCGCCTCGCACGGATCGACGCACCCTTGCCCGAGGGCGCGGCAGGTATGCCGGGCGTGATCGTGCCGCGCAAGACCGTCGGCGAAATGCGCAAGCTTCTCGACGACGACGACATGCAGATCGCCGTGTCGGTATCAGAGACCAAAGTGCGCTTCGCCACCCCCGCCATCACCCTGACATCGAAGGTCATCGACGGCACCTTCCCGGACTATTCCCGCGTGATCCCTGTCGGCAATACCCGCCGGCTGGAGGTGGATGCCGCGGAATTCGCCAAGGCCGTAGACCGCGTCGCCACCGTCTCCTCCGAGCGATCCCGCGCCGTCAAGCTGCAACTCGAGGAAGACCGGCTGATCCTTTCTGTCAACGCGCCGGACGCCGGTGCAGCGGAGGAGGAACTTGCCGTTGCCTATTCGGACGAGCGGCTCGAGATCGGCTTCAATGCGAAGTATCTCCTTGAAATCGCAAGCCAGGTGGACCGCGAGAATGCGGTTTTCCTGTTCAATTCGTCTGGCGACCCGACCCTGATGCGCGAGGGCAACGACACCTCTGCGGTCTATGTCGTGATGCCGATGCGGGTCTGATCCGGCTGCGCCGGACCACGCGGCGAGGAGAACTTCACCAAAGGGAAGGTGCGGGCGCCCTGTCTGCTTTCGCCGTCACGTCACTTCTGATGTCGCATTTCCGGTCGCACAAGCGCACCGGGCTACGATTTGATGGTCGGCCGGTCGTCATCCACGGCGCGAACGGCGCAGGCAAGACCAATATCCTTGAGGCGATTTCGCTTCTCTCGCCTGGGCGCGGGCTGAGGCGCGCTGCGCCGGAAGAGATCGCCCGGCGGCCCGAGGCGCTTGGCTGGAAGCTGAAGGCCGAGGTGACCAGCCTGATGGATGCGCATGAGATCGAGACCGGCTGGCAGGGTGATGGCGGGCGCAGCGTCCTCATAGACGGCAAGACCGCACCGCAGGCGGCGCTTGGGCGGATCATGCGGATCCTCTGGCTTGTCCCCGCGATGGACCGGCTCTGGATCGAGGCGGCCGAGGGACGGCGGAGGTTTCTTGACCGGATGACCCTGTCGTTCGAGCCAGGCCATTCCGACGCTGTTCTGCGCTACGAGAAGGCCATGCGGGAACGCAACCGGCTGTTGCGGGACGAGGTGCGCGATGCCGGATGGTACGACGCGCTTGAAGAGCAGATGGCAGACGCGGGAAGCCTGATCCGGGCCAACCGGCGCCGGGCGGTTCAACGCGTCACAGAGGCACAGGATCGGGCGAGGACCGCATTTCCGGTTGCCGCACTGGCCATCGCGGGCGCCGAGGGGGCCTCGGAAGAGGCAGACGCCGGGGCCTTACAACGGGCGCTGGCCAAGGGGCGGGGCCGCGACATGGCTGCGGGGCGGACACTTGTCGGACCACATCGCGCTGATCTTGTTGCCACTTATGCTGACAAGGATATGCCGGCGGCGCAAGCCTCGACTGGCGAGCAGAAGGCGCTCCTGATCTCGCTCATCCTCGCCAATACGCGCGCGCTGACCGAGGAGGTCGGGGCACCACCGGTCCTTCTGATGGACGAGGTTGCGGCCCATCTTGACGAGGGGCGCCGCGCGGCGCTCTATGATGAAATCGCGGCACTCGGGGCGCAAGCCTTCCTTACCGGCACCGGGCCAGAGCTGTTTTTCGGCATGGCCGAGCGCGCGCAGGTGCTTGAGGTCATTGAGACAGGTGGGCATTCCGAAATCAGGGAGCACGGCTGACATGACACCGCAACGGGTGACACTCATCACGCTTGGCGTTGCTGACCTTGCCCGCGCGCGCGCCTTCTACGAGGCCCTCGGCTGGCGCCCGGCACAGGCCGAGAAGACCGTGGTCTTCTACCAGATGCACGGCGTCGTGCTCGGCCTCTTCGGCAAGGCGGATCTTGCCGCGGATCAGGGACGACCGGGTGCCGCACTGGGGACCGGGGCGATGACACTGGCCCTGAACTTCGCGACCGAGGCCGAAGTCGATGCCGCGTTCGCGGCCGCCGTGGCAGCGGGCGCGGCACCGCTGAAGCCACCCGTGGCGGTTTTTTGGGGCGGCTATTCCGGGTACTACGCCGACCCTGATGGCCACGTCTGGGAGGTCGCGATGAACCCGTTCTGGCCGCTGCAACCCGACGGGTCGCTGATTTTGCCTGATGCGGCGCGAGGACATTCGGCGTAGATATCGCGGAAAGATGCACGGGCAGATCTCAAGGTGACACTTACTCTCTCCTCGCTCCTTCTCTATACCGGAGCCATGGGCCTTCTCTGGCTCACGCCCGGACCGGTCTGGGTTGCCATCACGGCGCGCGCGCTTTCGGGCGGCTTTGCCTCGGCCTGGCCGCTTGCCTTCGGGGTGACGCTCGGCGACTTCGTCTGGCCGCTCGTCGCGATCTTCGGGCTGAGCGTGATCGTCGATCAGTTCGCCGGATTCATGGTCGCGCTCAGAGCGATCGCGGTGGTCTTCTTCCTGGCGATGGGTTTCGCGCTGATTCGCAACGCGCGGCGACCCGTCCCGCGCGAGGGCCGCCTGACAAAGCCGGGCGGCTGGTCCGGGTTCATGGCGGGCATCGCCGCAATCCTCGGCAATCCCAAGGCGGTTCTCTTCTACATGGGTGCCTTGCCGGGCTTCTTCGATCTGCGGCATCTGACACTTCCCGATGTCGGGGTGATCGCGCTTATCTCGATGCTGGTGCCGCTGGCGGGAAACCTTGCGCTAGCGCTTGCCGTCGGCACAGCCCGGGCAAGGCTCGCCACACCCGAGCGGCTTCGTCGGATCAACCTCGTCTCGGGCGGGATGCTGATGCTTGTTGGCGTCGCGCTGGCGGCCCTTTCGCTCTGACCGTCAGTCCCGAAGGTCGTCCATCACCCGCATAAGTTCCGCGCTGATGCCAGGTTCAGAGAGCGCGTGCCCCGCCACCGGAATCATCTTCAGCCGCGAACGGGCCCAGCCTTCGGAGAGGCGCCAGGCGGTCACTGGCGGGCAGATCATGTCATAGCGGCCCTGAACGATCGTCCCCGGAACATCTGCAAGGCGCGGCAGGTCGCGCAGGATCTGGCCATCCGCCTCCAAAAAGGCGCTGTGGATGAAGTAGTGGTTTTCAAGACGCGCGAAGGCGCGGGCATAGTCGGCCGGTGCGTCGCCATCGCAGCCATGGGCCTCAACGCTGGCCAGCGCATTCTCCCACGAGGCCCAGGCCCGTGCAAACCGCGTCTCGATCAGCGTATCGCCGCAAAAGAGCCTGCGGTTGTAAGCGGCGATCAGGTCGCCACGCTCCGCCTCGGGCACCATATCGGCAAAGTGGCGCCAGCGTTCGGGCCAGAAGGCCCCGGCGCCGCCGCCGTAGAACCAGTCCAGTTCGGACCTTGTCGCAAGGAACACGCCGCGCAGCACCAGATGGACGGCGCGGTCAGGATGGGTCTCGGCATAGACCAGCGCCAGCGTCGCGCCCCAGCTTCCGCCAAAGACGATCCAGCGGTCGATTCCCAAAGCCTCGCGGATGCGTTCGATGTCCGCCACGAGGTGCCAGGTGGTGTTCGCCTCGACACTCGCATGCGGGCGCGACCGTCCGCAGCCGCGCTGATCGAACAGGATGACACGATAGTGGGACGGGTCGAAATAGCGCCGCATGGCGGGCGAACAGCCACCGCCGGGACCGCCGTGCAGCACGATGACGGGCACGCCGTCCGGGTGGCCACATTGCTCGAAATAGATCCGATGACCGTCGCCCACATCCATCTTGCGCTGATCGAAAGGCTCGATCTGCGGATAAAGGAGGGCGCCTGCGCGCTTTTGCCCTGCGATCCGGTCCATGGTCTGACTATATAACGCATTGAAGCCGCCCGCCACGGGGCGCAACGACTTTGATGGAGTGAGCATGACCGCTGAAACGACAAGCATAGACCCCGCCGAGGTCGCCAAGTTCGAAGCGATGGCGACGGAATGGTGGAGCCCGAACGGCAAGTTTCGTCCGCTGCACATGATGAATCCGGTCCGGCTGGGTTACATCACCCGGCAGATCGGGTCGGAGTTCGGGCGCGACCTGACGCGGCCACGCCCCTTCGAAGGCTTGCGGATTCTCGATATCGGCTGCGGCGGCGGGCTTTTGTCGGAACCGATGGCGCGGCTCGGGGCGGCGGTCGTCGGCGCCGACGCGGCTGAGCGGAACATTCCCGTAGCCAGGGTCCATGCCGAGGCGCAAGGCCTCGACATCGACTACCGCCACACCACCGCCGAGGCCATGGCGGCGGCGGGCGAAAGCTTTGACGTGGTTCTGGCGATGGAGATCGTGGAGCATGTCGCCGATCCGGCGGCTTTCGTCGCCACCTGCCACGATCTTCTGCGCCCCGGCGGGCTCTTGATCGCCTCGACCATCAATCGCAATGGCAAGAGCTTTGCGATAGCGATCATCGGGGCGGAATGGGTGATGCGCTGGCTCCCGAAGGGGACACACAACTGGTCAAAGTTCATCACGCCGGATGAGCTTTTCGGGATGTTCACACGCGCCGGACTTGATGCTGTCGACAAGAAGGGTTTTGTCTTCAACCCGATAAGCTGGGAATGGTCGATCTCTGACCGCGATCTGAGCGTGAACTACGTCACTGCTGCGATCCGTCGCTGACTACTCCTCGCCCAACTGCTGGCGGATTTCGCGCAAGACCGGCAGGACGGCGCGAACACGCGCCTCACCCACGGTCTTGACCACATCGCCGACAAGCGGGCTGATGGCCGCGACGGCGGCATCCCGCGCGGCCTTTCCCGCCGGGCTGATCGAGACGAACTTGCGCCGTGCATCGTCCCAGTCCGGACGGATGTGGACATGGCCGGCCCATTCGAGCTTGGCAAGCGTATTGGTCATCGCCCCGCGGGTGACATGAAACGTATGGGCAAGCTGCGCCGGAGAGCGTTCGTCCTGAACATGCGCAAGATGGTTCAGGACCGAGAAGTGGCTGATCTCCATGCCCTTCGGAAGCGCCCGGCTGATAAGATTGCGCGCAAGCTGATCGGCCATGAAGACCTCGGAGAAAAGCGCAACCGCAAGCGGTTCGTTGGCGTCACTCATGGCGCTCACGGTCCTTCAAAGGCGTGGTCGTGCATGAGCGAGGGGATACGGCGGCGGGCGCGGTCCACGGCGGCAAGGTCGATCTCGGCGTAGGTGATGCCGACATCGGCGCCACCGTCTGCGATGATCTCGCCCCAGGGCGCGACGGCCAGCGAATGGCCCCAGCTGTAGTGGGGACGGGCGGCCTCAGGGTCGGGGCTGCCGGTCTGCGCGGGGGCGAGGACATAGGCGCCATTCTCGATGGCACGGGCGCGGAGCAGCGTCTCCCAATGCGCCTTGCCGGTGGTGGCGGTGAAGTTGGCAGGGACGGTCAGGATCTGCGCGCCGGCTTGCGCGAGGCGACGGTAAAGCTGCGGGAAGCGAAGATCGTAGCAGATCGTCAGGCCGAGCAATCCAAAGGGCGTGGGCGCGATCACGGCACGGTCGCCGGGGCGATAGCCGGACGACTCGCGATAGGTCTCGGTGTCGGACACATCGACATCGAACATGTTGATCTTGTCGTAACGTGCGCACAGCTTTCCATCCGGTCCGATCAGGATTGAACGGTTGGCGAAGCGGCCATCCTCATCATCGGTCTTGAGTGCGAGTGAGCCGATGAGAAGCCAGATTCGATGCGTGGCGGCATCGGCGCAGAGCGCGGCGAGGGTTTCATCCTCATTCTCATAACGAAGCACGACGCGCTGGTGCGCGCGGTCGAGGGACCGGCAGTTCATCACCTCCGGCGTCAGCACGAAATCGGCGCCCTGTGCGGCAGCCTCGGCCACGAGCGCCCGCGTTACCGGCAGGTTCGCCACCGGATCGTCGCCAACCGCAAGCTGGAGAAGCGCCGCCTTCATGATCCGCGTGCCAGCATCGGGTCGAGCGTGCCGGCGCGGTCGAGCGCGTGAAGATCGTCCGACCCGCCGACATGGCGGCCACCGATGAAAATCTGTGGCACGGTGTGACGACCGCTGGCGCGCCTCATCATCGCCTGCCGCAGCGAGGGGTCGCCGGAGACGTCGGTCTCTTCAAAGGCGATGCCCTTGCGCGTCAGCAGGCGTTTGGCCGCGATGCAATACGGGCACCAGGGCGTGGTGTAGATTTCGACACGAGGCATGCAGGCTGTTCCCAGAAGTTGACGCGACTATAGGGATTTAGGCGTCCTTCGCAACGCGCGCTAGTGTCACAACGGAAACTTGCGCGGCACCGGCGGCAAGGCAGGCTTCGGTCGCTGCCGCCAGCGTCGCACCCGAGGTCATCACGTCGTCGATCAGAAGCACCGGCCGCCCGGATAGACGAAGCCGCCGCCGCGGGTGAAGCGCGATCGCATCATGGATATTGAGAAAGCGTCCATCGCGGTCGCGCCCCTCCTGGCTTGCCGTGCGCCGGACGCGGCGCAGAAGGTCCGGGCAATGGTCGAGCCCGGCGAGCCGCGCGAACTCTTTCGACAGAAGCGCGGACTGGTTGAAGCGCCGTCTGAGAAGACGGCTCCAATGCAGCGGAACCGGCGCAACGAGCATATCCGGCAACAGGATCTGCCGTGCCGAACGGACCATCCATGCCGCTGCGGGTGCGGCAAGTTCCTGCCGGTCGCCATGTTTGAGCGCGAGCACCAGCCTGCGCCCCATGTCCCGGTAGAGAAATGCCGCCCGACCATGGGCCCAGGGGCGCGCGATGGTCATGCAGTCATCACAGACCACGTCTTCACCGTCGTCCGAACCGGGCAAGGGCGTGCCGCAACGATCGCAGGCCAGACCCGCGATGAACGGCGTGTCGCGCCAGCATGTGGCGCAGAGGCCAAAGTCGCTTGCCACTGGCGCGCCGCAGCCAAGGCATTGCGGCGGAAAGAGCAGGTGCAGGGCGCTTTGCATTCCCGCCCGAAGCCCTTTAGGTTCGCCTATCATGACCCATCCGCCCGACCTTACCGACCGCCGCACCCTTGTCGCCCGACGTGCCCGCGCACTTCGGCAGGGGGCTGAGCTGTTCCTCCATGAAGAGGTCGCGTATGAGATCGAAGAGAGACTGAGCGAGGTTAACAAAACGTTTACCGCGCCCGCCGTTGTTACCGGTTTTCCGCAGGTGTGGCGGTCACGGATCGCCGGTGCGAAGATCGTTGCAGACGATCCGGTGCTGGCGCTTGCGCCCGAGGCGCATGATCTTGTCATTCACATGCTGGCGCTGCATTGGGCAAGCGATCCGGTGGGACAGCTTGTCCAGTGCCGCCAGGCGCTGAGACCCGATGGGCTCATGATCGCGGTCCTGTTCGGGGGCCGCACCCTGCACGAGCTGCGCGCCGTCCTGGCCGAGGCCGAAAGCCGTCTGACAGGGGGACTTTCTCCGCGCGTCCTTCCTATGGCCGAGATCCGCGACCTTGGCGCAGCGTTGCAGAGGGCGGGGTTCGCCCTGCCAGTCGCTGATGCCGTCACCAAGACCATAACCTACCGCAGCGCATTTCACCTCTTCGCCGACCTGCGCGCGATGGCCGAAACCAACGCCATGGCCCGGCGCAGCCGCAAACCCGTGCCACGCGCGCTTTTCCCCGAAGCCGCAAGGCTTTACGCCGAGTATTTCGCTGCTTCGGGCGACCGTATCGCCGCAACCTTCGAGATCCTCTTCCTGACAGGATGGGCACCGCATGAGGGGCAGCAGAAACCCCTGCGCCCCGGCTCGGCCGCCGCCCGACTGGCCGATGCACTCGGGGTGCCCGAACGCTCTGCCGATCAGGCCCATGACGACCTTGCAGATTGACGGCCGCCGATTTGGGACTATCTCAGAACTATTCCAAGAAGGACGTACCATGACCGCTGAGACCGTCGCGCCCGGCACTGGCCGCCTGCGCCATGCCCCCGCCGATCACCCGCCTGTCAAGACTGCGCGAATCGGCGTGCTTGTCGCCAATCTCGGCACACCCGACGACTACAGCTACTGGCCGATGCGCAGGTATCTGAGCGAGTTTCTGTCGGACAAACGAGTGATCGATTACCCCTCCTGGAAATGGCAACCGCTATTGCAGCTTGTGATCCTGTCGAAGCGGCCCTTCAGTTCGGGCGCGAATTACAAGTCGATCTGGAATCACGCTGCGAACGAAAGCCCGTTGATGACGATCACCAAGGCCCAGGTCGCCAAACTGAGGGCCAGCCTGGCGGCGCGCTATGGTGATGGCGTGATGGTCGATTTCTGCATGCGTTACGGCAACCCCTCGACCGAAAGCGTGGTGCGCCGGATGGTCGATGCAGGCTGTGAGAAGCTCGTCTTCATGCCGCTTTATCCGCAGTATGCGGGCGCGACCTCGGCCACGGCGAACGATCAGTTCTTCCGCGCGCTGATGACAGAAAAACGCCAGCCTGCGGTGCGTACGGTGCCCGAGTATTTCGACCATCCGCTCTACATCGAGGCGCTGGCACAGTCGGTCGAACGGGTTTATGCGACGCTGGACGACCGTCCGGATATCTTGGTCGCGTCTTACCACGGGATGCCAAAGCGCTACCTGATGGCGGGCGATCCCTACCACTGTCAGTGCCAGAGAACCTCGCGGCTCCTGCAGGAACGGCTCGGATGGGAGGCCGGGACGATCCACACGACGTTCCAGTCGGTGTTCGGGCCCGAGGAATGGCTGAAGCCCTATACCGTCAAGCATGTGGCGGAACTGGCGAAGGCGGGCAAGAGGCGGATTGCCGTCATCTCCCCGGCCTTTTCGGCCGATTGCATCGAAACGCTTGAGGAGATCCAGGGCGAGATCGCCGAAGCGTTCCATCACGCAGGCGGTGAAACGTTTACGTATGTTCCCTGCCTGAACGACAACGATGCCCATATCGCGGCACTGACCGAGGTGATCGCGACCAATCTCGGTGGTTGGGTCTGATGGCGGCGTTGATGATGTGACCGCCCCCCCCCGACGGCATCAATGTGCCAAGGTGGGTCTGCGATGATCCACGAAGGAGAGTGGTCATGTCGGGTAATACCCCCGTTCTTAACGGGGTACATCCGTAGAATTCACGCGACCATTTTCAGTTTCATGGCGGGTGTGATGCCGCCGATGCCCATGTTCGGGCGGTCGTTGTTGTAAGTCCAGAGCCATTGTGTTGCGAAGTCTTGGGCCTCCTCGATGCTTTCGATGATGTATTGGTCGAGCCATTCGTGCCGAACCGTGCGGTTGTAACGCTCGATATAGGCGTTCTGCTGGGGTTGGCCGGGCTGGATGTGGAGGATGACAACTCCTTGTTTCTCAGCCCATTTCATCAGCTTTTCACTGATGTATTCCGGGCCGTTGTCCACGCGAATGGTGCCGGGCTTGCCCCGCCACTCGATGATCCGGTCAAGGCTCCGGATCACCCGTTCGGCAGGCAGCGAGAAGTCGACCTCGATCCCCAGCCCTTCGCGATTGAAGTCGTCCAGCACGTTCAGCAGCCGGAATGCCCGACCGTCACCCAGCCGGTCGGCCATGAAATCCATGGACCAGGTGATGTTCGGGGCCTCAGGCACCGCCAGCGCATCCGGTTTGTCGCGCTTCAACCGCTTGCGGGGTTTGATCCGCAGGTTCAATTCCAGCTCGCAGTAGATCCGATAGACGCGCTTGTGGTTCCACGGATGCCCCTTCACGTTGCGCAGGTGCAGGAAACACAGGCCGAACCCCCAGGTCTTGCGGGCATCGGTCAGCCCGACCAGCAGATCGGCGATCTCCTCGTTCTCGGCCTTCAACTTCGGGCCGTAGCGATAGCAGGTCTCGCTGACCCCAAAGGCTCGACAGGCCAGCGCAATGCTGGCACCACGTCGCGCCACCGCGTTCTCGGCCATCTCGCGGCGTTGAGATGGCCCAGTCACTTTTTTCCCAAGGCTTCCTTCAGCAGATCCGCCTGCATGCTCAGGTCCGCATACATCCGCTTCAGCCGACGGTTCTCGTCTTCGATGGCCTTCATCTGGCTGATCAAGGACGCATCCATGCCGCCATACTTCGCCCGCCACTTGTAGAACGACGCGTTGCTCATGCCATGCTCGCGGCACAGGTCGGCCACCGGCACACCGCCTTCGGCCTGCCGCAGGACCGCGATGATCTGAGCCTCCGTGTATCTGCTTGTCTTCATTCAGAATCTCCTCGTTCATCTTGCCGAGAAAACTCTACTTATGCAGCCCCTTACTTTCGGGGGGGATTACCAC
>JBGSNN010000434.1:0-3165 GCA_041739655.1 Albidovulum sp. | reverse complement strand
CCTCGGCGAGGCGGTCGGCTACCCGATGAACTATCACGTCACCGGCTCCATCCGGCTGGCGCATTCGCGGGAACGGATGCAGGAATTTGCCCGGCGGACAGTACAGGCCACTGACCGAGGCCAGTGTCGCGCGCATTCATGCCGCGGCGCTGGAGGCGCTCGAAGTCATCGGGTTGTCACAGGCACCGAAATCGGGCGTGGAAATCCTGACCGGCGCGGGGGCCGTACAGGGCGATGACGGTCGCATCCGCTTTCCCCGCGCCCTGGTCGAGGACATGCTGGCGGTTGCCGCCCGCGATATCACTCTCTGCGCCCGCGATCCGAAGTACGACCTGCACCTGACCGGCAGCAACGTGCATTTCGGCACCGCAGGGGCGGCGGTCCATATCGTCGATCTGGAGACCAACACCTATCGCGAGAGCACCGCGCAAGACCTTTATGATGCGGCGCGGATTACCCATCACCTTGACAACGTGCATTTCTTTCAGCGTGCGATGGTCTGCCGCGATGTCCTCGACAATCTGGAGATGGATCTCAACACGCTCTACGCCTGTTGCGCGGGGACGTCGAAGCATGTCGGCACCTCGTTCAGCGATCCCTCCCATGTCGCGCCCTGCTTTGACATGATCCACCGGATTGCGGGCGGTGAGGCCGCATGGCGGGCGCGGCCTTTCATCTCGAACTCCAACTGCTTCGTCGTTCCGCCGATGAAATTCGCCGAGGAAAGCTGTATCACGATGGAGCGGTGCGTCCGCGGCGGGATGCCGGTGCTGCTCCTGAGCGCGGGGCAGGCGGGGGCGACCGCGCCCGCGCCGATCGCGCTCGCCATCGTGCAGGCGATGGCGGAATGCCTTGCCGGCGTCGTCTATGTGAATGCCATGGCGCCGGGGCATCCGGCGATCTTCGGAACCTGGCCCTTTGTCAGCGACCTCAGGACCGGCGCCATGTCGGGCGGGTCGGCCGAGCAGGCGCTTCTGACTGCGGGCTGCGCCCAGATGCACCGCTTCTACAACCTGCCCGGCGGTGCGGCGGCGGGCATTTCGGATTCGAAGCTGCCGGACATGCAGGCAGGCTGGGAACAGGGAATCACCAATGTCCTCGCTGGCCTTGCGGGCCTGAATATGGCCTATGAGGCGGTCGGGATGCATGCATCACTTCTGGGGTTTTGCCTGGAATCGCTGGTTCTCGGCGACGACATCCTAGGCCAGGTTCTGCGCTGCGTGCGCGGCATCGACGTGACTGAAGACTCGACCTCGATCGAGGCGATGAAGGCTGTCTGCCTTGGCGGGCCGGGGCACTATCTTGGCTCGGCTCAGACCCTGAAGCTGATGCAGACCGAATACATCTATCCGACGATAGGCAACAGGATGAGTCCGAAGGAATGGGTCGAGGCGGATCGGCCGATGCTTCTGGACCGCGCCATCGCGCGCAAGAACGAAATCCTGTCGAAAGCCGGGATGCAGGTCGAACCCGACCTCGATGCGGCGATCCGCCGGGACTACAACATCTATTTCCGCTGAGGGGCAGGCGATGCATTACGGCTATATCGGGCTTGGCAACCTTGGCGCGAACTGCGCCGGGTGCCTGTTGAAGGCGGGCTTCGACCTGACCGTCCATGACCTGAACCGCGCGGCGGGCGATCCTCTTGTCGCCAGGGGGGCGCACTGGGCGCAGAGCGTGGAGGCTCTGGCCGGTGCGGTTGATCACGTCATCACCTGCCTGCCGTCGCCCGCAGTCTCGGAGGTGGTCGTGCGGCAGATTTTGCCCGCGATGCGCCCCGGTGCGACCTGGGTCGAGATGTCCACACTGGGCCGAGACGATGTGCTGCGGCTGGCGAAGATCGCCGAAGCGGCGGGCGTGCGGATGCTGGAACTGCCGGTGACGGGCGGGGTCCATCTGGCGGCACGGGGCGAGATCACGATGTTGCCGGGAGGCGATGCCGATCTGGTCGATCTGCATCGCCCGGCGCTTGAGGCGATGGGCAACCGGGTCTTTCACATGGGGCCGCTGGGGTCGTCGGCGATCATCAAGGTCATCACCAACATGCTGGCCTTCATCCACCTGAAAGCGACCTCGGAGGCGCTGATGCTGGCCAGGCGCGGCGGGCTCGACCTTGCGCAGGCCTGGCACGCGATCGCCGCATCCTCGGGCAACTCCTTCGTGCATGAGACCGAAGGCGCGCTGATCCTCAACGGCTCCTACGACATCGCCTTTTCCATCGACCTCGCGCTGAAGGACCTGGGCTTTGCCTTGGGTTTCGGGCGGGAGTTCGGGGTGCCCCTCGACCTCGCCGCGATGACCGAGCAGACCTATGTCGCGGCAAGGGCGGCCTATGGCGGTGGCGCGCAGTCGCCGATGATCGCGAAGCTTCTCGAAGACATGCTCGGCACCGATCTCAGGGCCGAGGGTTTCCCCGCGCGGCTGGAATAGTTGCGACGTTTCATGTCGGTTTGGTGACAGCCGGTGCCTGAGCCGAATGGTCATATCCGCCGGATCGGGGGCGCGATGGACAGTGCGGAATTCGACTATGTGATCGTTGGCGCGGGATCGGCCGGGTCCGTCCTGGCAGAACGCCTGTCGGCAAGCGGACTGCACCGCGTTCTGGTCCTGGAAGCGGGTGGAAGCGACCGGCGGTTCTACGTCGCCCTTCCCCTTGGCTACGGCAAGCTGTTCTACGACCCGGCGGTGAACTGGATGTACCGGACCGAGCCCGATCCCGGCCTTGCCGGCAATCGCGACCACTGGCCGCGCGGAAAGATCCTTGGCGGCTCAAGCTCGATCAACGCCATGGTCTGGATTCGCGGCCATCGCAGCGATTACGACGACTGGGGGCTCCTGGCCGGAACCGGCTGGGGGGCTCAGGCGGCGCAGGCCGCCTACCGCTCCATCGAGGACAACGAAGCGGGCAATGATGCCTTTCGCGGCGTCGGTGGGCCGCTCTTCATCTCGGCCAACCGCCGCGATCTGCATCCGCTGGTGGAGCCCTTCATCACCGCGACCGAGGCGGCGGGCCTCAGGCGCAACGCGGATTTCAACGGGGCGGAGCAGGAAGGCGTCGGCATCTACCAGATGACGATCAAGAACGCCCGCCGCAACTCGGCCGCGCGCGCCTTCCTGCGGCCCGCGATGAAGCGCCCGAACGTCACCGTGCTGACCGGCGCGCAT
>JBGSNN010000490.1:0-2425 GCA_041739655.1 Albidovulum sp. | reverse complement strand
CCGCCGCCATCCGCGCCGTCGTCACCTGCCGCAGGATAAGCCAGCCGAACCCCGCCGACAGGACCGGCGTCAGCGTGAAGACGGCGGCCGCCGACACCGGCGCCGCGGTCTTCAGCCCCTCGAACATCAGCACGAAATACGCGGCGAAAAGTCCGCCAAGCGCAAGATAGCGCCATCCGGCGGCGAAGCTCCGCGCCGGAAATCCGCCGGTGGCCACGCAGGCAACCCCGATCAGGACCGCCGCCAGAGCGAAGCGCAGCGCGGTGAAGGCGACCGGTGCGATCGCATTGGCCGCCAGTGCGCCCAGCGCGAAAGACCCCGCGACCAGCGCCGAAAAGACCAGCATCGCCAGATGCCCCTTGGCGGCCTCGCTCATCTCAGTCGAGCTTGCAACCGCGATGGGCATCTTCCCGCAGCGCCTTGACAAAGCTTTGCACCCGCGGCGTGCGGTGCAGATCGACATGGGTGACAAGCCAGAGCACCGAATCCCACTCCGGCCGGTGCGGCAGCGCCTCGACCAGGCCGGGATCCTGCCGCGCCGACAAGAGCGACAGAAACCCCATCCCGACGCCGGCGCCGATCGCCTCGCGCAGCGCCGCGTTCTCGTTGCTGCGAAAGACGATGGCATCCGCCGCGACGCGGTCCCTCAACCAGACCATGAAGGGCGCGCGGCTGTCGAGATCGACCGGACCGACGAAGCGATGGCCGCTCAGCTCGTCCGCATCCTTCGGCAGCCCATGGCGGTCCACATAGGACTGCGCGGCGTAAAGCCCGGTGTAGTAGGTGCAGAGCGGCTGCACCACATTGTCCGGCTCCTGCGGTCGCCCGCCGGCGCGGATCGCCACATGCGCCTCACCATATTCCAGGCGAAAGAGCCGCGGGTCCGAGACATAGCGCACCCGAAGGTCCGGATGCTCGGCCTGCAGCCGCCCGAGCGTCGGCAGCACAAGATCGGTCAGACCGGGCAGCGAGGTCACCACCAGTTCGCCCGCCACCGCACTTGTCGCCCCGGTGATGCGGGCGGCGAGATGGGCGAACTGGTCCTCTGTCGCCTGCGCGATCTTCAGCAGTTCCAGCCCCGGCTCGGTCGCGGTGTAGCCGCGCGGATGGCGCTGGAACAACTTGGTGCCGAGCCGCGCCTCCAGCGCATCGATATGGCGGATGACGGTGGCGTGGTGAACGCCCAGCACCTCCGCCGCGCCGCTCACCGTGCCGATCCGTGCGACCTGATAGGCGGTGCGCACCTCATCCCAGTTTTCAAAGCCCATTCGTATGTGCATCCATCAACAGCTTGGGTGCATAAAACCGCGTTGTGTTCGTTCGGGCAAGGGCCATCTTGAGCGCACAGCCACTCAACAGGACCCCTGACATGACAAATATCCTCCGCGTCGACTCCTCCATCAAGGGCGCGGCATCCGTCTCGCGCAAGCTCACGGACCGCATCATCGCCCGCCTGACCGCCACCGACCCTGCCGCGAAAGTGACCCTGCGCGACCTGAGCGCGGGCGTGCCGAATATCGACGGCACCTGGATCGGCGCGGTCTACACGGCGGCCGAGGCGCGCAGCGCCGAACAGGCTGAAATCGCCGCCTATTCGGACACGCTTCTGGCCGAGGTCAAAGCCGCCGACATTCTGGTGATGGGCCTTCCGGTCTATAACTTCGGCGTACCCGCGCCGCTGAAGGGCTGGATCGACCACCTCGCGCGGAAGGGCGAGACCTTCCACTACACCGCAGCCGGGCCGGAGGGTCTTCTGAAAGGCAAGCGGGCCATCGTCGCCTTGTCGTCGGACGGCACCAGAATGGGCTCCGAGATCGACTTCGCCTCGGGCTATATCCGCCACATGCTCGGCTTCTTCGGAATCACCGATGTCGAATTCGTCGCGGCGGATGCGATGGTGTTCGATCCCGAGGGCACGATGAAATCCGCCGAGGCGCAGATCGACGCGCTCGCCGCCTGAGCCTGCCGACGTCAGCCGACACCCCCTTGCCATCGCGACAAGGCCCCCCTCTCCGGGGCCTTGTCGTGGCTCGCGTGCGCGCCCGGCCCCGAGATCACACAAGATGCCCGAAAGCCGCCCCGAGGTGGCCATAATCAGGGGTAGAACTGTCCCCATGCGAGTCCTCAGGCAAACAGACCAGCAATTCGTCGCCGAAGAGAAGCCCCTCACCTGGGCCGGCCTTTTCGCGCTTTTCGCGCTCGCCTCGGCGCTCCTCGCAATGCAACTCCTGAATGGCCACGCCGACTGGCAGAGCCTTGCCGCCGGCCTCTTTTTCGTGGTCTCGGGCTACCACCTCTTCGCGATCGAGCGGGTCTGGCTGGTCCTCGACCGCGCCGCGAATGTCGCCGAACTGCGCCGCGGCCGGGCGCGGGTCAGCCTGCCCCTCGATACCCTTGCCGGGGCCTCCGTGCAGCCGCTCGGCGA
>JBGSNN010000485.1:0-2209 GCA_041739655.1 Albidovulum sp. | reverse complement strand
AGCGACCGCGCCGCGACGCCGTGGCCGCGTTCATGCGCCATCCAGGATCGCATGTCGGATTGCGTGACCCGCGCAAGGCGCGCCGGGCCGATGCTGTCGCCGGTATGCGTGGCAAGAAAGGCGAGAAACCCTGTCACATCGCCGCGATAGGCGCGGATGGTGTGATCCGCCGCCTCGTCCAGTGCGCTGCGCTGCTCGAGCCAGGTGGCGAGCGCATCGCGCAGCCCCGGTGTGAGCGCGAGGCTCATTGCCCCGCTCAGGCGAGCCAGCGGCGCATGGCGCGCTCGAACACGCTGGCAAAGAAGGCGAGAAGGTCGGTGCCATGATTGGCGCGGAACTGGTGCGGATCCTCGGCACCAAGGGCGAGCATTCCCGGTAGCCGCCCCTCGCCGAGATCGAGCTTGAGCGTCGCCTCCGAGCGGATCCAGTCGCCGGCACCGCCATAGATGCTTTCCGCTTCCGGCAAGGTCTGGCGCAGCACGACATGGCGCGCCGGGGCACCGCGCCCGCCGGCCATATAGGCCTCGACAAAGCCGGGTTCGCGGACGCAGAGCACCTCACCCACACGGGCAAGGGCCGGTTCCCGCTCGGCCTGTGCGGTTTCGAGCACGAGCCTCACGCAATCGACGCGCAGGATCTGCGCCACGTCGCCGCCGAGGTTCTTCAGGAATTCCTCGAATGCCGTCGGGTCGAGCATCCGCAGGATGGCGCGATGGATCTGGTTGGTGCCGGCGAGGTTCTCATAGGCCGCCGCGATGACCGAGCGGTGGGTATCCTCCAGCCGGTCAAGCCGCGCCTCGAGCCGTTCCATCGCGATGCCGCGCAGATCGACGATGTTCGCGCCCATCGCGCGTTCGTTCGCCGCAATCAGCGCGCGCATCAGGTCGCGGTCCTCGAGAATCACCTCCGGCTCCGCGATAAGCCTGTCGCGAATATCCGCCCCGAACGTTGCCGTTTCCGCCATGCCTGTGCCTGCCCTCAGCCGGTTGCCTTTTTCGCGATCCTAGCAGCCGGTCCTGCCGATTGCTTCCGGTTTTTTTCGATTTGGCGCAGCGTTGCGCCGGGGCGTTGCAGGAAGGACTCCC
Source organism: Albidovulum sp. (assembly GCA_041739655.1). Lineage (GTDB taxonomy): Bacteria > Pseudomonadota > Alphaproteobacteria > Rhodobacterales > Rhodobacteraceae > Albidovulum. Next base: position 1,124 of record JBGSNN010000485.1, on the reverse strand, counting down.
TTCCCGCGTCGCGCCGGAGTTGTCTGCCGCCAGAATGGTCAGAGGATCTTCTGCCCGGTCTTCGCCCAGTCCTTCAGGAACTGGTCAAGCCCCTTGTCGGTCAGGACGTGGTTCGCCATCGACTTGATGACGGCGGGCGGCGCGGTGATGACATCGGCACCAATCCTGGCGCAGTCGATGATGTGGTTGACGGTGCGGATCGAGGCGGCGAGGATCTCGGTCTTGTAGTCGTAGTTGTCGTAGATGGTGCGGATGTCGTGGATCAGGTCCACCCCGTCGAGATGGATATCATCCAGCCGCCCGATGAAGGGCGAGATGAACGCGGCCCCGGCCTTGGCGGCCAGAATCGCCTGTGCGGCCGAGAAGCAGAGCGTGACGTTGACCTTGTGGCCTTCGGATGCGAAAGCCTTGCAGGCGGTCAGGCCGTCCCAGGTCAGGGGCACCTTGATCGCGATATTCGGGGCAATCTTGGCAAGCTTCAGGCCTTCGGCGATCATCGCCTTGGCCTCGGTGGCCACAACCTCGGCGGAAACGGGACCCGAGACCATGTCGCAGATCTCTTTCGTGACTTCGAGGATGTCGCGGCCCGATTTCAGGATGAGCGAGGGATTGGTGGTGACGCCATCCACCATGCCAAGGTCGTTGAGTTCCTTGATGGCGGCGGTATCGGCGGTATCGACGAAGAATTTCATTCGGGCGTTTCCTCGGATGGCGGCTGCGTTCGGGGGGTTCTTTAGCGCAAACATCGTTGCGCCGAAACCCGTCGTGGAGGGGGCGCGGTGACCGAGACCGGTTTTTTCGACGAAGGTGCGCTGGTCTCGGTGATGACGACCGAACCGCTTGGCCGCCCGCTCGACTATCGCGCGCCCGAGGGCGGCTGTCTGGTCGGCGCCTTCGTCGAGGTGCCGCTTGGTCCGCGCCGGGTGCTGGGTGTGGTCTGGGGGGCGGGCGAGGGCGGCTATGATCTGGCGCGGGTGCGCCCCGTCACCCGAGTTCTCGATGCCGCGCCGATGGGCGATGCGATGCGCAGCTTCCTGATCCGCGCGGCGGATTATACGCTGACGCCTTTGCCGGCGATGCTGAGGCTCGCCACCCGCGCGCCCGGCCTTGCCGATCCGCCGGGG
>JBGSNN010000483.1:0-1615 GCA_041739655.1 Albidovulum sp. | reverse complement strand
CGGCGCCGACCGACGGCCGCGCCCCGGCGCCGAGCCCTTCGGTGACGCGCACGCCCATCTGGATGCGGGCTTGCGAATGGCTCTGCGCCAGCGCCTGCGCGTCGGTATTCGCCACGACAAACTCAACACCGTCGAGACGCTTCTCGATCATGTTGTTGACAGCATTTCCGCCCGCACCACCAACCCCGAAGACCGTGATCCTGGGCTTGAGGTCCTCACGCTCCGTCATCGTCAAATTCAATGCCATGTCCTATCCGCCTGTCGTTTTCCGGTCTCGGCCGGGCCCTCGCCGCATTTGCACAAGTTTAATCGGGAGTTTGCCTTAGGTCATCCCAAAATCGCCACATTCCTACAAAATGTGGTGCCTCCAAGCAACTCGTAAGCGGTATCTCGCCGACGTATCAACATCGTGCGGTTACCAGTTGTCTTTAAACCATTTCACCGCCCGGCGCAGCGACCTGGCCGGGTAGCGCTCGGCCGGAATCTCGAAATCCCACCACTCGTCCTGCGGGTGCGCCGCGAAGAGACAAAGACCCACGGTTGAAGAGAACGACGGGCCGGTGGCCGCCTGCGGCAGTCCCTGGACGCGAAGCGGGCGCCCGAGTCGCACGTTCTGGCCAAGGATTCGCGCCGCCAGCATGTCGAGTCCGGGGATCTGGCTCGCGCCCCCGGTCAGCACGATCTGCTGGCTTGGCAACTGGTCGAACCCGGCGGCATCCAGCACCGCGCGCACCTCTTCGAGGATCTCCTCGACCCGCGGCCGCATGATGCCGATCAGCTCGGTCCGGCTGACCTTGCGCCGGTCTTTCTCCCAATCGCCGCAATCGGCGCCGATCTCGATCATCTCGCGGTCGTCCATGCCGGTGGCATGAATGCCGCCGTTCATCGTCTTGATGCGCTCGGCGGTGGCCATCGGCACCCTGAGACCCTTGGAGATGTCACCGGTGACGTGATCGCCGCCAAGCCGGACGCAGTCCGAAAAGATCATGTGCTTCTTGAAGAAGATCGAGATGCCGGTGGCGCCGCCGCCGAGGTCGATCGAGGCCGAGCCAAGCTCCTGCTCGTCCTCCACAAGGCTGGCGAGGCCCGAGACATAGGCCGACGAGGCGATCCCGGCGATCTCCAGATCGCAGCGCTTGATGCAGTAAAGCAGGTTCTGAACCGCCACCGTGTCGATGGTCAGAAGGTGCATGTCGGCGGCCAGCCTGCTGCCGACGTGACCGCGCGGATCGCCAAAGCCCGACCGGTGGTCGATGGCGAAGTTCACCGGATGGGCGTGCAGCACCTCGCGCCCCGGCCCGAAATCGGGCACGTCGCAGGCGGCCAGAACCCGCGCCACGTCCTGTTCGCTCACCTGGCCATCGTCCAGCCGGATTTCCCCGGCCAAGCCATAGCTGCGCGGCCGCGCGCCGGAAAAGCAGGCGATGACGTGATCGACCCGGGTCTGCGCCATCTTCTGCGCCGCCTGCACCGCGGTGCGGATCGCGCGCTCGGTCTCCTGCATGCGAATGAAGCCCCGCTCCGGTGAAGGTCACCGCTGATTTGATCGTCGTCTGCACGTTTGCCTGACCGCCAGTAGGGGCCCCTTCCGAGTTGCCATCATCAGGTAAAGGCC
>JBGSNN010000471.1:0-3924 GCA_041739655.1 Albidovulum sp. | reverse complement strand
CCGCCGCCGCCTTCGCCACGCCGCTGCAGGCCGCAACGGTCTGGCGCGGTCGGGCGCTCGGTGCCGACGCCACCATCACCCTTGCCGGTCCGGCGCCAAAGACCTCGGCCATATGGCGGCGCGTGCAATCCACCCTGACGCGCGTCGAGGCCCATTTCTCGCTCTATCGCGACTCGGCCCTGACCCGGCTCAACCGCGATGGCCATCTTGCCCGGCCGGCGCCCGAGATCCTGGCGCTGATCGCGCTTGCCACCGAGGTTCATCGCGCCACCGGCGGCGCGTTCGACCCGTCGGTCCAGCCGCTCTGGCTTGCCACCGCCACCGGCGCCGACCGGTCCGCCGCGCAGACCGGCTGGGGCCGTCTGCGCGTCTCGGATGCGGAGCTGCGGCTGGAGCCGGGGATGGCGCTGACCTTCAACGGGATTGCCCAGGGTCATGCCGCCGACGCGATCGCCACCCTTCTGCGCGACGAAGGCTATGACGAGGTCCTGATCGACATCGGCGAGGTCGTGGGGCTTGGCGCCACCGCATGGCAGGCCGCGGTTGCCGATCCCGCGGACCGGATCCTGACCCGGATCCCGCTGCAAAACCGCGCGCTGGCCACATCCTCGCCACGCGGCACCCTCATCGGCGGCGGCGAGGCCCATATCCTGCACCCGAGCCGCACCGCGCAATGGGGCACAGTCGCGATCTCGGCCGCGAGCGCCGCCCTAGCCGATGCGCTGTCCACCGCCTGTTGCCTGCTGAGCCGTGCCGAGATCGACGCTGCGCTGGCGGCCTTCCCTGGCGCCCGCCTGGAAACCCTCGCCTGAGCCGACAAATTTCCCAAGCATTTGACTTTCGTTAAGACTCGCCGCGCCGCGCCCAGCCATACCCGGGCCACCTGCAACCGCTCCGGGAGGGATTTTCGCGATGCGCGAAGTCATGACCAAGAGCATGGCCCGCAATATCTTCTACGGCGGCTCCCTGTTCTTCATACTTATCTTCGTCGGGCTGGCTTGGAACAGCCACCGCTATATCGTCACCACCTCGACCGCCGATGCGCCGCTCAGCGACAGCGTCGTTGCGGGCAAGCGCATCTGGGAAGACAAGGTCTGCGTCAACTGCCACAGCATCCTCGGTGAGGGCGCCTATTTTGCCCCCGAGCTCGGCAACGTCATGACACGCTGGGGCGTGCAGGACGATCCGGTTGCCGCCGCAGAAGCGCTCAAGGGCTGGATGGACGCGATGCCTACCGGCATCGAGGGCCGCCGCCAGATGCCGCAGTTCAACCTCACTGATGAAGACTATCGCAACCTCGCCGACTTCTTGCTGTGGACCAACAAGATCCGCACGCAAAGCTGGCCGCCGAATGATGCGGGTTGAAGGAGAAAATCGTGAAATACCAATCGCAAAAGATCGCACTGATCTATTTCAGCGTCGCCATGGCGCTGTTTGCCGTGCAGGTCAGCATCGGGCTGATCATGGGCTGGATCTACGTCTCGCCCAACTTTCTGTCTGACCTCTTGCCGTTCAACATCCTGCGGATGCTGCACACCAACAGCCTGATCGTCTGGCTTCTGCTCGGCTTCTTCGGCGCGGCCTACTACCTGCTCCCCGAGGAATCCGAGCGCGAGATCTACTCGACCCGGCTGGCCTGGCTGCAACTGGCGATCCTGGTGCTTGGCACCGTGGGCGTGGTGCTGACCTACACCTTCAACCTTTTCGAGGGTAACTTTCTCCTCGGCAAGGAGGGGCGAGAGTTCCTCGAGCAACCGAAATGGGTCAAGCTCGGTATCGTCGTCGCCGCGTTGATCTTCCTGTTCAACGTCTCGATGACGGTGCTGGCGGGCAAGAAGACCGCGATCACCAACATCCTTCTTCTCGGCCTCTGGGGCCTTGCCCTGCTCTTCCTCTTCGCCTTCTACAACCCCGGCAACCTTGCCCTCGACAAACAGTACTGGTGGTTTGTCGTGCATCTCTGGGTCGAAGGCGTCTGGGAACTGATCATGGCGGCGATCCTCGCCTTCGTGATGATGAAGCTGACCGGCGTTGACCGCGAGGTGGTCGAGAAATGGCTCTACGTCATCGTCGCGACCGCGCTCTTCTCGGGCATCCTCGGCACCGGCCACCACTATTACTGGATCGGCACGCCCGGCTACTGGCAATGGATCGGCTCGATCTTTTCCAGCCTCGAGATCATCCCGTTCTTCGCGATGATGTCCTTTGCCTTCATCATGGTGTGGAAAGGCCGCCGCGACCATCCGAACAAGGCGGCGTTGCTCTGGAGCCTTGGCTGCTCGGTCCTTGCCTTCTTCGGTGCCGGTGTCTGGGGCTTCCTCCACACGCTGCACGGGGTGAACTTCTACACCCACGGCACCCAGATCACGGCGGCGCACGGCCATCTTGCCTTCTACGGCGCCTATGTCTGCGTCAACCTGGCGATCATCACCTACGCCATGCCGATCCTGCGCGGGCGTGATCCCTACAATCAGGTTCTGAACATGGCGTCGTTCTGGCTGATGTCGTCCGGCATGGTGTTCATGACCGTCACGCTGACCTTCGCAGGGGCGTTGCAGACCCACCTGCAACGGGTGATGGGCGAGGCCTACATGGATGTGCAGGACCAACTCTGGATCTTCTACGCCATGCGCTTCGGCGCCGGCGCGGCGGTGGTGCTGGGCGCGCTTCTGTTCATCTACTCGGTCATGGTCCCGCGCCGCGAGATCATCGAGCCGGGCGTCACGACTCCGGCGGAGTGATGCAGATGGACGGATCCCATATCCTGAAGGGGGCGGCGCAAGCCCCCTTCTACCTGCCCCAGGGCGACGAATGCGCCGTGTTCCGCGCCGCCTATGACAACCAGCTTCCGATGCTGCTCAAGGGCCCCACCGGATGCGGCAAGACCCGCTTTGTCGCCCATATGGCGGCTGAGCTCGGCCGCCCGCTCTACACCGTCGCCTGCCACGATGACCTGAGCGCAGCCGACCTGATCGGGCGCTACCTGTTGAAAGGTGGCGAGACGGTCTGGGTCGATGGTCCCTTGACCCGCGCCGTGCGCGAGGGCGCGATCTGCTATCTCGACGAGGTGGTCGAGGCGCGAAAGGACGTCACGGTGGTACTTCACCCCTTGACCGACGACCGCCGCATCCTGCCGATCGACCGCACCTCCGAAGAACTGCATGCCGGGCCCGGCTTCATGCTGGTGGCAAGCTACAACCCCGGCTACCAGAATATCCTCAAGACCCTGAAGCCCTCGACAAGGCAGCGGTTCATCAGTCTGGAATTCACCTTCCCCCGGCCGGAGCACGAAATCCCCGTCGTCGCCCACGAATCCGGCCTGTCGGAAGACCGGGTGAAGCCCCTTGTCCGCCTCGCCGGAAAACTCCGTGCGATGAAGGGACAGGATCTGGAGGAAGGCGTTTCCACCCGGCTCGTGATCTACACCGCCACCCTGATCGCACAAGGCATGGCCCCCGAACGCGCCATCCTTGCGGCGATGATCGAGCCCTTGACCGACGATCCCGACACCAAGCGCGGGCTGCTCGATCTTGTCGCCGCCATTTTCGGGTGAGGCGGTGATGACAGCGATCGGGCTGGAGCCATGGGAACCCGAGGAAACCATCGGGAAACTGTGGCACGCCTATGCCAGCCGTCTGGACCCACCCAGGGTCCATGACGAAGCGCGGGTCGATCTAAGTCAGGTCGGCGGACGGCTGGCCGTCCTGTTCCGTGGCCTCGGCGGCAGCCCTTCGGTCGAAATCAAGGCCGTTGGCGACGAGACCTCGCACCATCGCCTGTCGCTCCGCCGCGCCCTCGGCACGGCGACCGAATCCACGTCCCGCACCAGCTTTGACGGCGAAGCGCTGCGCCTGCCGCAGTCGCTCGCCGTCTTTCCCGCGCGCGAGGCCAACGCGGCGCTCTACCTCTGGCTTGCCGCCTGCG
>JBGSNN010000430.1:0-4556 GCA_041739655.1 Albidovulum sp. | reverse complement strand
GCCCGGCGCTGGCGGCACGGGGGATCGCGTCGCTATGTCTGGACATGCCCTGCTTCGGCGAGCGGGCGGGCGTGACCGAGAGTACCGCGGCCAAGGCGGCGCTGTGGCGCGGGCGATCGCTGGCAGGGCAGATGGTGGGGGAATGCCATGCGGCGCGGGGGTGGCTTTCGGCGCAGCCCTGGGCGAGGGCCGATCGGCGATGTTGCGTAACTCAGGCCTGATGCAAGACTTTCCCTTTCCCGGTTGATGTCAGGCCATGCGGACGACCTCGGCGGTACCGAGGGCGTTGAAGCGGTTGATGAGGGCGACGCGGATCTGGATTTCGGCGGTTTGGCTGTCGGGGTGTCTTGCAGCGATGCGCTCGCCGAAGGCCTTGAGGCACCGCATCTTTGCCTCGACCCGACTTCGGGCGTGATATCCGGTCCACCGCTTCCAGAATGCCCTGCCGTAGTGCCGGGTCGCTCGCAAGGTTTCGTTTCGGGCGATCGCGGCAGGGCAGTCCTCTTTCCACGCTCGCCCGTTCTTGCGGATCGGGATGATCGCGGTGGCCTGACGGGCGATGATGGCCCTGTGGCAGCGGCGCGTGTCATAGGCCCCATCAGCGGTCACGGTGCCGATCTCGTCGCCGTCAGGGATCTGGTCGAGCAATTCTGGCAGCACGGGGCTGTCACCATCGCTGCTGGGGGTGAATTCCACCGCCCGGATGTCAGAAGTAGCCGTATCCATGGCAAGATGCACCTTGCGCCATTGGCGACGGCCCTGAATGCCATGCTTTCGGGCCTGCCATTCGCCATCGCCCAGGAACTTGATCCCGGTGCTATCGACGAGCAGGTTAAGGGGGCCATCGGCGCGCCGATACGGGATCTGGACAGCCAGGGTCTTTTGACGCCGGCACAAGGTCGTGTAATCCGGTACGGCCCAGTCCAGGCCTGCCAACTTCAGCAAGCTGGCCACCATCCCGGTCGTTTGCCTGAGCGGCAGCTTGAACAGCACCTTGATGGTCAGGCAGAACTGGATTGCCGCATCCGAGAACACCGCAGGGCGACCGGGGCTGCCGTCAGGCGGCGCGAGCCAGGTCATCTCCTTGTCCAGCCAGATCAGCAGCGACCCACGCTTCTTCAGTGAGGCGGTGTAGCTGGACCAGTTCGTCGTGCGGTAGCGGGCGGGTGATGGCTTGCTCATGCAGCCCGTCTAACCGCATGGATTCGTGATGTGAATCCTCTACGGTCCGAGTTGTGCAACAACGCCGATGCACACCTAAAAGCGGGGGTATTACCATCCGGCGGGAGCAGTTTCTGCATCAGGGCGACAAACCCCATATGAGCGAGTGTCTGCGAAGGAGGTGTGAGAAGTCGAAGACCTGACTGGGCGCAACCTGCCTGAAAGGCCTGAGAGAAGAACGCATTCGATCACCAGCACAATAGATCAAGAGCGACTTGCACCAAGGGCGGCAACCAGAGAAGAACGATGGTGAGGCGGACCGTGGCGCCACTGGCGCCGCGTAAGCCGACGAACGCTGCCGAGGCGATCTGCGAAGCGGCCCTGCGTCCGATGATGCGTTTCGTGGCTGCGAGGAGCGAAATGAGGCAAGGGGCGGCGATGGTCTTCAATCAGACCGTCTGCTCACGGATTGCGTCGCGCCCGGCCACCATCCAAGTCGCCGCTTGACCCCAAACAACTGAACGGTCCCAAACATCTGCGCGTGCTGGCATGAATGTAGCTGTGCGGAACGCGGTGGAAAAGGCGATGCGCCCGAAGTGGTCGCCAAGCCCCTATTGGCGGCTGCGACCGATGCCACTCCGAAGAGGTGCTATGCGGCGGGAAATTGGCGCGTCAAGTCAGTGTCCTGCGCCGTTCCGTCCCGGCATCCAGGCCATCAACAGAACCGGCCACCTGCCTCAAGCCAGTGTCCTTTGACAGGGCCATCACGTAGTCAATTCCCGTTTTGCGCCGCAGATGACAGCTTTTTGACAGTTCCTTCCGATACGCTACGACGGCACGATCCTCGAAATCCGCTCCGGGACCGTGCCACGATGGGAGGAATACAATGAAAACAGCTAAGTTTCTTGGCTTGGCGGCAGCATGCCTGACCGGTGCCGCCCTTGGAATGGCACCGAAGGTTGAGGCCTTCGAACCGTCGAAAAGCGAGTGCATCGCCCCCGCCAACCCCGGCGGCGGCTGGGATTTCACCTGCCGGCAGGTCGGCAAGACCATGCAGGACCTAGGCCTGGTACCGGGCACGATGCAGGTCACCAACCTCGCCGGCGGCGGCGGCGGTGTTGCTTTCGCCGAAGTGGTCAACAAGCGCAACACCGATGAAGAACTGCTCATCGCCGCCTCGACCGCCACGGCGACGCGGCTGGCACAGGGGGCCTATCCCGGCAATAGCGTCGATCAGGTGCGTTGGGTCGGCAGCGTCGGCACCGACTACGGCATCATCGCAGTGGCGGCGGCATCACCGATCCAGTCGCTGACCGAACTGATGGATCAGGTGAAGGCCGATCCCAAATCGGTGGCGTTTTCGGGCGGCTCGGCCGTGGGGGGCTGGGATCATCTGAAGGTGCTGATCACCACCCGCGCCGCCGGGATCGAAGATGTGCGCCAGATCAAATACGTCGCCTTCGATGGCGGCGGCGAGGCGGTGACGCAGCTTCTGGCCGGATCGGTGCAGGCCTTTACCGGCGACGCTTCGGAGGCCAAGGGCTTTGTCGACTCGGGTGACATCCGCGTGGTGGCTGTGCTGGCCCCGGAACGGATGAAGGGTGATTTCGCCGAATTCCCGACGGCGGTCGAACAGGGGGTCGATGCCGTCGGCGCCAACTGGCGCGGCTTCTACCTCCCCGGCGGTGCCAGCGACGAGGCCTATGATTTCTGGGTCAAAACGCTTGGCACGGTTTACGAGTCGCCGGAGTGGAAGGCGGTGATGGAGCAATCGGGGCTGGCGCCGTTGGATCTGCGCGGCGACGAGTTCAACGCCTTCGTCGTCGACTCGGTCAATTCGATCAACGCGCTGTCCAAGGAAATCGGCCTGATCAAGTAGGCCCGCGCGCCGCGACAAGGCGGTGCCCCGGGGGGGGGTGCCGCCCACCACGCCACAAGGCGAAATCCGCACTTATCCCAGGGAGGGGAGCATGAGTGACCGCATCTTCGGTGCCATCGGACTGATTCTGTCGCTGTTCTTCATCTGGCAGGCGACGCGGATCGAACTGAGCTTCATTTCCGATCCGGTCGGGCCCAGGACCTTTCCGATTATCATCTGCGTGATGATGGCGCTTGCCAGCGCCGTCGTTCTGCTGGTGCCCGATCCCGAGCCGCTTTGGCCAGCGGCAATGTCGCTCTTTGAGATCGGCGTGTCGGTGGTGGTTCTGTTCCTCTATGCCAGCCTGCTGCCGGTGGTCGGTTTTATCATCGCCACCGCCTTTGCCGCCGCCTATCTGACCCGGCGGCTTGGCTCGACACCGGTGCAGTCGGCGATCATCGGCATCGCCACGTCCATCGGCATCTTTGTTGTCTTCAAACTGATCCTTGGCCTGTCGCTGGCCGAAGGTCCCTTCGGGTTCTGAGGAGGCTGCCATGCTGGATTCACTTGCTTCACTGGGCGACGGTTTTCTGATCGCCATCACCTTCCAGAACCTGTTCCTCGCGCTGATCGGCTGCTTTCTCGGCACGATCATCGGTGCGTTGCCGGGGCTTGGCCCGTCGAACGGCGTCGCGATCCTGATCCCCCTGGCCTTTTCGCTTGGGCTGGAGCCGACGCCGGCGCTGATCCTGCTCACATCGGTCTACTACGGGGCGATGTATGGCGGGCGCATTTCCTCGATCCTCTTGAACATTCCCGGTGACGAACCGGCGCTGATGACCACGCTTGATGGCTATCCGATGGCCAAGCAGGGCCGGGCGGGCGAGGCGCTGTCGCTGTCTGGCATCGCGTCCTTTGTTGGGTCGTTTCTGGCGACCTGGGGTCTGGTTTTCCTGGCTCCCCTGCTGGTCAGTGTGGCGCTCTTGTTCGGCCCGGCGGAATATTTTGCCCTCTTCGCACTGGCCTTCGCCACGCTTGGCGGGGTTTCCTCGAAAAACCAGGCCAAGGCGGCCTTTGCCGCGGCGCTTGGCCTGCTGATCGCCATGATCGGCGTGGATGGCCAGACCGGCGTTGCGCGCTTCACTTTCGGCGAAGTGCATCTATACGACGGGATCGACTTCCTGGTCGCAATCGTCGGGCTGTTTGCGCTGTCGGAGGTGTTCATCTTTCTGGAACACCGCGGTGCGGGCGACAGCGGCGCGGGCGTCACCAAGATGAAGATCGGCCGGCTCCTGCCGTCGATGAGCCTGCTGAAGCGCTGCACACCGGCGATGCTGCGCTCTTCGGTGCTGGGCTTCATCGCCGGGGTTCTGCCCGGGGCCGGCGCTTCGCTCGGGTCGTTCATGGCCTATTCGATGGAAAAAAAGCTGAGCGACAAGGAAGGCACCTTCGGCACCGGCGATCCGCGCGGGGTGGCGGCACCGGAGGCCGGCAACAATGCGGCGGCGGGTGGCGCGCTGGTGCCGATGCTGGCGCT
>JBGSNN010000422.1:0-3265 GCA_041739655.1 Albidovulum sp. | reverse complement strand
CTGCCTGCCCTGATCGAGCGCGCGCGCAAGCTCGCGGCGCATGGCGTGCCGTTGCTGGTCTGCGGCGAAACCGGGGTTGGCCAGGCGGGCCTTGTCGAGGCGCTACAGGCGGACCTCGGGCTGAACCCGGCCTTCACGCGGACCATCGACGGCACCCGGCCGCTGACCGCCGGCGATTTTGCCGAGATGTTGCGAGGGCTGCGGTTCCTCTGCGAATACCCGGTGGACCATTGCCCGCCGACGCTGATCCTGCACCATGTCGAGAGCCTGCCTGCCGATCTTCAGGCAGAGCTTGCCGGCTTCCTGCGCCGCTTTGACGACGCGGGCGGCGGCTGGCCGGTCGAGATCGCCCTGCGCCCGCATCTCTTCTTCACCGCAGAAAGGTGCTGGCGCGATCTGAGCCTGGACCGGGCACTGGATCCGGGGCTCCTGCATCTCGTCGGGCAGGCGATCGTGGAATTGCCGCCGCTGCGCGAGCGGGATCGCGACAAGGCCGTGGCTCAGCTTTTGTCCGACACCGCAAGCAACCTGTCGCTCTCCGATCCGGCGAGCGCGGCTCTTGTGGCCTACGACTGGCCCGGCAACCTGCGCGAACTTCGCTCGGTCCTGCGCGAGGCGGCGATCTGCGGCAATGGCACGCGGATCAATCTGCCAGACCTGCCCGAACGGGTCAGGATGACCGCCCCGGAGGCGGAAGGTGCGGCACAGTATCGTGCGCTTGTGGACGCTCTCGACAGCACCGGCTGGAACGTCAGCCACGCGGCGCGGCTTCTTGGCAAGAGCCGCGCGACGGTGAACCGCTGGATCGCCGAACAAGGGCTGCACCGCCCCGATTGAAAAAGGCCGGACCCTGCGGCCCGGCCTGATGTCCGATCCGGCGCAAGGGCGGATCAGATGCTGTGCGCGTTCATCTCCTTCGCGATATACTCCGCTTGGCGGATCGCCAGCGCCACGATCGTCAGGGTCGGGTTGCAGGCCGCCGACGAGGTGAACTGGCTGCCGTCTGAGACGAAGAGGTTGGCGATGTCATGGGACTGGCCATAGCCGTTGACGACGCCCTTGGCAGGGTCGGCGTGCATCCGGTTGGTGCCCATGTTGTGGGTCGCGGGGTAGGCCGGCAGTTCATAGACGTCGGTGGCCCCCACGGCTTCGTAGATCTGCGCCGAGGTCTCGTACATGTGCCGCGTCATCTCGTAGTCGTTGTTGTGCGGGGTCTTGGCGACAACCGGCACCGGCAGGCCGTACTGGTCGGTCTCGGTCGGATGCAGGGTGATCGCGTTCCCTTCCTGCGCGAGGTCCTCGCCCAGAACCCAGACCCCGGACATCCGGTCGTAGCCTTCCAGCGCGCGGGCGACGCTGCGGCCCCAGCCGGTGTCGCCCGGTTCGAGGAACGCCGCCATGAAGGGCAGGCCGAGTGACAGGAACTCCAGATAATAGCCGCCGCTGAAGCCGCGCGCGGCGTCGTGATAGACCTCGTCGCCGACAATCCCCGCGACCGAGGTGCCGCGGAACATATGGACCTTTTCGGGCATCACCGCATAGACCCCGCCGGTGGTGTGGTTCATGTAGTTGCGCCCGACCTGACCCGAGGAGTTGGCCAGCCCGTCGGGGAACATCGACGAGGCGGAGTTCAGGAGCAGCCGCGGGCTTTCGATCGAGTTGCCCGCGACGCAGACGATGCGGGCCTTTTGCAGATGCTGGTTGCCGTCCTTGTCGGCATAGACCACGCCGGTCACCTTGCCGCCGGCGTCATGCTCGATCCTGAGCGCCATCGCCTCGGTGCGGATCTCGCATTTGCCGGTCTCCTCGGCTCGCGGCAGTTCGGTGTACATGGTGGACCATTTCGCCCCGATGGCGCAGCCCTGCATGCAAAAGCCGATCTGCTGGCAGGCCGGCCGGCCGTCACGCTCGACCGAGTTGATCGCCATGGGACCGGAATTGTAATCCGTCCGCCCGGTGCGGCGGCAGCCTTCGGCCAGCACCCGGAAGCCGTTGTTCCAGGGCAGGTGCGGCATCCCGGTGGTCTTGCCGGTCACGCCCATCTTCAACTCGGCCTTTTCATACCAGGGCGTCATCTCGGCGAGGTCCACCGGCCAGTCCTCGACGTTTGCACCCTCGATCGCGCCGTAGGTCGTGCGCGTCTTGAACTCGTATTCCCGCAGCCGCAGCGCCACGCCCGCCCAGTGGATGGTCGAGCCGCCGAAGCCCTTGACGATCCAGGTTGGCAGCGTCGGATGGTTCACCGATCCGTGCCAGCCGCCCGCCGAGTGGCGCTTGTCGAGCCACGAGATCTTCTTGAACATCGCCCATTCGTCGTTTTCGATGTCGGCAAGGCCAAAGCGCTTGCCAGCCTCCAGAACCACCGACGAGATGCCCTTCTGCGCCAGTTCGTTGGCCACCGTGCCGCCGCCCGCGCCCGAGCCGATGATGACGACAACTCTGTCGTCGTTGAGATCGAATTGTGCCATGTCGCCCTCCCTTATTGCTGAACTTCGGCCATGCGCTCTTCGAGCGTCGGCCCCTGCGGAACGAAGGTGATGTCGGAGAAGCCGCGGTCGATGTAGCCGCCCTGCTCGACCGAGGAGCCCTGATAGCCGAAGAGCGGCCAGATTTCCTTGTTGTCGTAGATGCCGAAATAGGCGGTCCAGCGGACACCCTGGAAGAAGCCCTCGTGCTGGAAGTGGCGCAGCACACCCTCGCGGGTATCGGCGTCCTCGATGGCAACATAGCCCGTGCCATGAAGCTGGTTCGCCAGCGCGTCGATCCGCCCCAGCCCGTCGGTGAGCGCGGTCGCGGTTGCGGCGTCGTCCCCGGCACCCTTGGTCACAGTGTCGGCGATGGCCTGGTAGTGCGCCACCTGCAAGAGCTCGGGATGCGGGTAGATGTCCTGCACCATCCTGAGCAGCAGGGTGCTCTGCCTTTCGTCGAGCGGCCCGGCAAGGGCGGCGCGCGCACCGCCCAGCATGACGCCAGTGGTCACACCCGCCATGGTGGTTGTCATCAGGAACCTGCGGCGTGTCAGGCCGAGGTAGTCCGGTCCTGCGTCCTGTCTGCGATGGAATCTTATTGGCATGTCGTCCTCCCTTACGGTTGCGTCTTGCGGCTCAGGCCGCCTGCTGCCTTGCGGTCAGCAGTCGTGACAGGCGGTCCTCGGCCGCCCGCAGAAGTGCGCCCGCCACCGAGGCGGGGCGCATCGTGTCCGGCAGGATCTGGCTCAGCGTCACATGGGCATCGGGCTCAGGTGCCGGGGTCAGTCGGGCGGCGC
>JBGSNN010000409.1:0-4680 GCA_041739655.1 Albidovulum sp. | reverse complement strand
GCCCGCGGCCGCCGATCCCGGCTGCCCTTGAGCCACGCCGCCGCCGGGGCCGCTGTTGCCGCCGCTGCCCGAGCCCGAGTTGTCATCGTCGTCGTCGTCATCGTCGCTGCCGGAGTTGCTGCTGCCCGAGTTGCTGCTGCCCGAGCCGGAATTCGACCCACCCTTGGCCCAGGCCGCATGATCCCATCCCGGTCCGCCGATCGGCGCGATTGGCGGCATGATCCAGAAGACCGCCGCCAGCGCCAGGATGAGCCACGCCCTCGTCAACACCTTCCGACCCTCGTTCCATCTCTTGCCGCAAAGACCGCGCGGCCAAGACGCCCGCGCGGTCCGCTCTGCATCCGCGTCAGACCCTCAGAACAGCGCGTTCAGGCGATCGATATCCGCCTGTGTCGCAGGCCGCTCCACCACGGTGCGACCCGCGCTGTTCTTGGCCTCGTAGCGGCCGTTCTCGATCTCTTCGCGAGAGCCGTCGCCATAGGTCACCTCGATGCCGGAGGCCGAGGATTCGATCTTCACGACCGATTGCCCGCCTGCCCCGCCGCCGACCGTGCCGCCAAGATGATGGCCACTGTCGTCAGTGCCGCTGTGATGGCCGCTGTCGTCGCTGCCGCTGTGATGGCCGCTGTCGTCACCGCCGCCACTGTGGCCGCCCGACCCGCTGTTACCGCCGGAGCCGCTGTCGCCCCCCTTCGCGAGAGCGGCCGCGAGGCCGACCGTGGGAAGACCGAAACCAGTCTCCCTCCGCACCGTGAAGGGCGCCGCGGCAAGAAGCACCGCCATCCCGAAAACGGTGCCGAGTTTCAGCGCGCGAGCTTTGGTCTCTTCGTGTGTCATTTGACTTTCCTCTGGGGCTGGATCACCGGACCGCCCGGTGCTGCCCCCATAGATCGCCACTTCCTCCTGATGATGAAGATGGCCGGGACCTCTGCCGCACCGGTTCGGACCTCATCGCCCCCGATCCTCGGACCAAAGCCCCTGCCTGTCATCGGACCAAAGTCCGGCGAACCGCGTCGGCGCGGAAGAGCCGCCGGTCATAAGGCAATCTCCGCACCACCGGTCGGCCGCGCAAGGACCGAAGGTCCGAACCGAAGGCGACCATCGTCCGACCGGAAGGGGTGATTTCGCCTGACCTTGGTCAATGGATATCCGCCGTCGTCGGGCGGAGGATACTGGGGTTCGCTATCGGTGCGAACGACCCACCGCCAAACCCCATTTACCCAGTTTACCAGGAGCACGACCCATGAAGAAGCTTATCGCCCTTTCCACGACGGCCCTCATGATCCTGTCCTACACGGTTCCCGCGTCCGCCAGGATCTCGATCGACAGTGGGATCGGACTTTTTAACGATCAGAGCCAGTTCGACAAGCGCCGCAAGCCGCGCGTTCCCGGCAGTTCGGGCTGCGACGATCCCCGCGATCTGATCGAACACCCGGAGTGCCGCGGCTAAGCCACCACCAAATCCCGGCACCGAAAGAGCCGCGCAGTCACCTGCGCGGCTCTTTTCCGTATGCGCGGCCTGGCGCGGCGGTTGTTCAGCCCAGGACCTTGCCAACGGCCCTGCGGGCAGCGGTCACGATGATGTCGGCTTCGGCGCGCGTCAGGCAGAGCGGCGGCGCAAAACCAAGGATGTCACCTTGCGGCATGGCACGGCCGATCACGCCCTCGGCCAGCAGGGCCGCCGAGATGGCCGGTCCGATCTTGCGGGCCGGATCAAAAAAGCGGCGGTCGTCGCGGTCCTCGACAAATTCCACCGCGGCCATCAGACCGTCGCCGCGGACCTCGCCGACGTTGCGGTGCCCGGCCAGCGCATCGGCCAGCGCGGCGCGGAAGTAGGCCCCGGTTTCGGCGGCGTTGCGCACGAGATCCATCTCGTCGATCAGCTTGAGATTGGCGACGCCGGCGGCGGCGCAGACCGGATGTGCCGAATAGGTCCAGCCATGGCCGATCGGTCCGATCTGATCGGACCCCTGCACCAGAACTTGCCACATCCGGTCCGAAACGATCGACCCGGACAGCGGCGCATAGGCCGAGGTCAGGCCCTTGGCGATGGTGATGAGATCGGGCGTCATGCCGTAGTGGTCGGAGCCGAACATACTGCCCAGACGGCCAAAGCCGGTGACGACTTCATCCGCCACCAGAAGGATGTCATATTTTGCCAGCACCGCCTGGATCGCCGCCCAGTAGCCCTGCGGCGGCGGCACGATGCCGCCGGTCCCGAGGATCGGCTCACCGATGAAGGCCGCGATGGTGTCGGGGCCTTCGGCGAGGATCATCTCCTCCAGCCGCGCAGCGCAATGGGCGGAGAACTGCGCCTCGCTCAGGCTGCGGTCCTCGCGGCGGAAGTAATAGGGCGCCTCGGTATGCAGGATCGGCGCCCGTGGCAGGTCGAAGGCGGTGTGAAAGAGCGCGAGGCCGGTCAGCGAGCCTGTCATCACGCCCGAGCCGTGGTAGCCGCGCCAGCGCGAAATGATCTTCTTCTTCTCGGGCCGGCCGAGAATGTTGTTGTAGTACCAGATCAGCTTGATGTTGGTTTCGTTCGCATCCGACCCGGAGAGGCCGAAATAGACCCGGCTCATATGCGCCGGGGCGCGCTCCATGATCATCCGTGCGAGCGTGATCGACGCCTCGGTGCCGTGGCCGACATAGGCGTGGTAGTAGGCGAGCTTTCGCGCCTGTTCCGCGATCGCCTCGGCAATCTCGGTCCGGCCGTAGCCCACGTTCACGCAATAGAGCCCGGCAAAGGCATCAAGGCTGCGCGCGCCCGTGGTGTCGGTGATATAGACGCCCTCGGCACCCGCGATGACGCGACGTGGAGACTCGCCCCTGGCATGCATTCCCGCATGCGTCGAGGGGTGGAAGAAATGGTCGCGGTCCCAGGCGTTCAGTTCGTTTTCGTGGTCCAGCATGATCGGTCCTTTCAGGCCTCAGGCAGCGGTGTCGATGCAGAGATATTTCAGTTCGGTGAAGGCCTCGAGCCCGTGGCGCGATCCTTCGCGGCCCAGACCAGACTGTTTCCAGCCCCCGAAAGGCACCGGTCCGCCGGTGATCTTCACACGGTTGATGGCGACCATGCCGAAGTCGAGCGCCCTGGCAAGGCGCATCTGGCGTGCGCCGTCGCGGGTGACGACATAGGCGACAAGGCCATAATCCGTGGCATTGGCGCGCGCGACCACTTCGGCTTCGGTGTCGAATGCGGCGAGAGCGGCAACAGGGCCGAAGGTCTCTTCCTGCCAGATCGCGGCGGTGTCGGGGACATCGACCAGCAGCGTCGGGACGAAGGCCAGCGGCAAGGCCGGGTCAACGCCGCCGCCGATGACCAGCCGCGCGCCCTTGGCGACGGCATCCTGCACCTGGGCCTGAACCTTGGCCACGGCGCGCGCATGGATCAGCGGGCCGATCTCGGTTGTCGGCTCCAAGCCGGGGCCAACCCTGAGTTTGGCGATCCGCGCGGCGAACTTCCGTGTGAACTCTGCCAGGATCGGGCGCGCCACGAAGATGCGATTGGCCGCGAGGCAATCCTGCCCCGAGGTGGCGAACTTGGCATCCATCGCGATCTGGACCGCCCGGTCAATATCGGCATCGGCAAAGATTATCAGCGGCGCGTGACCGCCCAGCTCCAGCACCAGACGCTTCATCGTGGGGGCGCATTGCGCGGCGATCATCCGGCCGATACCGGTTGACCCGGTGAATGACATGGCGCGCAGCCGGACATCGGAGCACATCCGTCCGACGATGGTCGCGGCGTCGCCGGGCACGAGGTTCAGCACACCGGCTGGCACGCCGGCTCGCTCAGCCAGTTCGGCCAGCGCGAGGCCCGACAGCGGCGTTTCGGCCGAAGGATGAACGACGCAGGGGCATCCTGCCGCCAGCGCGGCCGCGACCTTGCGGGTTATCATGGCCGAGGGGAAGTTCCATGGTGTCACCACGCCTACCGGGCCCAGGGCCTCGCGGCGGACGAACATTTCGGCCTGCGGCAGATGGCTGGTCACGGTTTCAGCGTTCATGCGCTGCGCCTCGGCGGCAAACCAGTCCAGAAACCCTGCGGCATAGTCGATCTCGCCCCGGCTTTCGGCCAGCGGCTTGCCCTGCTCAAGCGTCATCAGAAGCGCGAGATCGTCCTTCGAAGCTATCATCAACTCGCCCCAGCGGCGCAGGATGCGCGCTCGGTCCTGCGGCAGCGTATTGCGCCAGATCGGAAACGCCCTAGTGGCGGCGACAATCGCGGCCTCGGTTTCGGTCGCGCCGAGGGCTGCCACCCGCGCCACCAGCCCACCCGACGCCGGATCGGTGACGGCGAAGTCCGCAGCGTCCGGCGCCGCGGTCCACCGCCCCGCGACATAGCCGTGGCTGCGCAGCAGGGTACGGTCGGTCAGCCGTGCGAGGGCGGGATGCGGGACGGTATGGGGCGTTTGCGCGTTCATCGGGAACCTCCGGTCTGCCTCATCATGGCGCGGCACGGGCAGAGAAGGGGTCCAATGTCTGGCCCGACGACGGAGGATTTCGGCTGTTCCTGCGGCGTGATGCAGAGAGTGTCTCTAGCAGGCTGCTGAAGAAGTCGGCCCTTGGCCTGATTTGAGGAACATGATTCACTCTGCGCAGGCTTTTGCGGGGGTGATGATGCGCGGGACGGACGAGGCGAGTGGTTCGCTGTTCAGCTATGTCGATCTTGAGGCGCGC
>JBGSNN010000401.1:0-3613 GCA_041739655.1 Albidovulum sp. | reverse complement strand
GCCGAAGCTGCGCGCCAAGGCGGCCGCGCGGGCGGTCGATCTCTTCCTCACGCGCGATGCGCTCGCCCCCACGGCCCTTGACTTCATGTCGGGCCGGGCCGCGCGGCGGCTGTGCGACCGGCTGGTCAGCCTGGGTGCTGTCCGCGAACTGACCGGGCGGGACACGTTTCGCCTTTATGGGGTCTGACCATGGCGCAGCGCGAAGACTCGGCGCTTGACCGGAACCTTTCTGACCTGCCAGCCGATCTGCGCTGGCGCGAATGGCTGCGCCGGATCGAGGCGGTGCTGTTCGCATCCGCTTCGCCCGTGGCGCGCGATGATCTGGCACGGGTGGTGGGGCAGGGGGTCTCGGTCGATCTCCTGATCGAATATCTGGTGATTGAACTGGAGGGCCGCCCCTATGAGGTGGCGCAGGTCGGCGCGGGATGGATGCTGCGCACCAAGCCTGCTTATGCCCCGGCGATCCGCGCCGCGTCGGATGTGGGGGATCAGGCCTTGAATCTCTCGGCGTTCGATCTGGCCGTACTGGCGGCGATTGCGTTCCACCAGCCGATCAGCCGCGACGGGCTGAAGGAGATTTTTGGGAAAGAGATCAGCCGCGACCTGATCGGCCGGCTGGCGGACCGCGCCCTGATCGGGACCGGTCCGCGCGAACCCCGGCGCGGTGCACCCTACACCTTTGTGACGACGGAGACCTTCCTGGCCGCCTTCGGGATGGAAAGCCTCCGCGATCTGCCGGACCCAGAGCAACTGGATGATGCCGGGCTCTCCACTGGATCGGATGCGTCTGCCCCTTGAGTCACCTTGGTGCAATCCGATCATCTGGTCGCACAAGTGATGCGAGACCCATCCTTGGACAGCCCGGGGCTGGAGTTTCCGGGCTGAGAATACCTGGATGCTGATGAAGGCGATGGGCAGCGGCTCTGGGAAGTGGCGGCCCTTTTCCACCTGCGCTAGGCCTTCCGCTCGGGCGATATCTGGCTTGCCCATTCCCGGCGGTTTGGCGACCTGAAGGACGCGCTGGTTCCTGCCGAGGTGGCCCGCGCCACGCCGAGGCTGGCCATGCCGTTCGAACCCGAAGCCTGGCTGGCGGAACGCAGGACCCGCATGTTCGATGCCCTGCGTCGTTTGGCACGTTCGGCGAAGGTCGGGGCCATCCCGGGCGGGTCCATCGAGGATGGCGTGCTGAAGATCGACCGCCTGGCCGCGGCGGTCCCCGAGGAAGCCGGTGCCATGGTGCTGGACCGGTACGGGCGCCTGCCGGAAATCAGGGTCACGGATCTCTTGTTGGAGGTGGACGATGAGGTCGGCTTCACCGAAGCCTTCACGCATCTGCATACCGGCGCGCCCTGCAAGGACAGGATCGGTCTACTGAACGTGCTGCTGGCCGAGGGGCTGAACCTCGGCCTCGAGCCAAGATGGCGGGGGCAACCAACACCCACGATTACTTCCAGCTCTCGCGCCTGTCGCGATGGCATGTCGAAAGCGAGGCCCTGTCCAGAGCACTGGCGAAGGTGATCGAAGCGCAGTCCGCCTTGCCGATGGCCCGGTTCTGGGGGGCCGGGCAGACCGCATCGAGTGACGGGCAGTTCTTCCCGACGACACGGCAGGGCGAGGCGATGAACCTCATCAACGCCAAATACGGCCAGGAACCAGGGCTGAAGGCCTACACCCATGTCTCCGACCAGTTCGGACCCTTCGCCACCCAGACCATCCCGGCCACGGTGAACGAAGCGCCCTACATTCTGGATGGCTTGCTGATGACGGGCGCGGGCCAGAAGATCCGCGAGCAATATGCCGACACGGGCGGCTCGACGTCGATATGCAGTGCCCTGCCCAGATCGGCCTCAATAGAGGCGAAGCCCACCATGCCCTGAAAAACCCCCTGCGCATCGGCCGCCAGGGCGAAATCCGCGATCGCACCACCGAAGGTCAGCACTTCCGCATGGCCGGCCTGAACCTGTTGGCAGCGATCATCGTCTACTGGAACACCAAGCATCTCGGTCACGCCGTCACACAGCGAAAACATGATGGGTCGGACTGTCCGGCCGAACTGTTGGCGCATATCTCGCTGCTCGGATGGGCACACATCCCCCTCACCGGCGAATACAGGTGGCCCAAAGGGTCTTAGCGTAGGATTCTGCCCCCTCCGGCATCAACCCCTGCCGCTGCCGATTTAGTCATTCCCTCGTTCGATGACGAGGTCGCCGCCTTCGGCGATCGCACGTCCGAGACAACGGCCCGACGGTACCATCAGCTTGGCGCGACCGAGGTTGTGGTAAAGAACGGAGCCGGGGAAATCGACTGGCTTGAGCCGACGGGAGCGGGGCGATGGCAGCCCCACCCGCGCCTTGCATAGTCGATACCACTGCCGCCGCCGACAGTTTCAATGCGGCCTTCCTTTGCGTGAGGATGGTGGGTCTCGACATTGCCGAGGCCATTGCAGGGGGCGGCGGTCGCGGTGCGGGTCATCGGCGCGCCCGGGGCGCTGGTTGAATTCTGATGCTGCTTTTTCGATGGACGCCGCCCTGCGATGATGAGACGGGACGGGCAGGCGCCCTGCACGGCGCGCCTGCCTTGACGGCCTTGGCCGTACAGCTTCAACTGGTTGCGGAAAACGGGGGCGTGCATGTTTTCACTTGATGGACGGCGGGCATTGGTAACTGGGGCCAATACGGGTCTTGGACAGGCGATTGCGGTTGGATTGGCGCAGGCGGGCGCCGAGGTGGTCTGCGCCGCGCGGCGCGACTGTGACGAGACGCTGGCGAAACTGGCAGCAGTCGGCGGGCGTGGCAGCGCGCTGCGGCTGGATCTGGCCGATCCGATGGCGGCCTCGGGCCTGTTCGACGCGGCTGGCATCGACATCCTGGTGAACAACGCGGGCCTCATCCGCCGCGCCGATGCGGTGGATTTCACCGAGGCCGATTGGGACGCGGTGATGGATGTGAACGTCAAGGCCGTGTTCTTCACCTGCCAGGCCTTCGCGCGGGCGGTGTTCGCGCGGGACGGGCGAGGCAAGATCGTCAACATCGCCTCGCTTCTGTCGTTCCAGGGCGGCATCCGGGTGCCGTCCTACACGGCGTCGAAGCACGGGGTCGCGGGTCTGACGCGGCTCTTGGCCAACGAATGGGCGGCGCGCGGGATCAACGTGAACGCGATCGCGCCCGGCTATATCGAGACGAACAACACTGAGGCGCTGCGCGCCGACCCCGACCGCAGCGAGGCGATTCTGGCGCGCATTCCGGCAGGTCGCTGGGGGCGGCCCGAGGATATCGCAGGAACGGCGGTCTATCTGTGTTCGGCGGCCGCCGACTATGTGCACGGCGCGGTGCTGAACGTTGACGGCGGCTGGCTGTCGCGATGACCCACCGCCTGCGCGACCTGTTCGAGATCGGGCGGCATCCGCTCGTCTTCGAGGCGTCCGAAGACCTGCCTGGAGGTTCCGGCTGGCAGCTCGACCGCTTGCGGTTCCGCACCGGCGCGGGCGAGCCTGTGCGCGGGTTCCTGTGCCGTCCCGCGGTCGATGGTCCGGTACCTGCGGTGCTGGTGATTCATGCGCATGGCAACAACTACGCCATCGGCGCGAACGAGTTGATGCGGGGCCGCCCGGCGT
>JBGSNN010000397.1:0-7232 GCA_041739655.1 Albidovulum sp. | reverse complement strand
TCGCCGCCGGTCATCTCGCGGCGGCGCGGGGCGAACTTGTCCAACTGGCGTGGCGTACGGCGGAAGACCTGGCGCTGACCAGCGCCGGCGAAGTCATCCTTGATCGCGCGAAATGGCTGCGCGTGGGCACGGAAACCCGGCGGCGGCTTCTGGTCGCGGCGCTGCGATGGGTCTCGTCAGCGGACCATGCGCCGCGCGCGGCACAGCTTGCGCGGCTCGATACGGCGATCGGGCAGGGCCGGGACGGCACGCTCTGGGGCTGCCGCTTGCGCATCAGCGCGACTGAGATCCGCATCTCGCGCGAACCGAAGGCGGTTCAGGGCCAGGAGTGCGCGACCGATGCCGTCTGGGACCAGCGCTGGCGACTGACAGGGCCGCATGACGCCGGGCTTCGCATTCGGGCGCTTGGCGCCGACGGTCTGCGGCAGTGCCGCGACTGGCGCGCGACCGGTCACAGCCGCGCAGCACTTCTGGTTTCGCCCGCGATCTGGTCGGATGGCACCCTGATTTCCGCCCCCTTGGCGGGGTTTGGCGCAGAATGGGCTGCGGAAATCGTCGCAGACTTCCCCTCATGTGTCTTATCGCATTGAACCCGGCCCGCTTATCTCTATCTTAGAAGCAAAGGCCGCGCGTCCGCGCCGTGGCCAGATTTGGTTTGGAGGAAATCCACTTGGGTAACGCGAGAAACATCGCATTCTGGGTCGTCCTGTTCGTCCTCGTCCTCGCGCTGTTCCAGTTGTTCGGCAACGGACAAAGCACGATGAATGCGCGTACGCTGAGCTATTCCGACTTCGTTCAGAAGGTCGATGGCGGTGAGGTTGGCGCTGTCGTCATTGATGGCGAGCAGTTGCAGGTCCAGACCAAGGACGGCCAGACCTATGTCACCGTGAAGCCGCAGGGCGAGGCGCTGAACGAACAACTCGTCAACGACCTCATCGCCAAGAAGGTTTCGGTTCGCGCCGAACGCCAGCAGCAATCGGGCTTCTTCTCGCTTCTCGGTGTGTGGCTGCCGTTCCTTGTTCTGATCGGCATCTGGATCTTCTTCATGAACCGGATGCAGGGCGGCGGACGTGGCGGCGCGATGGGCTTTGGCAAGAGCCGTGCAAAGCTTCTGACCGAAAAGCATGGCCGCGTGACCTTTGACGATGTCGCCGGCATCGACGAGGCCAAGGAAGAGCTTGAGGAGATCGTGGAGTTCCTGAGGAACCCGCAGAAATTCTCGCGCCTTGGCGGCAAGATCCCGAAGGGCGCGCTGCTTGTCGGCCCTCCGGGCACCGGCAAGACGCTTCTGGCCCGTGCCATTGCGGGTGAGGCGGGTGTGCCGTTCTTCACGATCTCGGGGTCGGATTTCGTCGAGATGTTCGTCGGTGTGGGCGCATCCCGTGTCCGCGACATGTTCGAACAGGCCAAGAAGAACGCCCCCTGCATCGTCTTCATCGACGAGATCGACGCGGTCGGCCGAAGCCGTGGTGTCGGCTACGGCGGTGGCAATGACGAGCGCGAGCAGACGCTGAACCAGCTTCTGGTCGAGATGGACGGCTTCGAGGCCAACGAAGGCATCATCATCGTTGCCGCGACCAACCGGCCCGACGTGCTCGACCCGGCGCTCTTGCGCCCCGGTCGCTTCGACCGCCAGGTGCAGGTGCCCAATCCCGACATCAAGGGCCGCGAGAAGATCCTTGGCGTTCATGCCCGCAAGGTGCCGCTTGGCCCCGATGTCGATCTGCGCATCATCGCCCGCGGTACGCCCGGCTTTTCCGGCGCCGATCTTGCCAACCTGGTGAACGAAGCGGCGCTTCTTGCGGCGCGGATCGGTCGGCGGTTTGTCACGCTCGAGGATTTCGAAAAGGCCAAGGACAAGGTCATGATGGGGCCCGAGCGCCGCAGCATGGTGATGAACGAGGAAGAAAAGAAGCTGACCGCCTATCATGAGGCGGGTCACGCGATCGTCGGCATCCATGTGCCGCAGCACGATCCGGTCCACAAGGTCACGATCATCCCGCGCGGCCGTGCGCTTGGCGTGACCTTCTACCTGCCGGAGCGTGACAAGCTCAGCATGACCCGCGAGGCGGCGCTATCGAAACTTGCGTCCGCGATGGGTGGCAAGGCGGCGGAAGAACTGGTCTTCGGGCCTGAGAATGTGACCAACGGCGCCTACAGCGATATCCAGCATGTCACGCGTCTCGCCACCGCGATGGTCAGCCAGTGGGGCATGTCGGACAAGCTTGGCAACATCAACTATACCTCGACCCAGGAAAGCTTCCTTGGGTCGCAGTCGAGCTTCAATGCCTCGGAAGAAAGCCGCGAGATCATCGACCAGGAGGTGCGCCGTCTGGTGGATGAGGCCTATGAGCGGGCCAAGTCCATCTTGCGCGACAATTGGGCCGAGATGGAAAACCTCGCCCAGGGGCTCTTGGAGTATGAAACGCTGACCGGCGACGACATGATGCGTGTCATTCGCGGCGAGCCGCCCAAGGCCGATGTCGGTGACGATGGCGGGTCCGACAAGGGCAGCGCCGTCCCCACCGTCACGGCGATGCCGAAGACCAAGAAGCCGCGCGCGTCGAAAGGCGGGATGGAGCCGGAGCCCTCTGCCTGACGCGCCTCACAGCCAAGTCGCGACTGCGGGATGCGCCGGGAGTGGCGCGTCCCGTTCCCTGATTGAGAGCGAGGCCGCCGTGACCGCGAGACTCGATTGGAACCCCGAGACCTATGCGCGGTTTCGCGATCTCCGCCTGCGCCCCGCGCTGGATCTTCTGAACCGGGTCGGCGCGCTGCCTGACGGACCGGTGATCGACCTCGGCTGCGGCAACGGCGCCGCAGGTCCGGCGCTGGCCGATCGGTTCCGACCGGGGCGGCGGATTGTCGGGCTCGATGCCTCGCCGGCCATGCTGGAGGCGGCGCGCGGCACGGACAGCTATGATACCCTGATCGAAGGCGACGCGGCGAAGTGGCACCCGATCGAGCGCTTCGCCCTCATCTTTTCCAATGCCGCCCTGCATTGGCTGCCCGATCACGCCGGCCTTTTTGCGCGGCTCGCGGGATTCCTTGCGCCGGGTGGCGCACTCGCCGTGCAGATGCCGCGCCAGTACGGCGCGCCGTCGCACCGCTTCCTGCGCGATTTCGCCGCCGACATGTTTCCGGACCGCTTCTCGCTGAGCGACTGGGTGGCGCCGGTTGCGACTCCGGTGGACTATCATCGCCTGTTGTCGCCCTTCGGTAGCGTCGATGTCTGGGAGACCGACTATGTCCAGCGGCTTGCCCCGACGCAGTCGGGCCATCCGGTGCGGCGCTTCACCGAATCCACGGCGATGCGGCCCTATCTCGACAAGTTGAGCACAGGAGAGGCGGACAGCTTCATCCACCGCTACGAACAGGCATTGGTCTCGGCCTATCCGACCGAGACGGACGGGTCGGTTCTGTTCCCGTTCCGGCGCGTCTTCTTCACCTTGACCGTCTAGCCTCATTTTCAAAGGATGTGACATGCCCGCTCTGGTGCCGACGGACCACTTTGCGACGATCACCTGGCTGGGACGGGTCGCGGACCGAAGCGTCAAGCTGTCCTCCGATGCGGTCGATATGCTGGATCTCAGCTTCGCGGGCGTCGAGGGCGAAGCGCATTCAGGCCTCACCCGACCTTCCTGCTCGCGCGTTGTCGCGCAGTATCCGCGCAACACGGTGATCCGGAATGTAAGGCAGCTCACGATCCTGTCGTCCGAGGAACTGGCCGGGATTGCGGCCGACATGGGGCTCGACCGGCTCGCACCGCAGTTCGTCGGCGCCTCGCTGGTGATCGAGGGCATCGCCGATTTCAGCCATGTCCCGCCGTCGTCACGCCTTCAGTCCGAGAGCGGAACGACGCTGACGATCGACATGGAAAACCGGCCCTGCAATCTGCCGGGGCGCGAGATCGAGGCGGTTCACCCAGGCTTCGGCAAGGCCTTCAAGGCGGCCGCGGCGGGGCGCCGCGGTGTCACCGCCTGGGTCGAACGGGAAGGGCGGCTGCGACTCGGCGAACAGCTGCGGCTGCATGTCCCGTCGCAGCGCGCATGGGCGGTTCCGGCCTGAGCCGGAGGCGCAGCAGGGTCGCCGCGCTCATCGCAAGGCCGAGACCCGAGCCTTGCGCTGACGATCACGGTTCGGTTCGCATCGTTCGGTCCTCCTGCGTGGGTCGTTGGCTCAAAGCGGCCCCGGTCATGCGGTCCCGTGCCGGATTCTTCCCGCGATTTCCGATTGGAAACCGGTTCTGGCGATTCCGCCTGTGGATTGGTCGGAATCCGGCCTTGCAGGAGCGCGCGGGGTCGCTATCACCCTTCGGAAAGGCCGGGAGGATCGGCTCGCAGGGAGACAGGACAACATGGCGTTCAAGACCGATATCGAAATTGCGCGCGAGGCGAAGAAGAAGCCGATCATGGAGATCGGTGCAAAGCTCGGCATCCCGTCCGAGCATCTTTTGCCCTACGGTCACGACAAGGCCAAGGTAAGCCAGGAATTCATCGCCTCGCTGGCCGGTCGTCCCGATGGCAAGCTGATTCTGGTGACGGCGATCAACCCGACCCCGGCGGGCGAAGGCAAGACGACGACGACGGTGGGCCTTGGTGACGGGCTGAACCGGATCGGCAAGAAGGCCGTGGTCTGCATCCGCGAAGCCTCGCTTGGGCCGAACTTCGGGATGAAGGGCGGTGCGGCCGGCGGCGGTCATTCGCAGGTCGTGCCGATGGAAGAGATGAACCTTCATTTCACCGGTGATTTCCACGCGATCACCTCGGCGCACAACCTTCTGAGCGCGATGATCGACAACCATATCTACTGGGGCAACGACCTGGGCATCGACGAGCGCCGGGTGACATGGCGCCGGGTGATGGACATGAACGACCGGGCGCTAAGGGACATCGTCGTGTCGCTCGGTGGCGTGTCGAACGGCTTTCCGCGCCAGACCGGGTTCGACATCACCGTCGCCTCCGAAGTGATGGCGATCCTCTGCCTCTCGAACGACCTTGTGGACCTGCAAAAGCGTCTTGGCGACATCGTCGTGGCCTATCGCCGCGACAAGTCGCCGATCTACTGCCGCGACATCAAGGCCGACGGCGCGATGACGGTGCTTCTGAAGGACGCGATGCAGCCCAATCTGGTGCAGACACTGGAAAACAACCCCGCCTTCGTCCATGGCGGCCCCTTCGCCAATATCGCCCATGGCTGCAATTCGGTGATTGCGACCAAGACCGCGTTGAAGCTTGGCGAGTATGTCGTGACCGAGGCCGGTTTTGGCGCCGATCTTGGCGCCGAAAAGTTCTTCGACATCAAGTGCCGCAAGGCGGGACTGACGCCCTCGGCGGCGGTGATCGTGGCCACGGTGCGGGCGCTGAAGATGAACGGCGGCATCGCCAGGGCTGATCTTGGCGCAGAGAATGTCGAGGCGGTGAAGAAGGGCTGCCCGAACCTTGGCCGCCACATCGCCAACGTCAAGGGCTTCGGTGTCCCGGTGGTCGTCGCGATCAACCATTTCGTCTCGGACACCGAGGCCGAGATCAAGGCGGTGCAGGCCTATGCCGCCGAACAGGGCGCGGAGGCGATCCTCTGCAAGCACTGGGCGCAGGGTTCGGCCGGGATCGAGGATCTGGCGAAGAAGGTGGTCAGCCTCGCCGAATCGGGCGCGGCAAGCTTCGCGCCGCTCTATCCCGACGACATGCCGCTCTTCCAGAAGATCGAGACCATCGCCAAGCGCATCTACCACGCCGACGAGGTTCTGGCGGACAAGTCGATCCGCGACCAGCTCAAGGCCTGGGAGGCGGCCGGCTATGGCCACCTGCCGATCTGCATGGCCAAGACCCAGTATTCCTTCACCACCGATCCCAATGTTCGCGGCGCCCCCACCGGCCATTCGGTACCCGTGCGCGAAGTGCGGCTGTCGGCGGGGGCTGGCTTTGTCGTGGTGATCTGCGGTGAGATCATGACCATGCCGGGCCTGCCGAAGGTGCCGTCCGCAGAGGTGATCCGCCTCAATGCCGATGGCAATGTCGAGGGGCTGTTCTGAGAAGGGGCGGCCTTCGGGGGCATCGAGCCCCCTCCGGCCGCCGCCACCCGCGCAGGCCCTTGACGGGCGCGCGGCTGGCGGGGCACCCGGCCCCGGGCCGGGCACGAGAAGGGGGACGGCATGAGCGCGAAGATCATCGACGGCAAGGAGTTTGCGGCCAGAGTGCGGGCCGAGGTTGCGGGCCATGTGTCGCGGCTGAGGGAAGAGCACGGTCTCACGCCCGGACTTGCGGTCGTTCTGGTGGGCGAGGATCCGGCAAGCCAGGTTTATGTCCGCTCGAAAGGCAAGCAGACGGTCGAGGCCGGAATGGCCTCGTTCGAACACAAGCTGCCTGCCGATACAGCCGAGGCCGATCTCGTGGCGCTCATCGACCGGCTGAACGCCGATCCGGCGGTGCATGGCATCCTCGTGCAGCTACCGCTGCCGAAGCATCTCGATGCCGACCTCGTGATCAACACCATCGACCCCGCCAAGGACGTTGACGGGTTCCACATCTCGAACGTCGGCCTCTTGGGCACCGGGCAGAAGGCGATGGTGCCCTGCACGCCGCTCGGCTGCCTGATGATGTTGCGCGATCATCATGGGAAGCTCGCGGGGCTCGAGGCGGTCGTCGTCGGGCGGTCGAACATCGTCGGCAAGCCGATGGCGCAGCTTCTGCTTGGCGACAGTTGTACGGTCACCATTGCCCATTCGCGGACGCGCGACCTTGGCGCCGTCTGCCGTCGCGCCGACATCCTCGTGGCCGCAGTGGGACGACCCGAGATGATCCCCGGAGACTGGGTGAAGCCCGGCGCGACGGTGATCGACGTCGGGATCAACCGGGTTGAGCGGGACGGTCGTCCGGTGCTGGTCGGTGACGTCGATTTCGCAAGCTGCGCCGCCGTTGCGGGCGCAATCACACCGGTGCCGGGCGGCGTCGGGCCGATGACCATCGCCTGCCTCCTGGCCAACACGCTCACCGCCTGCTGCCGTGCCCACGGGCTTGATGAACCCGTCGGGCTGACCGCCTGATCGCGGCAAGGTGATCGCGGCAGGGGTGATCCGTCGCCGCCGCGGGTGATAAGCTCTGCCAAACTCGCGATGAGGAGGCGGTGATGAGACGTGCCCTTGCAATGGTTGCCCTCTTCGCGCCGGCGGTGGCGTTGGCCGAGGTGGCCGACATCGCCCCGCGCGAGGGCTGGCGCGTGATCGACACCGC
>JBGSNN010000393.1:0-7251 GCA_041739655.1 Albidovulum sp. | reverse complement strand
GCTCGGCGCCCTTCACAGCGCCGCCGTCACCTGGCGCCGCGACCGGTTTCGCACGCTCATGCAGGACGAGGCCTATCGCGGCCTGATGGGTCGCCTGATGCTCACGCCGCCCAGCATTCCACTTGCGGTTGAAGACAGCCGATTCCTTACACGTTTTGCCCTCTCCTCCGCGCGCGACGCCGCGGAAGAAACAGAATCCGCCCAGCCATCCGATTGAAAAAGAACGAAGAAACAGTGCCTGCGCAAAACGCGACAAAACTGCGCCCACCGCAGGAGCACGCTTGCACCGCGACTTGCCCGCCGCGCAAGATAGCGGTCGGAAGGCACGGGTGTACTGGGGCATGGAAGAGACAGATTCCGGCACGATCGGTCTCAGGCCGTCGGCCAATGCGCAATGGTTTGACAGGCTGGAGGCGATCGGCGCGGACGCCGGTTACTTCCAGCGGCTGGGCGATCGCCACGCCGCCTTTTTCCTCGACCAGTCGCCCACCCTCCTCGTCACCTTCGAAAGCGTGCAGTCGATCCGGCAGACCCAGCCCGATCAGATGCCGCTCGGCTACGGCATCGCCAAGGGCCGCAGCTGGTCGCATCTCTGCCTGATCGCCGACGGTGAAACCTGGTATCGCGACAAGGCGGTCTATGCCTATTTCGACCGGCTGGTGGCCGAGGCGTTCTTCGAGGATTTCGATCAGGTCGTCTTCTACGGCGCCAAGATGGCCGGCTACGCCGCCGCCGCCTTTTCGGTGACCGCGCCAGGCGCCACGGTGATCGCGGTGCAGCCGCAGGCGACACTCACCCCGCGCATCGCCGGTTGGGACCCGCGCTGGCCCGAGATGCGCCGCACCTCCTTCACCGACCGCTACGGCTTTGCCCCGGACATGACAGAAGGCGCTGGCCCGGTCTTCGTGATCTACGACCCCGAACAGGTGCTCGACGCGATGCACGCCGCGCTTTTCACCCGACCGCATGTAACACCGCTTCCCTGCCGCAACCTCGGGCGCGACATTGCTGTGGCGCTTGACGAGATGCACATCCTGCCCTCGATGCTGGCGGCCGCCTGCACCGGCAGCTTCGATGCCCGCATGTTCGCGATCTACTACCGGGCGCGGCGCAACTACCGGCCCTATCTGCGCGGCCTGCTCAGCAACCTTGACCGCGACGGGCGTGCCTATCTGGCAGCGCTTCTCTGCCGCAACGTGGTGGCGCGGATGGAAGCGCCGAAGATGAAGGCGCGGCTCGAACAGCTGGAAAACGATCTGGCCATGATGGGCCTCAAGCTGCCGGGCGCGCGACCGGGCCGCTGACCCCGCTCAGCAGCGGTAGCCGACCGCGTGGACCGCCAGAACATCTGCCCCCGGCGTGACCGGATCGAAGACGATCGCATTGGCGCCAGCGTCGCGCGCATCGGCCATGACCTTGTTGCGCGCATAGCGCAGCCCCTGCCCGGCCAGCGGACCATAGACCGGCGGCGTCATCCGGAAATCGCTGACGTAGCTGCACTGTGCCGCTTCTGCCTGCGAAATGTCGCGCACCCCCGAAACCGGCACGAATCCGGGATCGGGGGCACAGGCGGCAAGCGCTCCGGCCGCCACCAGCACGACCTGGGTCACCTGTTTCATCATTCCCTCCGGCCTGTTGCGCCGGAACTCTGAAGAAGCCCGGGCCGAGTTGCAAGCCCGGCCCTGCCCGGCCCCTAGCGGAAGGCGACAGCCCGCCGATAGAGATGCCAGCTCGCATGACCGAGGACCGGCAGGACCACCGCGAGACCCAGCAAGACGGGGAGCGTGCCAAGCAGCATCGCGACAGCGATGATCAGACCCCAGAGCGCGACAGTGGCCGGGTTCTTCGCCGTGACGCGGAGCGAGGTCAGGACCGCCACCGGCAGCCCGACGGGCCGGTCGATCATCATCGGGAAGGCGACGACCGTCACCGCCAGCGTCACTGCGGCAAAGACAAAGCCGGCCGGGATGCCGATCACCATCATCGCCCAGCCCGCCCGGGTGCCGAACACGTCGCCGAGAAAGCCGCCGAGCGAGGTCGGAAGATCGGGGCCCATGGTGACCGCAAAGATCAGATGTGCCGTCACCAGCCACATGAAGAACACCATGAAGAGCGCCACGGCGAGAACCGCGATCACGCCGATCCGCGGCGATCGCAGCACGGCAAAGCCATCGGCCCAGGTCGCGGCAAGACCGGCCTCGCGCCGGCGGCTCATCTCGTAAAGACCGACCGCCGCCGCGGGACCGATGAGAAGGAATCCCGTGACCAGCGGAAAGACCAGCGGCAGGATATTACTGTGCAAGGCAGCGAAGATCAGCACCGCACCGACGATCGGGTACAGGAGTCCGATGACGATTACATCGGTCCTGAGCGCACCGAAATCGGCAAGGCCAAGCCGCACGGCCGCGCTGAGATCGGCGGGACCAATGCGCTGGATGATCGGCTCGGCCGCCGTCCGACCACCCAGGTCCTGTGCGACCTCGGCAATGTTATGGCCGGCAAGGCCCAGAACCCGCGCACCCCAGGACATGGGATTTCCAATCGTGTTGGTCATGTTGCGCCCTCCTCATGGCTGCGGCGCCGCGGGTCGGTCGAACAGCGCCGACTGGCGGGCCGCGCTACGAAACAGAGTTTACCACGCTTGGACCCTCGCGAGGCGACACGTTGCCGCGAGCAGCCGGCCCGCGCCGCGCTGGATTTCGCCGCCGCTTCGGTGTAGGCGCGGGGAATGAGCCAGCGCCTGACCCTCCGCCGACCCGACGACATGCACCTCCACCTGCGCGATGGCGCGATGCTGAAGGCCGTGCTGCCGGAAACCGCGCGCCACTTCGCCCGCGCCCTCGTCATGCCGAACCTCGTGCCGCCGGTGGTGACCGCGCGCGAAGCCGTTACCTATCGCGACAGGATCCGTGCCGCGCTGCCCGAAGGCATGACGTTCGAACCCCTGATGACGCTCTACCTGACCGAGGCGACGGACCCCGCGGATGTGGCCGCCGCCCATGCCGCGGGCCTTGTGAAGGCGGTGAAGCTCTACCCCGCGGGCGCCACGACCAATTCGCAATCCGGCGTGCGCGATTTTGACCGCGTGCGCGGGGTACTGGAAACGATGGCCGAGATCGGCCTGCCGCTCTGCGTCCACGGCGAGGTCACCGACCCCGAGGTGGATATCTTCGACCGCGAGGCGGTGTTCCTCGACCATGTGCTCGACCCGATCCGCCGCGCCACGCCCGGCCTCAGGGTGGTGATGGAACACATCACCACGATAGAGGGCATCGCTTACGCCCGCGCCGGGGGGGCGGACCTCGGCGCCACGATCACCACGCATCACCTCATCCTCAACCGAAATCACATCCTCGTCGGCGGCATCAAACCGCATTACTATTGCCTGCCGGTCGCCAAGCGCGAGGCGCACCGCCTCGCACTCCGCGCCGCCGCGACAAGCGGCGAGCCGCGCTTTTTCCTCGGCACCGACTCGGCCCCGCATCCGGACCATCTGAAGGAACATGCCTGCGGCTGCGCCGGCTGCTTCACCGCGACCAACACGCTGTCGATCCTCACCCATGTGTTCGAGGAAGAAGGCGCGCTCTCCCGGCTGGAGGCCTTCACCTCGCTCCACGGGGCGGCGTTCTACCGCCTGGCCCCGAACGAAGACCGCATCACCCTGGCAAAGACCGCCACCCCGGCCCGCTTCCCGACAAGGATCGACACCGGCGCAGGCCCCGTGACCGTTTTCGATCCCGGCTTCCCGGTCTACTGGCATGTAAGAGATTGACCATTCACTTTGCCCGAAATACCTCCGCCGGAGGCTCCTGACCGCACTGCCGAACGCTCCGCGGGAGGTATTTGATGCAAGGTGAATGCAAGAAAGGACATCAGATGATCCCCAGTTCCTTCCCGCCGAAAGAGGAAATCGCCCGCCTGACGGCACGGATGCTGCTGGAGATCGGGGCGGTGCATTTCAACGCGGACGAGCCCTTCACGCTCGCCTCCGGTCTGCCCTCGCCGACCTATATCGATTGCCGCAAGCTGATCTCCTACCCGCGGATCCGGGCCACGCTGATGGATTTCATGGCGGTCACGGTGATGCGCGAGGCAGGCTTTGAGGCCTTCGACAATATCGCGGGCGGCGAGACTGCGGGGATTCCCTTCGCGGCCCTGATCGCCGAACGGCTGGCGCTGCCGATGACCTATGTCCGCAAGAAACCGAAAGGCTACGGCCGCAATGCCCGGATCGAGGGCGCGATGTCGGAAGGCCAGCGCGTCCTTCTGGTCGAGGACCTGACCACCGACGGCGGCTCGAAGCTGTCGTTCGTCGATGCGATCCGCGCGACCGGGGCGACCTGCGCCCATACTGCGGTGATCTTCTACTACGGCATCTTTCCTGAAACCGTCTCCACCCTCGCCGATCACGGCATCGCGCTCTACTATCTCTGCACCTGGTGGGACGTGCTGGCCGAGGCGCGCGAATCGGCGGCCTTCGACAGCGCCACCCTCGACGAGGTTGCTGCGTTCCTGACCGATCCCCGCCCCTGGCAGGAGGCGCGGCGCAAGGGCTAGCCTGACATTCAGCGGAAGATGGCCGCGATCTCTGGCGGCCGTCATGCCAGATATTGACAGGCCTCCACTCCAAGGCGCAGGATATGGTGCGTTTCTGCTTATCCACCCGTCATCCACAGCATTATACAATTTGCGCTCGGGGCCGGGATCAAGCATATCCCTTCGCCAATTACGGGGGACATGATGACCGAAGTTGCGACGATCCGCGCGGTGAAGAACGCGCCGGATGAGGAGACCCTTCCGCATAACATCGAGGCCGAACAGCAATTGCTGGGCGCCATTCTGACCAACAACGACATCTATGACCGCATCGCGAGCCTGGTGAAGCCCGAGCATTTCTTCGAGCCGGTGCATCAGCGCATCTACGAGATCTCGATCGCGCGCATCCAGAGGAACGCGCTGGCCTCGCCGGTGACGCTCAAGGCCTATCTGGAAGACGATAGCGGCCTCAAGGAGCTGGGCGGGCCGGCCTATCTCGTTCGGCTTGCCGGATCGGCGATTTCGGCTTTCGCGGCGCGCGACTATGCCCAGATGATCTATGATCTCGCCGTCCGCCGGGAACTGATGCAGCTTGGTCGCGAGATCACCGACCGCGCCCGCACCGTCGAGATCGACAGCGATCCGAAAGACCAGATCACCGAGGCCGAGCAGCGGCTCTATACCTTGGCCGAGCAGGGCACGGTCGAACGGGGCTTCGTGTCGTTCCTCAAGGCCACGACCGATGCAGTCGCGACCGCCAACGCCGCCTATCACCGCGACGGTGCGCTTTCGGGGATATCCACCGGCTTCGCGGATCTTGACAAGAAGCTCGGCGGGTTGCACCCGTCGGACCTCTTGATCCTCGCCGGGCGGCCGTCGATGGGCAAGACCTCGCTCGCGACCAACATCGCCTTCAACATCGCCCGGGCCTGCCGTATCGGGACCCGGCCCGACGGCAGCGAAGGCGCGGTGAATGGCGGCGTGGTCGGGTTCTTCTCGCTCGAAATGTCGGCCGAGCAGTTGGCGGCGCGGATCCTCTCGGAGGCCTCCGAGGTGCCGTCCGAACAGATCCGCCGCGGCGACATGACCGAGGCCGAGTTCCGCCGTTTCATCGAGGCCGCGAAGACCCTGGAAGCCTGCCCACTCTATATCGACGACACCCCGGCGCTGCCGATCAGCCAGGTCGCCGCGCGGTGTCGGCGCCTGAAGCGGACGCGCGGACTCGATGTCGTCTTCGTGGACTATCTCCAGCTTCTGCGCGGCACCGGGCGCGGCGACAACCGGGTTCAGGAGATTGCCGAAATCTCCATGGGCCTAAAGGCGCTGGCCAAGGAACTCAGCCTTCCGGTGGTGGCGCTTTCGCAGTTGTCGCGCCAGGTCGAGAACCGCGACGACAAGCGCCCGCAACTGAGCGACCTGCGCGAATCCGGGTCGATCGAGCAGGATGCCGATGTCGTCATGTTCGTCTTCCGCGAGGAATACTACAAGGAACGCGAAAAGCCCGGCGACCACGACCTTGAGGGCATGGCCAAGTGGCAGGAGAGCATGGAGCGGGTCCATGGGCGCGCAGAAGTCATCATCGGCAAGCAGCGGCATGGACCGATCGGCACCATCGAACTGAGCTTCGAAGGCCGCTTCACCCGCTTCGGCAACCTTGTGCAGCCGTGGCAGCAGGGCCAGGACGGGTTCTGAGCCTCACCATTCGTGACTGGACAGGGGGGCGCCGTCGGGCGACGCTTCGGCATGCGCCGCGTTTTGCCCGTTCTGATGCTGCTGGCCCTGCCCGCGTCCGCGGAGGAGGTCGATGTCGAGCTTCTTCTGATGGTCGACATCTCGCGCTCGATGTCGTCGGCGGAACTGGAGTTGCAGCGACAGGGCTATGCCGAAGCGCTGCGCAGCGACAGCGTGGCAGCCGCGCTGGAGGGCGCGCTGACCGGGCGCATCGCGCTGGCCTTCGTCGAATGGGCCGGCGAGCGCCAGCAGAGCATCCTTCAGGACTGGACGCTGATCGAGAGCC
Source organism: Albidovulum sp. (assembly GCA_041739655.1). Taxonomy (GTDB): domain Bacteria; phylum Pseudomonadota; class Alphaproteobacteria; order Rhodobacterales; family Rhodobacteraceae; genus Albidovulum. The sequence continues at coordinate 698 of JBGSNN010000393.1, read as the reverse complement.
GCACCGACCTTCTCGCCGTTGCCGACGTGATCGAGCGCGCGCGGCCGACACCGCAAAGCCGCACCTCGATCAGCGCCGCCTTGCGCTACGGTGCCGCCTATTTCGACGCGAACGATTTCGACGGCCTCAGGCGGGTGATCGACATCTCCGGCGACGGGCCGAACAATCAGGGCGGCATCGTGACCGCGGCGCGGGATGCAACACTTGCCCGGGGCATCGTCATCAACGGCCTGCCGCTGATGACCGATGACGGGGCCTTCATGCGCATCGCCGACCTCGACGTCTATTATGACCGATGCGTCATCGGCGGGCCGGGCGCCTTCGTCCTGCCGGTCACGGACTGGCCGGATTTCGCGCGGGCGGTGACGCAAAAGCTCGTCCTCGAAATCGCCGGGGTTGCGACCGAGCGTCTGATCCCGGTGCAGGCTGCCGCGCCCTATGACTGTCTTGTCGGCGAAAAGATGTGGCGGCGGATGCGGATGGACAGCGACCCCTGAGTATCCGCGCCCTTGCCTCTCGCGGCCTCGCCTGCGAAAAGACGCGCCATGGCACAGGCAGTTCTTTCCATCGATCTCGACGCGATACGGCACAACTGGCGGGCGCTGGCCGCGCTGTCGGGCCGGGCCGAAGCCGGGGCCGTGGTCAAGGCCGATGGCTATGGCCTTGGGGCGGGCAGGGTCGCGCGCGGACTGGCCGCC
>JBGSNN010000344.1:0-1728 GCA_041739655.1 Albidovulum sp. | reverse complement strand
CGCGCCGCGTCGAGCGTGGCGACATGGACGATGAGCGGATTGAAGCGCGGCCGGCCCTTCGCCTCGAAGATTCGCGCGACCGCGGTATCGGAGCCTGCGTCGGCGCCGAGGCCATAGACCGTTTCGGTCGGGAACGCGACGAGGTCGCCAGCAGCAAGCAGGGCGGCGGCGCTGGCGAGGCCCGCAGGATCGGGGGGCAGCAGGTCGGTCACAGCGGTTCGGTCTTCGTGACGCAGCGTTCGGGTTGCCGTGGGGGCCGCCGACCGCGATCATTGCGGCAAGCTTCAAGACTGTGTCATACGCGCCGCAAGAGCAGATGCCAAGGTGCTGACCGGGAGACCCTGATGACCTATCGTTCCCCCCTTGATGATATCCGGTTCGTGCTGGACCATGTCGTGCCATTCGGCGATCTCGCCCGGACCGAGCGCTTCGCCGAAGCGACGCCGGATCTGGTGGAGGCGATCCTCGGCGAGGCGGCGAAGCTCTGCGATACCGTGGTGGCGCCGGTGAACGCCGCTGGCGACAAGGTCCCGGCGCGGCTGGAAAACGGCGTGGTTCGGACCTCGCCCGGCTTTGCCGAGGCGTTCCGTGCCATCGCCGAGGGCGGCTGGATCGGCGTCTCGGCGCCACAGGATTTCGGGGGCATGGGCCTGCCGCAGGCGCTCAACATGGCGATCAACGACATGCTGTCGGGGGCCTGTCTCGCGCTGCAGCTCAACCCGCTGCTGACGCAGGGCCAGATCGAGGCGCTCGATCACCATGCCTCGGACGAGATCAAGGCGCTCTATATTCCGAAGCTCGTTTCGGGCCAGTGGTCGGGCACGATGAACCTGACCGAGCCGCAGGCCGGGTCCGACGTCGGCGCGCTGCGCACCCGGGCCGAGCCGAACGGCGACGGCACCTATGCGATCACCGGGCAGAAGATCTTCATCACCTGGGGCGACAGCGATGTGGTCGAGAATGTCTCGCACCTCGTCCTGGCCCGCCTGCCGGGGGCAGCGCCGGGGACGAAGGGCATCAGCCTCTTCATCGTGCCGAAATATCTTCCGGATGCCGAGGGCAACCCCGGCGTGCAGAACGCCCTGAAGGTGGTGAGCCTCGAGCACAAGATGGGCCTGCACGGCTCGCCCACCTGCGTCATGGCCTATGAAGGTGCGACCGGCTGGCTCGTCGGGGCCGAGCACAAGGGGATGGCGGCGATGTTCACCATGATGAACAACGCGCGGCTCGGCGTCGGGATGCAGGGCGTCGGCGTGGCCGAGGCGGCGTGCCAGAAGGCCGTCGCCTATGCGCGGGAGCGCAACCAGATGGGCGTGATCGCCGATCATCCCGACGTGCGCCGGATGCTCGTCACCATGCGGGCCGAGGTCTTTGCCGCGCGGGCGATCGGATTGGCCTGCGCGGTCGCCACCGACATGCACAGTGCCACCGGCGACGGCGACTGGGCGGCGCGTGCCGCGTTCCTGACCCCGATCGCCAAGGCCTACGGCACCGATGTCGGCTGCATGGTCAGCGAGATGGCGGCGCAGGTCCACGGCGGCATGGGCTATGTCGAGGAGACCGGGATCGCGCAGTATTACCGCGATGTGCGGGTGACGCCGATCTACGAAGGGACGAACGGCATCCAGGCGATGGACCTTGTCGGCCGCAAGATGATGGACGGCGGCGAGATGGCGGTCCGCGTGCTGGAAGAGGTCGAGGCCGCGGCCGAGGCGGCGCGCGCGGCGC
>JBGSNN010000334.1:0-1545 GCA_041739655.1 Albidovulum sp. | reverse complement strand
CCGCGATCGCCGGTGCCGCGCGGCTGCGGCAGCGCGCGACATCCCTCGGTGGCGACGACATCTGGACGATCGACGGCGGCCCGCATCTGCCAGAACGCACCCTGCACCTGACACAGCGGTTGCCGGTCATCGAGATGGTGGGCGAGTCGCTTGTCGATATCGCCCCGGCCGAACGACAGGCGAGCCTGGTCGCGGCGATGGCGGCGGCGGCCTCGCTCGGGCTTGGTGCAGTGGTCCTCGCGCTGATGGAGCGCCGCCGCGCCCTGGCAGACCGGCTGGCGACCGAGGCGAAGGCGAATGCGCTGCTGGAGACGCGGGTCGCAGAGCGGACGAGCGCGCTCTTGCAGGCCAATGAACAGCTTCACCGCGCGCAGGCCGAACTGGTCCAGGCCGGCAAGCTCTCGGCGCTGGGGCAGATGTCGGCAGGGATCAGCCATGAACTCAATCAGCCGCTGATGGCGATCCGCTCCTACGCCGAGAATGCGACGCTGTTTCTGGAGCGCGACATGGCCGAGAAGGCGGCGGACAATCTTGGCCGCATCTCCGACCTGGCCCGGCGCATGGGGCGCATCATCAAGAACCTGCGCGCCTTCGCGCGTCAGGAAAGCGAGGCGGTGAACGATGTCGACCTGGTGCAGGTCGTCACCGACGCGCTGGAACTGACCGAGGCGCGGCTTCGCGCCGCCGGGGTCACGGTTGACTGGGCCGCGCCCGCCGCGCCGCTTTGGGTGCGGGGCGGCGAGGTGCGGCTGCAGCAGGTGCTCGTCAACCTCATCAGCAATGCCGCCGATGCCATGGGTGCGGGCGGGGTCATCGCGATCAGCCTCACGGTGGGGGAAGGCCGGGTCCGGCTGACGGTACGCGACACTGGCCCCGGCATCTCCGATCCCGACCGCATCTTCGACCCGTTCTACACCACCAAGGAGGTCGGCGCGAGCGAGGGCATGGGGCTTGGCCTGTCGATTTCCTATGGAATCGTGAAAAGCTTCGGCGGCGAGATTGCCGGTCGCAACCGGCCCGAAGGCGGCGCCGAGTTCAGCGTCGATCTCGACGCGGTGCGGCAGGGGGCCGCGGCGGCATGACGCTGAGCCGGGTCCTCCTGGTCGATGACGACCGCGCCGTGCGCGAGGCCCTCGGTCAGACGCTGGAGCTTGCCGGTCTCCGGCCGGTCCTTGCGGCAAGCTATATCGAGGCGAAGGACCATATCGCGCCGGAGTTCGACGGCATCGTGCTGTCGGACATCCGGATGCCGGGCAAGGACGGCTTTGCGCTGCTTGAGCACAGCCGCAAGGTCGATCCGGACCTGCCCGTGATCCTCCTTACCGGCGAGGGCGACGTGCCGATGGCGGTGCAGGGCATGTCGGGCGGGGCCTTCGACTTTCTCGAAAAACCCTGCAACCCGGCGGACCTTCTGGCGGTGGTCGGCAAGGCGCTCAGAACTCGCGCGCTGGTGCTTGAGAACCGCGCCCTGAAGCGCGAGATCCGGCGCGGCGACGCGGCGGCGCGGATGCTGGTCGGCACCTCGGCGCTGTCCGAACAGATGCG
>JBGSNN010000179.1:0-1867 GCA_041739655.1 Albidovulum sp. | reverse complement strand
CCGCCGCCGATCACCACGACCTTTGCCGGCGCCACGCCCGGCACACCGCCGAGAAGGACGCCGCGCCCGCCATTGGCCTTCTGCAGGGTCCAGGCGCCGACCTGCGGTGCCAGTTTCCCGGCGACCTCGGACATCGGCGCCAAGAGCGGCAGGCCGCCCATGCGGTCGGTCACCGTCTCGTAGGCGATGCAGGTCGCACCCGAGGCGAGAAGGTCCTTCGTCTGCTCAGGATCGGGCGCGAGGTGGAGATAGGTGAAGAGGATCTGGCCCTCGCGCAGCATCTTGCGCTCCACCGGCTGCGGCTCCTTCACCTTCACGATCATGTCGGCAGTGGCGAAGACCTCCTTCGCCGTACCGAGAATTTTCGCGCCAATGGCGGCATAGTCGGCATCGGCAAAACCTGAACCAGTGCCGGCATTGGTCTCGATCAGGACCTCATGACCATGGCCGATGGCCTCCTGCGCCGCGGCCGGGGTCATGCCGACACGGAACTCCTGCGGCTTGATCTCTTTCGGGCATCCGATCTTCATGGCAAACCTCATTGAATGTCTCTGAGCACAGTGTGCGGCATGCGCGCCGGAATTGCTTTGAGATTTGCCGGGTGAATCGCATTCTCTTTGATGATATATTCGATAGAAGATCAGATTCATCGAAGGATATTGCGCAACAATGGAGCTGGACGCGATAGACAGACGCCTTCTTGCTGCATTGCAGAAAGAAGGACGCATCACCAACGCGGAACTCTCTGACCGCGTCAACCTCTCGCCCTCCGCGTGCCACCGGCGGGTGCAGCGGCTTGAGACGCAGGGCTACATCCTCGGTTTCGTCGCCCTCCTGAACGCCCGCAAGCTCAGACGTCCGACGACCGTTTTCGTCGAGATCACTCTCTCCGGGCAGGCTGACGAGGTGCTCGACGCCTTCGAGAAGGCAGTGACGCTGGTGCCCGACATTCTCGAATGCCACCTGATGGCGGGGTCGGCCGACTACCTTCTCAAGGTCGTCGCCGAAGACACCGAGGATTTCGCCCGAATCCACCGACAGCACCTCGCGCGGCTGCCCGGCGTGGCGCAGATGCATTCGTCCTTCGCGCTCAGAACGGTGCGTCAGACGACGGCGATCCCGGTCTAGAGCGCGCTGTTCTGAATGGAACTCAGAACAGCGCGCTCTATATTCTTGAGTGGTCGCATGTTCTTCGCGAAAAACCGGTGCCCACTTTTTCGCAACATGCTCTATCGGCCCGGTCCGAAGCGGCGCGGATCACCATCTGAGGCTCGGCAAACGCCATCAGGGATGCGTACCGCGGCCAGAGGAGGCCTCGGTCACGCCCTGAGACCCGTCTCCTGCAACAGCCCGCGGCGCTTGGCTTCGTAGTAGTAGCCCTTGGCGTACCACATCACCGCCCGATCGCGATTGCCGTTCGCGACGATCCAGGCGCCGCGCAGATATTTCACGCCATAGCGCAGGTTGGTATCGGCATCGAGAAGCCCGCCGGGGCTGCCACGATAGCCCATCGTCCGCGCCGTCTCGGGCAGAATCTGCATCAGCCCGTAGTAGTGCCCGTTGCGCGCCGCCGGATTGTAGTTGCTTTCGCGCCGCACCACGCGGTGCACCAGATCCTCCGGCACATCGAGGGCGCGGGCATGGTAGGCGATCAGCCGGTTGACCTCGGCCGTGCCGCCCGCGCTGCCGCGCTGCGGCACCGGATGCCGCCCGCAGGCCGCGAGTGCGCCGAGCAAGACCCCCACCGCTGCGCGGCGTGATATCTCAATCATGACGAGACCCTCTCGAGAACCGACCAACTGTCCTGACCTCTTAGCCGCTTCCGCCAGTCGAGAAAACCCGCCCCGCTTCTTCTGTTCGCAAATAC
>JBGSNN010000226.1:0-4648 GCA_041739655.1 Albidovulum sp. | reverse complement strand
GGGCGCTGGAAGATGCGCTCGCCACGATGGCGCGCACGGCCGACACCATGCGCAGCCTGAGCCATGTTGCGGCCCTGACAGGTCTACCGGAGATCGGCGAGAAGATTGCCAAGGCCGAGGAAGCCCTTCGGCAGGGCGGGGTGCTCCAGCCCTTCCCGGCTGAGGTGGCGAGTATCGAGCGCGCTGACCTCGACCGGCATTTCAACGGATGGATGGCTGAGACAGAGGGAAAGATCCGCAAGGCTCCGGCTGCCGAGCGGAAGGAGCTGAGGGATGAGCTCTACGGCTATGCCATCGACATCGCGCGCGAGCTTGGCGATGCCCGCGGCGCTCAGCTTCTCCAGATGATGCCGCAGTCGGCGATCTATGGCATGGCGCTTGAGGGCGATGTCCTGACGCGGGGCAGGGTGGAGACGACGCTGCGACCCGGTGCGGCGGAGCGGCTGCGGGCGGAGATCGTGGCGGGTGCACGCGCGATTGGCCTCAGCGAAGAGCGCATCGCCAGCCGGCTTGAAACTGGCGCGGCGAATGCCTGGGAAGAACGGGACTGGGTCCGCAGTGATCTTCTGGTCCTGGCCGGCCGGCGACGGCTGGACCTTCGTGACCCGGACGAGGGGAGGCGCGTGGCCGTAGAGTTGCAGGGCTTCTACGACCGAGCGGCAAGGGCAATAGACCATGCCGTCGCCACCGAAGCCGTGCCCGAGAACGACCGCCTGCTGCGCGCGCTGCGGTCGATGGGGCGGATCATGCAGACCGAGGGCAAGATCGAGTTCCGCGGGGATGCCCATGCCGAGCGGTTCGCGGCGGAATTGCGCGGGCGATACGGGGAGGGTGTCGTGGCGGAGCTTGCCGCAGGCCGGACCGATGCGCTGGCGCGGGATGTCGAGGATGAGGGCGAGCGCGGGTGGATTGCGCGGGCCGTGGTCTCAGTAGCGAAATCGCACGTGGCTTTTGGCCTGACATTGCGACAGGCGACCAAGGCAGAGCGGCAACTGTCCGGCGGCCCTGAGCGCACGGGCGCAAAAGATTGGGAATTGTGAGGCGGCCCCGGCTTGCGCCCTCGTGGACCTGCCTCTCTCGTCTTTGGCAAGAGCCGGCGTGTGGCCTGCATTTTTCCTTCCGGCTCCCATGCTCTATCGCGCTGACAAGGCCCGGTGGCGTCGCTACGTTGGTTGCTGAAATCAGGCAGCCGGGGCAGGTGACAGGTGGCAAAAAGTCGGATCGATGAGGTATTGGCGGCACTCGCGCAAGCCGGCAGTGACGGGTTCGGCGCCCGCCGTGAAATCCTCGAACGGGCCAGCTTCGATCTCCTGCATCGCCCGGCCCTCGGCAGCCAGATTGTCGCGCGCCTCTGCGCGATCGACGACCGATCGCCGAAGGACGAGGATCTGCTCGACCTGCTTGGCGCGGGCCTCGATGCAGCGCGCATCGCCCAGGAAAATGGCAAGGCTCGTGGGCAGGCCTTGCTCGATGCGCTCGAGACCGCCCTCGACCTCGCGCGGCGCCAACGCCGGATGACGCCCGCGCACAGTCTGATCTTTGCCCAACTCTGGACCCGAAATGGGCTGAACGCGCCGGTTTCTCTGGAGTTGCAGCGCGAGGATGTCATTCCGGCAAATGGTCGGCGCACGGCCAATCCTGCCGAAGGCGATGCGTTGCTTGACGAGCTCTTTGTCGAGCTGATTCAGCAGGCAGAGGGAGAGCCGCTCGCCCTTCACACCGCGCTGGCCGAGAGCTTCGGGGCGATGCCCTCCGAGATGCGCGAACATGTCGTCGCCTATTCCGTGGTCCGCGACGATCCGATCCATGCCGATCTGGCCTGCTTCTGGCTGCTCGATCCGGCTCCGGCCATCCGTCTTGCGGCCGCGCGAGGAATCGCCGGACGTCTGGCACGCGGCGATCTGCCGGGCAGAATCTTCGGAACGCTCGTCGTCCTGCGCAGCTGGATGTCTGAGGATGGAGCGCGGCGGGAAGTGGATATGGTTCTCAGGGAGGTGATGCGCAAGGGCGTGGCACCGGAACCCGAACCGGGACCCTGGACGCTCCACGGTATCCGCGCCACCCTGCCGGATGGCGGCGGTGCGCAGAGCATCGGCATCGCCCTGCAGTCGGGGACCAGTCGCAAGATGGCGATGCTGCTCCTGAAACAGGGGCAGGGCGTGAAGGATGCCTATACGATTCCCTGCCGCTCGGCGAAGGACCAGAAGGCGGTCATCAATCGCATGTCCGAGGAGGTCAGCGCGCTGAGCGTCACGGCTGACTATGTCCGCCGCGCACTGTCCATCGCGCTGGCGGACGGCCTTGCGCAAGGCCGACCGCCGGTTCCGGGCCTGATCGAGGTTGCCCGGATCTGTGGCCTCGCTGGTCTGCGCCCCGAGCTGAAATCTACGCCGGACCTGATCGGCGATCTGGTCTCGACTCCCGCCGTCCGGGCGCTTCCGCCGCAACAACGCGGCGCCCTGATCCTCGCGAGCGAGGGCTGGTGGGATCGTCATGAAATCGTCGAAAGCTGGTTCGAGGAAAGCGATGAGGCGCACGCGATCCTCGACAGGGCGCGAACTGCACGCTCGGGCGAAACGGCGCTCTGGAAATGGCTGGAGACCCGGCGCGACTGGTGGGCGCGCATTCTGGCCCGTGCCGCCGATGTGCTGGAGACCGCCCTTGAGCCGGATGCGGCGAGTTTTGCAGCTTGCGCCATGGCACTGCTCGACGGCCGTGACCTGAAGAAGATCCCCGTGATGCTCGATGTTCACGAGCAGACCATCGAGGCCTGGATCCGGGACGATCCGGATTTCGATCCGGGCGCGTCCCTTGAGGAACTGGCCGCGGAAGCGCCGGCACCCGAGAAGAAGGGGGAAATGGCGGCGCTCCTGCGCGGCACGGACCTCGCCCCCGACTGGCTCGACGGTTACCTGATCGGTGTCGTCATCGCACCGCAGATGCTCATGCCGAACGCGTGGCTGCCCGCGATCCTCGATGCCGTCCTGCCGCGGATCGATCCGTCCTTGTTCCAGCGGTTCATGGACTTGGTGATGATGCGCGCCCAGGCGGTGTCGGATCTCACCTCGGAGCCCGGAGAGTTCGTTGCATCGATGACCAAACGCTCGAAGAAAGGGCAGGTGGAGTGGGCCGCGGGCTTTGCGGATGCGGTTGAAAAGTTCCGGACTGCCTGGCCGAAGAAGGGCATGACCGAGGAGGACCGGCGGCTTCTCAAGATCGCCTCGGACGGGCTGATCGGTGTCGAACTGTCGGATCTCGCGGCGCTGATCGCCCTTCGGCAGGCGAAGAATGCCGGTTGAGGCGGGTTCGGTCGGCGTCGCGCGGGCGGGGAACGGCCGCATGGCAGCTGCCGCTCGGGCAGAAAGCAGACATTCAGTCCCTCAGCCGAGCCAGCAAAAAGGTCCATGGATGCCCGACGTATCGGGCTGATCAGAAGTCCGTCTTTCTGCCGGGCGCAAGATCGCGATTGTTTAATCTTTCCACAGGAATTTTTATGCACTATGTTTCATCGGGAAAGGAGGCAGCCATGCCGAATGCTCACAGACACTCCGCAGCGCCGAATCGCGGGGCGGTCCTGACCAAGGCCGCCGTCCGGGCGGCGGAACGGCTCGACATCTCGGGCCGTCTCCTGGCCGAGGTGCTGGGCGTCTCCGAGGCGCAGGTGTCCCGCTTCAAGAGCGGGGAAGCCGCCCTGGCCGATCATGGCAAGCCGTTCGAGCTTGCAGCACTTCTGGTGCGCGCATTCCGCTCGCTGGATGCGATCACGGGTGGAGATGAAGGCGTTGCCCGCGCGTGGCTGACTGCACCCAACACTGCCCTTGGGGCACGCCCCGCCGAACGGATTGCCTCTGCCCAGGGACTCGTGGATGTCGTCACCTATCTGGACGCCCGACGCGCTCCGCTCTGAGGCCCGGCCGCTTGAAAGCCTGGCCTGGCGGCTGGTCGAGGCCCAGCACCGCGTCTCGACGCTGAAACTCGTAGACAGCCTCGGCGAGCAAGACATGCTCGAAGCCATTCTGGACGAGACCAAGCCGCCTGTTCCGCCCGAGTGCCGTCATCTCGATTATCTGCTTTCGACGCCGTTCCGCTATCGGCCCTATCCGCAGGGCTCGCGCTTCCGCCGGGCCGGGATCACGCCGGGCGTCTGGTATGGTGCGGAGCAGCCCGAGACTGCGACGGCCGAGATGGTGTTCTATCGTTTCCTCTTCTACGCCGAGAGCCCGGGGACGCCGTTCCCGGATGATGCGGCCGAGTACACCGCCTTCTCGGTCGATCTGGCCGCCCCCTCTGCAATTGATCTGACCACGGGCGCACTGGCGGGGGACGCGGGCCGATGACAGCACCTGACCGACTACGAGCCTTGCCAGGGCCTTGCCGAGACCGCGCGCGAGGTCGGGGTGGAGGTCATCCGTTACGCTTCCGTGCGCGATCCGGCGCGGGGGACGAACATCGCCGTGCTGACCTGCCGGGCGTTCCGAAGCTCCGCGCCGCTCGAACGTCAGACATGGCGCATCCGCATCAACCGAACCGGAGCACAGGCCGTCCGCGAGTACCCGCGCCTCGGGATCGAGTTTCCACCGCGCTCGTTCGGCGACGATCCTCGCCTTGCCGGCATGGTCTGGGAGCGGCAGCGAGCACGGTGATTTGT
>JBGSNN010000190.1:0-16042 GCA_041739655.1 Albidovulum sp. | reverse complement strand
GATCGCCCTCGACGGCATGGACCGTGGCACGCGCGGCAAGCGGCAGCGCGAAGGTGCCGCATCCCGCGAAGAGATCGGCGACATGGTCCGCATCCCCCACCGCTTCGGTTACGGCGGCGAGAAGCGCTGCCTCGCCTTCCGCCGTTGCCTGTTGAAAGGCCCCGGCGGGCGGGACGACCAGCGCGGTGCCAAAGCGGCGGACCGGTGGGCGGCGGGTGGCAATGGTTTCGTCATCCCACGTCAGGCGCGCAAGGTCGGCACCGTCCGCGATGGCTGAAAGTGCCGAAAACAGGCTCGGTTCCAGCAGTTTCCCGCCCCGTACGGCGAGATCGACGCCTGCTTCAGACAGGCTTGCCGACAGCGCAAGTTCGGCCTTGCGTGACCCGCCGGCCAGAGTGATTTCGACCAGACCCGGCAGGATCGCTGTGAGTCGCGGATGCACAAGCTGACACTCGGGAGTTTCGACGATGGTCCCTGACCGGCGGCCGTGCAGCCCCACGATGGCGCCGGATTTCGTGCGCCGCCCGGAAAAGGTGGCGCGGCGGCGGGATTGCGACGGTGACGTCACGACCGGGCGGAACACGGCCTCCAACCCCTGCGCCGCCAGCGCCTGGCGCACGATATCGGCCTTCCAGTCCGCGACGAAGTCGTCCGACGCGTGCATGATCGCGCAGCCGCCGCAGGTGCGGTAGTGCCGACAGGCTGCACGCACCCGGTCGGCCGAGGGAGTGATGATCCTTGGGTCAGGCATCCGTTCGCCGCTGATGTCACCCTCGACGACCTCGCCCGGGAGTGCCATCGGCACAAAGACCGGACCGGGCGCGATGCCATCGCCCAGATGCCCGAGCCGGGCAATCGTGAGGATGCTCATTCCGCAGCCTCTTCCAATCCGATGAAGCCACCGGATTGCCGGTTCCAGTAGCGCGCGTAGAGGCCGCCGCTGGCGAGAAGCGCCGCATGGGTGCCATCCTCCACGATCCGGCCCTGATCCATCACGACGATGCGGTCCATCTCCGAGATTGTGGACAGCCGGTGCGCGATCGCAAGAACGGTCTTGCCCTGCATGACGCGGTGAAGCGCGTCCTGCACCTGTGCCTCGATTTCGCTGTCGAGGGCGCTTGTCGCCTCGTCAAGAACCAGGATCGGCGCGTCCTTCAGGAAGGCGCGAGCGAGCGCGATGCGCTGGCGCTGACCGCCGGACAGCTTGACACCGCGTTCGCCCAGATGCGCCTCATAGCCCGTGCGGCCCTTGTGGTCCTGAAGCGTCTCGATGAAGTCGTCCGCCTCGGCGGCTTTCGCAGCCGCGATCATCTCGGCCTCGGTCGCGTCGGGCCTGCCGTAGAGGATGTTCTCGCGGGCGGAACGGTTGAACATGGCGGTTTCCTGCGTGACCATCGCGATCTGGCGGCGGAGACTTTCCTGCGTCACGTCGCGCACATCGACTCCATCAATCAGAACCCGCCCCCTTTCAGTCTCATAGAGCCTGAGAAGCAGGGCCACGAGCGTCGATTTGCCCGCGCCGGACGCCCCCACGATCCCGACCTTCTGCCCTGCCGGAATGGTGAGCGAGATCTGGTCGATCCCGCCCTGCTTGCGGCCATAGGCAAAACTCACGTCGACGAAGCTGATCGCACCCGTGACTCGCGACAGTACCCGTGCGCCCGGCGCATCGGTCAGCTCATGCGGTGGCGTCAGTGTGCGCATGGCATCCTCGACCTCGCCGATGGAGCCATAGATGCTCATCAGCGTGAAGCTGACCCAGCCGGTCATCTGCGCGATGCGGATGGAAATTGTCCCGGCGGCAGCGATATCGCCGGTGGTCGCGGTCCCTCTCGACCAGAGCAGCAGCGCGCCGCCGATCAGGATCAGCGGCAGCGCCCCGGCGATGGTCATCAACGCGACACGGAACCAGGCCGACAAGACGCCGAAATCAAGCGCGGTTTCGCGGAACCCGGACATCGCTCGCAATGCGGCCCTGTCCTCATGCTCGGCATGGGCGAAGAGCTTCACTGTCTTGATGTTGGTGATCGTATCCACGACCTGCCCCGTGACCATGGCCCTCGCCCCAGCGCGGGCCGCGGATTTGCCCCGGACCCGCGGCAGGAAGGCACGGATCAGAAGCAGGTAGGCAACAAGCCAGACCGCCAGCGCCAGCGCCATCCAGCTGCCGATGGTCAAGAGCAGAAGAACCGAGCCGATGATCGAGGCCAGCGAGAAGGCGATGGTGTTGATCGATTCGCTGGCGACGTCAGTGACGGCCCGGGCGGCCTGCATCTGCTTTTGCGCGATGCGGCCGGCGAAGTCGTTATCGAAGAAGGTCACCGCCTGACCGAGCGTCCAGCGATGCAGGCGCGAGAGGACCAGCGGCAGCACGTTCGGCTGCACCACGACGGCGTTGGACGCGGCACTGAGGCCAAAGGTCAGGGGCCGCAGGACCACGAGAAAGACGGCGAATGCGAGGTAGAGCGGCCATTCAGTTGTCAGGACCGCCGCCGGGTCGCTGCCCTGTGCGGTATCGATGACGCGCCCAAGGAACCAGGCGGTCACAACCTCCATCGCGCCCGAAATGGCAGATAGCACCGTCGCGCCCAGAAGCGGCACCCAGGCGCCGGACAGGCACCACAGAAAGAACCGCCCCAGCGATTGCGGCGGCGGCCCATCCGCCGGGCGGAAGGCGTCGATCATGTCGCCGATCTTCATTGCGCGGCCTCCGGCCCCTCTTCGGTTCCGATGAAGCCACCGGACTGCCTACCCCAGAACTGGGCATAAAGGCCGCCTTTCGCAAGCAGCGCGGCATGGGTTCCGTCCTCGATGATGCGTCCTTCATCCAGCACCACGATCCGGTCCATGTGCGCGATGGTGGACAGACGGTGCGCGATGGCGATGACGGTCTTGCCCTGCATCACGCCGTAGAGCGTATCGAGGATCGCCGCCTCGACCTCGCTGTCGAGCGCGCTCGTGGCTTCGTCGAGCACAAGGATCGGCGCGTCCTTGAGGATCACGCGCGCCAGAGCGACGCGCTGGCGCTGGCCACCGGACAGCTTGACGCCGCGCTCGCCTACCTGCGCGTCATAGCCATTGCGGCCGCCGGGATCTGTCAGATGCTGGATGAACTCATGGGCCTCGGCGCGGTTTGCTGCATCCAGCATCTCGGCCTCGGTCGCTTCGGGACGGCCGTAAAGGATATTTTCGCGGACAGAGCGGTGCAGAAGGCTGCTCTCCTGCTGCACCATGCCGACCACCCGGCGCAGGCTGTTCTGCGTGACGCTGGCAATGTCTTGCCCGTCGATCAGTATGCGGCCGCCTTCCGCGTCGTAGAACCGCAAAAGCAGCTTCACGAGGGTCGATTTCCCCGATCCGGACCGCCCGACGAGGCCGATCTTTTCCCCCGGACGGATGGTCAGCGACACATCTGCAAGGCCGCCGAAGCCGCGTCCGTAGTGATGCCGCAGATGCTGCACCTCGATCCGCCCCTCGCGGTAGTCGAGCGGCTTCGCGCCTGGCTGATCGACAAGGGCGATCGGCTGGGCGATGGTTTCCATGCCTTCGGCCACGACGCCGAGCGACTGAACGAGGTTCGTGGTCGCCCACATGATCCAGTAGGTCATGTTGTTGAGGCGCAGCACCAGTGTCGCCGCAGCAGCCACCACGCCGACCGTTGCCTGCCCGTAGTACCAGAGCCAGAGCGCCAACCCGGTCACCGCGACGATAAGAAGGCCGTTGATGAAGGTCAGCATCAGGTCCATCAGCGTGACGATGCGCATCTCGGCTTGAAACTTCTGCCGCGCCTCCTCGATCGCCTCGCCGGCATAGTCGATTTCCTGATCGTGATGGGCGAACATCTTGACCGAATGGATATTGGTGTAGCTGTCAACAACGCGCCCGGTGATCTTCGAACGGGCATCGGAGGCTGCAGTCGAGGCCGGACCGGCGCGGCGGATCGTCCAGCGCAAGAGCCAGAGATAGAGGACGATCCAGACAGCCAGCGGCACGACAAGCCTGACGTCGGCACCCGAGAGCAGCGCCACCGACCCGATCAGGGTGGTGACGGCAAAGGCCACCGCGTCGAAGATCTGGAACACCGCATCCCCGGCGGCGGGCGGTGTCTGCATGATCCGGTTGGCGATGCGGCCGGCGAAGTCGTTCTCGAACCAGCCGACGGGCTGGCGCAGCACATGCCGGTGCGACCGCCAGCGGATCAGCGTGCCGAAGTTCGGCAGGATGGTATTGTGCAGCAGCGCCACGTCGATCCCGCCGACGATGGGCCTGAGGAACAGGACCGTCAGGGCGGCGGCGGCAAACTCGGGCCCATGTGCGCGCATCACCTCGGCAGGCCCCCCCGCGGCCAGCAGATCGACGAGCCGCCCGACATACCAGATCAGCCCGACTTCGACGATCGCGACGGCCATCTTCAGAACGGCGGCCACGGCAAAGACCCGCCTGAACGGGCGGGCATAGTCCATCAGGAAGGGAAGGAGCCGCCGTGGCGGCGCGTCCTTCTCTTCATAAGCGACATAGGGATCGACCAGGTTCTCGAAGAACCGGAACATGTTGGCCTCTTCGGGTTGCCCCGAGCATATAGCGCAGCGGGACGGAAAGGTGAACTCAGTGCCTGACCAGCGCACCGACGGACAGGACGATGAGACCGGCCATCGTCAAGTTGAAGGCCCGCAGGCGCGCAGGCGTCGTCAACCAGCGCGAAATCGCTTGCCCGGCATAGGTCCAGGTCATCGACGAGATCACGCCGAGGCCGAGGAAGGTGGAGGCGACGATGCAGGCCGTGGTGACAGGCGCGACCGGCAGGATGAACTGTGATGCCGCCGCGACAGCCATCGACCATGCCTTCGGGTTGACCCATTGAAAGGCAACCGCGCTGAGATATCGCATCGGGTGCGGCTTGCCGCTGGCCGAGCCGACGGAGCCGGAGCGCGCAATCTTCCACGCCATATAAAGGAGAAGCGCAGCGCCACCCCAGCGCAACGTCTCGCGCAGAAGCGCCGAAGTCTGAAACGCGCCGCCAAGCGCCAGGCCAACGCCAAGCATCATCAGGGGAAACCCCGTCGCCACTCCGAGGAAATGCGGCGCGGTCGGCCAGAAACCGAAGCGCGCGCCGGACGCGGCCAGCATCGCGTTGTTCGGGCCGGGCGTGAAGAGCGTCGCGATGGCAAGCGCGAAGAGCGCGGGCAGCATTTCGGCGGGCATGGCGTCGTCCGGGTTCAGGGCCCGTCCTTCTTCCACCGGGGCGCTGCGGTTTCAAGCAAGCAATTGTTCCCGTGACAATGAAAACCCCGAGGCAATCCAGCGCGCCTCGATCTCGGCCAGCCTGCGGCCCAGGTCGGACCCGGAGTAGCGCGGGATGAGATCGGCGGCCCTGACCGGGAAGGTCGCCGAAGCGCCCTTGCTGACCTCGGCTTCCCAGCCCGATGGCTGCGGCAGACCGGACGCGGCACGCAGGAGTATCGCATCGCGAGCAATCTCGCGCCCGTGGCGGTAGCCAAGTTCGGCCGCACCCTGGGGACTGGCCACCGCCTGCCGGATCAGATCGAGATCCCGTTGCTCGGCCCGCGACAGGCGCAGGTCCTGGCCGGCATTGCCAGAGCCCAGCGCGGCGAGACGGCGGAGCCAGCGTGGTGCGTTCTCGCCGCCCTCAAGATCGACAAGCTCTGCCATCAGGCGCGGGTCGGCCCCCGGCAGGACGCGCGCCAGAACGCCCGACACCGCCATCGCTGCCAGCGCAGGCGCAGGGTCGGGCGCGGCGAGAAGGCGGCGCATCTCGTGGCCTATGCGTTCTTTTGAGAGCGTGTCGATACCATCCGCATTGGCCGCGATAGCCGCAAGCGCGTCCGGGTCCATTCCCGCTGCAGGGTCGCCAAACCGGGCATGGAAGCGAAAGAAGCGCAGGATGCGCAGATAGTCCTCGCGCACCCGATCCTCGGCCACACCGACAAAGCGGATACGGCGGGCCTTCAGATCGGCGATGCCGCCAACCGGGTCGATGACATGGCCCCCGGCGTCGGCGTAAAGCGCATTCATGGTAAAGTCGCGCCGCGCCGCATCCTCTTCCAGCCGTTCCGAGAACGCAACCACGGCACGGCGGCCGTCGGTCTCCAGATCCCGCCGGAAGGTCGTCACCTCATAGGGCGCACTATCCACCACGACGGTGATGGTCCCGTGCTCGATCCCGGTCGGAACCGCGCGAAAGCCGCTGGCCGCCGCGAGCCGCACAACCGTTTCAGGGCGCGCATCGGTTGCGATGTCGATATCCGCCACGGGGCGGCCAAGGAGTGCGTCGCGCACGCAGCCGCCGACGAGCCAGCCCTGATATCCGGCGCCGACGAGCATGGCGAGGACCGACTGGGTACCCCTCGCCCCGATCCAGTCACCCTCTATCCGCATTGCCCCATCCGGTCCGCCAGCGCCCGGAGCATACGCGCGGTCGCCCCCCAGATATAGTAGGGGCCGTAGGGGACCACATAGAACTGCCGCATCTGGCCGCGCCAGAGTCGCGCCTCGACCCGGTAGTTCGCCGGGGTCATCAGGTGATCGAGTGGCACCGCGAAGGCTTCCGCGACCTCGCCTTCTTCGGGCACGGCCACGAAGGCGCCATCGATCCAGGCAAGGACTGGCGTCACGGCGAAACCTGTGACGGTCTCGTGCGCGGGAAGGGTACCGAGGACCCGGACCTGCGCTATCGGAAGGCCGACCTCTTCGCTGGCCTCGCGCAGGGCGGCGGCAACCGGACCGTCATCGCCGGCGTCGATCTTGCCGCCCGGGAACGCGATCTGGCCGGGATGGTGTTTGAGCCGCGACGAGCGCTTGGTCAGGATCACCTCGGCCCCGGCGGGGCCCGGACGGCAGGCAATCAGGACCGCCGCATCCCGCAGCGCCTGCCGAGGCGTTCCCGACGCAGCGGGATTGAGGTCATAGTCGGAACTCGGCCGCCCCGGCACGGTCGCCGCCTGCCGGAGCCGCGCCTGAAGGTCACTTGGAGCCACCGGACACCTTTGTTGCTTCAAATCCCAGCGTGTTGGGGTCGAATTCGTAATGCGCGCCGCAGAACTGGCATTCAGCAGTCACGATTCCCTCTTCGGTCGTCATGTGGCCAATGTCCTTCGCCGAATAGATCGACAGGCTTTGTCGCACCTTTTCGGCCGAACAGGAGCAGCCGAACTGCACAGATTGCGCATCATAGACGCGCGGCCCCTCCTCGTGAAAGAGCCGCACCAGAAGATCGGTTGGCGCCAGTTGCGGTCCGATCAGTTCCATGGCCTCGACCGTATCGAGCAGAAGGTTCGCGCGGCCCCAGTTCTCCGCGTCATCGCCTTCCACAAGGTCGAAAGCGGCAAGAAGTCCGCCTTCACCACTGCCGCCGTCCGTTGCGGCGAAGGGCGAGGCTTTTGGCAAGTGCTGAAGCATCACGCCGCCCGCGCGCCAGCGTTCTTCCTGACCCGGCAGCCGCGACCGACCGAAGGCAAGCGAGAAACGCGTCGGCAACTGCTCGGACTGGGCGAAATAGGTCTCCGCACAGGATGAAAGCGATCCACCAGCGATCGGCGTGATACCCTGATACGGCACCGTGCCTTCGCCCTGATCGATGAGGATCGCGAAGTACCCGGCGCCGATCTGCGAGAAGGGCGTCGCCGTGTCCGACAGCGCCTCCGCATCGAACGACGCCCAGGCGCGGATGCGCGCGGGTCCGCCCGGCTCAGTCGGTGCATAATAGTCGGTTGCAATGATCCGCACCGGCCCGTCGCCGCGCACCTGCAACGACAACTTCCAGCGCAGCTTGATCGTCTGCCCGATGAGCGCGGTGAGAACGGCAGCCTCGGCCACCAGAGCCTCGACAGGGCGCGGATAGTTGTGCCGGGTCAGAATCTTTTCCAGCACGCCATCGAGACGTGCGACCCGCCCCCGGATATCGGCGCGGTCAAGCTGAAACGGCAGGACAGTATCGTCCCAGGCGATCTGTGACAGGCTTGTCATGGGATTTCCTTTTGGCTTGCGCCAAGAATTAAAGCTCCAATATGGGAAGAACAACCGCGAGGCCAAGGGGCAAAGACATGATCAGGCGATTTGGCGATGCACCGGCGCGCGATCAGCGGTATCGCTTGCGCCACGGCACCTATGCGGTCCTGATCGATCGGCGCGATGTGCTCTTGACCTATCAGGACGCGCCAGAGCCCGAGATCCAGTTACCCGGTGGCGGCATCGACCCTGGAGAATCGCCATTGCGCGCGCTGCGGCGCGAGGTTCGTGAGGAAACCGGCTGGAGCATAACCACACCCCTGCGGCTTGGCGCCTTCCGGCGCTTTGCCTATATGCCGGAGTACGATTTCTGGGCCGAGAAGCTCTGCACAATCTACCTCGCGCGACCGGTCCGCAGGCTGTCGGAACCGACCGAGCTAGGGCATACCGCGCTCTGGATGCCGCTGCGCGATGCGGCAGAGGTACTGGCCAACGACGGCGACCGGCATTTCCTTTTGCGGGCGATCGCCTTGACGCGCTGAACCTTCGTCACAGCATCTCGATCAGCGCACCGGACACATCGTCGGCGAACTCCGATTCGCCAAGGCCGTCGAGACGGGTGAGAAGGGTGTCGAGAATGTCCGGCCCCCTGAGCGACCGCAGGGTTTGCAGAAGCGCGGCCAGGCCCACTTCGCCAAGCTGTCCGCCGTGCCGGTCTTCCAATTCGGTGACACCGTCGGACATCAGAAACAACCGGTCGCCGGTCGCAAGGCTGGTCTCGAAGGAGCGATAGGCCGCATCGGCGAAAAGACCGATGGGCAGGCCACCCTCGCCCAGATACTCGATGCGGCCATCGGCGCGCTGAACGGCCGGATGCGGATGACCGGCCTGCACCATCCGCACCCGGCCCGACGCCATGTCGACCTCGGCATAGGCGAGGGTGAAATAGCTCTCTGTCCCCATCTCGCTCAGCAAGATGCTGTTCAGCCGGTCGGCGATCTCCGCCGGATCGCGGCCCTCAAAGCCACCCGCCGCAGCCGGAGCCAGCGCGATGTTCTGTTGCGGCGAGCCGCCGGAGAGATGTCCTGCAAGCCGCGCGGTCATCAGGGCGGAGGTGATGCCATGCCCGGACACATCGAGCGAATAGACCCCGAACCGCTGCGCGTCGATCGCAAAGAAGCCGACCAGATCGCCGCCGATGTGCCCCGACGGCCGCAGCATCAGCGAGACCTGCGCCCGCCCGAAATCCCGGAACCTGTCGCGGACCAGGCTTTGCTGGAGTTTGCGAGCCTCAAGCAGATCGCGGTTGACCGAGTCGTTGATCGCACGAAGCTCGGTCAGGGTTTCGGTCAGCAGGCGGTTCTTCTCCGTCACCTCGCGTTCCATGCGGATGATGCGTGCGCCCGCTGATATCCGCGCCCGGAGTTCATCGCCCGTCACCGGCTTGGTCAGAAAATCATCGGCTCCGCCGTCGAGGCCATGCGCGATCTCGGCCGATTCGGTCTTGGAGGTGAGCAGGATGAAGTAGATGTAGTTCTCATGCTTCTGCGCCCGCAGCGCCTGACAGAAGTCAAGGCCGCTGAGGCCGGGCATGACCCAGTCGGAAATCACGATGTCAGGTGCGGCCGCGGCGCAGAGCGGCAGGGCTTCCTGAACGGATGATGCCTCGATCACCTCATATCCGGCACGCGCGAGCTGCGAGCTCAGGATCTTGCGCTGAACCCGGCTGTCATCGACGATCATCACGCGCCGCACGATGGTTTGCGGCGCGTGCGCCGACGCGGGGTCGGTGTCGGATTGTCTCCTCGTAGCGGTGGTCACATTCGCTGTCCTCTCGCCAACCTGACTATGCGCGCATGGGTTAAGACCGTTTGAATGCGGACAAAGGATTCGCCTTAACCGGCGGGTAAGCGCGCCGCCTTAGGCTTGGGTCGTGAGGTTGGTGAGGGAACGAGTGATGATCGACTGGTCGCGGGTGAATGAACTCAGGCGAGACATCGGAGAAGACGGCTTTTCCGACGTCGTGGAGATGTTTCTTGATGAAGTCGAAACCGTGCTGGCGCGGCTGTCGTCGGTGGCGACGACGGCAGCCCTGGCCGAAGACATGCACTTTCTGAAAGGCAGCGCGTGGAACCTCGGATTTCGGGAATTCGGTGCAGTCTGCCACGACGCGGAGCGGCGCGCCGCGTCCGGCACGATGGCGCCGCCGGATGTCCCCGGAATTCTCGCCGGTTACGCACAGTCCAAGGCGGCCTTTCTCGACGGGCTCGCCGCGGGGTCGGCAACCTCGGCCGCCTAGTCCCCGTCAGATCAGGAATTCCGCCAGCGCCTGATCATCGGTGATGTCCTGATAGCTGAACGCGGCGGCATCGAGCTTGTCGCGAAGCGCCGTGAAGTTCTCAGGTGCCTTGGTTTCGATCCCGATCAGGACCGAGCCGAAGTTCCGCGCCGATTTCTTCAGATATTCGAAGCGCGCAATATCGTCGTCCGGGCCAAGCATCGCAAGGAATTCCCGCAGCGCGCCCGGCCGCTGCGGCATCCGCAGGATGAAGTATTTCTTCAGCCCGGCGAACCGCTGGGCGCGCTCCTTCACCTCGGGCAGACGCTCGAAATCGAAGTTCCCTCCTGAGGTGACGCAGACAACCGTCTTGCCAGCTATGTCGCTGGTCAGATCGCGCAGCGCGTCGACAGCGAGCGCGCCGGCCGGCTCAAGGACAATGCCTTCGTGATTCAGCATCTCGAGCATGGTGATGCAGATGCGGTCCTCGGGGGCCGAAAGAACGGATTGCGGATGGGTATCGCGAAGCCGTGCATAGGTCGTCTCACCCATGCGGGCAACCGCCGCGCCGTCAACGAAACTGTTCACCTTGGCCAGCGCCACCGGCCCGCCCGCGCTGAGCGCCGCCGCAAAGCTTGCCCCGCCGACAGGTTCGATGAAGCGAAACGCGGTCGCGGGCGCCGCTGCGCGCATGTAGCCGGTAACACCGGCCGCAAGCCCGCCGCCGCCGACGGGAAGAATCACGAGGTCCGGCGCGCGCTCCATTTGCGCAAGAATTTCAACGGCGACGCTCGCCTGCCCCTCGATCACGTCGGGGTCGTCGAACGGGGCGAGGAACCACGCGGATTGCGCGGAGGAAAAGGCCTGCGCCGCCGCCAGGGTCTGATCGAAATAGTCCCCGGTCAGGCGGATTTCGATACTGTCAGCGCCAAAGACGCGGGTCTTGTCGATCTTCTGCTGCGGGGTCGTCACCGGCATGAAGATCGTGCCCATGACGCCGAAGTGGCGGCAGGCGAAGGCCACACCCTGCGCATGGTTCCCGGCGCTCGCACAGACAAAGCGGCGCTGGCCGGGGTAGCGCGCCAGTACCTTGCGCATGGCGTTGAAGGCGCCACGCAGCTTGTAGCTACGGACCGGGGTCAGGTCCTCGCGCTTCAGCCAGATATCCGCGCCGTAGCGGGCGGACAGGAAACCGTTCCGCTGCAGTGGCGTTTCGGGAAAAAGCACGCGAACCGCAGCGGCCGCAGCCTGTGCTTTCGCAAGAAAGTCCGACATATCCATCCCCCTCGGTCGCTGCGCTTTGCGCCAGAGGACCTGCGGCTGTCAAGCATCCCGCGCAGTCGGCCCGCCACACTTAGACCGATGTTTTGCCACAATCCTGATGTTTCATTTCCCGGAAGTTATCCAGAAAATGAGGCCAACATGCGTCCGAACATCACCTCTGCACTCTCCGTCCTGGCAATCTCCGCGCTCGTCCTCGGGCCGCTTCCGTCAGCTTTTCCGTCGTTCGACTTCATGGCCGCCCATGCAAAAGGTGGGAATGGTAACGGCGGAGGCAAAGGTAACGGCGCAGGCAACGGTAACGGCGCAGGCAACGGTAACGGCGGAGGCAACGGTAACGGCGGAGGCAACAAGGGCGCGGGAAACGCCTCCGGCTCCAAGGGGAATTCCGGAGCGAGCGTTGGGAAATCCGCCTCGTCGAGCGGTACAGCGAACGTCAGCAAGGCATATCTGGTCAAGGCAGAAAAGATCAATCACGGGCAGATCGCATCCGAACTGAAGGGGCTCAACGCCGCCCATGCCAGCGCACAGGCCCTCGCCAACGCAAGCCCGAACAGCCAGGTGGGCCGGGTCGCCGCATATCGCGACGCCGCGCTGGTGACCAAGGATGCGGCAACAACGCTCGCCACCTCACAAGAGGATCTTGCCGCGGCCCAATCAACCCTGGCCGATGCTCAGGCTGCCCTCGACGCCTATGATGCGGGCTACACGGGTCGCTCTGTCACCGAAATCGACACCGATATTGCCGCGCTTGATCCAGCCGCGGCAGACTATCAGAACAGCCTTGATGCGTTGAACGAGGAACGGACCGCCGCTGCGGACCATGAAGCCGGACGGACCGATCTGGAAACGGCGGTGGCGGATGCCACAACGTCCCTGACCGATGCCGAAACCGCCGCGCAGGAGGCGCGGACGGCCTATGACACCGCCGCCGCGGCCGAAGACGATGCGCTGATGACCGCCTCGAATGGCCGGACACTTTCCGACCCGGCGCGCGACTACCTGCGCGAGATGCTCGGCCTCTGAGCCCATCCATGCCCTGGATTGCGACAGCGGCCTGCCCAATGGGCAGGCCGCTTGCGTTCAGACCGACAGCGGCCGCTTTTCGACATAGTGGCCGTAGACCGTGGTCAGAACGCTCGCCCCAACCATCGTCTTCACCCAGGCGGTGAGCAGGCTCCACGCCATCACGAAAGGCAGACTGCCGATACCGACCACGAGCGGCAGGTCGATCAGGATGCTTGCCAGCCCCGCAACCACGGCTAGGCCGAGCAGATCCGGCCAGGCGCCCTCGGTGGCGGCCCAGGCGCGCTTTATGCCCATCGGTTCACCCAGGGCGGCGGCCGGCAGCGCAGGGCTGAGACGCAGCGACAGAAGGATGACGGGGACAAGGACGAACACCAGCCAGAGCAGCGATCCGACGATCATCGTACCGCCGCCCATGGCGTTGAACGCGTGGAGGATCATGCCTGCCAGAGCGCCGAGAAGGGCCGCCGGAATGACGACGATAACGCCGATCAGGAGGCTATAGCCAAAATAGGCCAGCAGCCGTCGGCCATAGAAAGGCGGAATGATCGACCCCGGTTCCTCGACCCGCAGGATGTAGCGGTGCCAGGCGACCGCGATCCAAAGCCCGGTGACAAGCGTCACGATCAGGATGACGAGCGTGGCCGCAGATGGCGCGGCCGGACCATTCCCCATGCCGGCCGGTCCCGCCATCATTGCCGATCGGCCCAGATAGATCGTGGCCGCCGCCTGCACGAGAAACAGCGCCCCCGAGATCCTGACGGCCGCGCCCATGTTGCCAAAGACCTGCTTTACCGAATGCAGGAACAATTCCCAGCCTTTCACCATCGTCTCCCTTTTCTTGCGAAGCCCAGTCAGCGGAAGCACGCGACCAATGTCAACACGATGCGCACTTCTTGCCCTGACGGACATTCTTCGATAATCGCCACCGAGGCATCTTCCCCAAGGAGTTCCCATGTCCGCGCCCAAGAAAGTCGTGCTGGCCTATTCCGGCGGTCTCGACACCTCGATCATCCTCAAATGGCTTCAGACCGAATACGGCTGCGAGGTCGTGACCTTCACCGCCGATCTTGGTCAGGGCGAGGAACTGGACCCCGCGCGCAAAAAGGCGGAACTGCTCGGCATCAAGCCCGAGAACATCTATATCGAGGATGTGCGCGAGGAATTCGTGCGCGATTTCGTCTTCCCGATGTTTCGCGCGAACACCATCTACGAAGGCGAGTATTTGCTGGGCACGTCCATCGCGCGTCCGTTGATTGCAAAGCGGCTTATTGAGATCGCCAATCAAACTGGTGCCGATGCGATTTCCCACGGTGCGACCGGCAAGGGCAATGACCAGGTGCGTTTCGAGCTGGGTGCCTACGCGCTGAAACCTGGTATTCGTGTGATTGCACCGTGGCGCGAATGGGAGCTGAGCTCGCGTGAATCCTTGATGGCCTACTGCAAGACCCACGATATTCCAGTGGATTTTGCCAAAGCGCAAAAGAAATCGCCGTACTCCATGGATGCCAACCTGTTGCACATCTCCTACGAAGGCGACCAGTTGGAGAACCCCTGGCTTGAGCCAGAGGAAGATATGTGGCGCTGGAGTGTGAGCCCGGAGGCCGCGCCGGACTCGGCTACCTATATCGAACTGGAATTTCGTGGCGGTGATCCGATTGCTGTCAATGGCGAGGCAATGTCACCAGCGACATTGTTGGAGTACTTGAACAAGGTGGGTGGTGCCAATGGTGTGGGTCGTGACGATATCGTTGAGAACCGCTATGTGGGCATGAAATCCCGAGGCTGTTATGAGACGCCGGGTGGCACCATATTGTTGAAGGCCCATCGCGCGATTGAGTCGTTGACGCTGGATAGGGAAGTAGCTCACCTGAAGGACGAATTGATGCCGCGCTACGCCAAGTTGATCTACAACGGCTATTGGTGGTCGCCAGAGCGCAGGATGCTGCAAACGGCTATTGACCACTCACAGGCTGTAGTCAGCGGCAAAGTACGGCTCAAGCTCTATAAGGGCAATGTGATCGTCGCGGGCCGCCAGTCGGATGATAGTCTGTTTGATAAGCACATCGCGACATTTGAGGAAGACGCTGGTGCTTATAATCAAGCGGATGCAGAAGGGTTTATCAAACTAAATGCATTGCGTATGCGGATTGCGGCGAACAGGGGGCGTTCGACGTTGTAGTTTGGTAGTGGCTGATGGGATTGATCGCCGGTGGTGTAGAAATATTTTCGCACCTTTTCCTCGGGGGCTACACTGTGTTTCATCATGCTCACGAGTAGTTTGCTCCCTGATCCATCTCGTTGAATAATTCGTATTCTCGTACTTGCGGGTGTAAGCGCCCTCAAAGCAGCGTTAGTAGTTCAATCGAGCTTTCTGGCATGTTATAGCTAGAAGTTCACATGAAGAAATCGGGGTTTACCGAGGCACATATTGTCCAGATGCTGAAATATGCTGATGCCGTGATGTTGGTCAGGAATGTATACCGGAAGTGCGGCATCTCGTCGCCAACATAATATTCATGGAGGTCCAAATACGGGGTTTGAAAGCGTCTGAACTGAAGCTTGGCACGGAAATCGAAGCGGAGACAGCCAACCTCAAGCGAATGTATGCGGACCTGGCGCTGGAGAACGCTGCAATGAGGGAGTTGATCAGTAACCGCCCAGCCATCACACCTTGACCGGCGCTTTCCAGTTGTGCGGCAGAAAATCGTCCAGGTCTGATCGCCTGGCCGTGGGCATACGCTCCAGTACATCGCGCAGATACGCCAGCGGATCAAGGCCATTGATCTTCGCCGACTGAATCAGCGTCATCACGTTCGCAGCGCGTTCGCCACTGCGCAATGAGCCCGCGAAAAGCCAGTTCTTGCGGCCTAATGCCCAGGGTCTTATTTGATTCTCCACCCAATTATTGTCGATGGGTACGTTGCCGTCATCGAGGTAGCGGATCAATGCCGCCCAGCGCTTGAGTGTGTAATCAATGGCCTTGGCGGTGCGGGTGCCATTGGTAATCTGCGCTCGCTGATGGATTAGCCAGCCGTGCAGGTTCTCAATGAGGGGCCGGGCTTTGGCCAGCCGCAGTTGCTGACGTTGCTCCGGCGATAACTCGGCGCCCCGGCGCTCAATCTCGTACAGCGTGCCGATGTAACTCAGCGCCTGTTTTGCTATCGGGCTGTCGTTGCACTCCGTGAGTTCATGGAACTTGCGTCGGGCATGTGCCCAGCAACCCACTTCGGTAATGCCGTTCGCAAAGCCCGCCTTGTAACCACCGTAATCATCGCAGACTAGATGGCCGCGCCAGTCCGCCAGAAAAGCTCTGCACGCCTCGCCCGAGCGACCAGGCCGGAAGTCGTAGACCACCGCCTGTGTATCGGCGTTACTGGTTGTGGCATACGCCCAGATTTACGCACGGTGCGTGCGCTTGTTGCCCGGCGATAGCATCGGTACCGGTGTTTCATCGGCGTGCAGCACGGGTTGCTTCAGCAGTTCGCTGCG
>JBGSNN010000163.1:0-5773 GCA_041739655.1 Albidovulum sp. | reverse complement strand
CAAGAGATGGGCGTTGGTCTCGACCGGACCAAGATCGTTGATCGCGATCACCTCGATATCGGTGCGACCCGATTCCACAATCGCCCGCAGAACGTTGCGGCCGATCCGACCGAACCCGTTGATGGCAACCTTGACTGTCATTTCTGCTTCCTAGATCAGTGACTTGACTTGATTTGCAGCAACCTCGGCGGTGATGCCGAAATGGCGGTAGAGGTCGCTGGCAGGGGCAGATGCACCAAAGCCTGTCATCCCGACGAAGCGATCCTCGGGACGCAGGAAGAGATCCCAGCCCTGCCTGAGCGCCGCTTCGATCCCGACGCGCGGCGCAACCCCCAGAAGGGCTTCGCGCTCCGCTGCCGGGCGAACGGCAAACAACTCGAACGACGGCGCCGAAATCACCGCCACCGCGATCCCCTCGCCCGCCAGCGCATCGGCGGCGGCCAGCGCGATCTCGACCTCGGACCCCGTCGCGATCAGCGTGGCCGCACGGTGCGCGGGGTCACGCAGCAGGTACGCGCCCTCGGCCACCCGGTTCGCCGCGACATGCTCGGGGCGCACGGTGGGCAGGTTCTGGCGTGACAGGATCAGCATGGTGGGCGTCGCCTTCGACTGCATCGCGATCTGCCAGGCCTCGGCGGTTTCGACCGCGTCGGCGGGGCGGATCACCGTCAGGTTCGGGATCGCCCTGAGGCTGGCGAGGTGTTCGACCGGCTGGTGCGTCGGGCCGTCCTCGCCCAGACCGATCGAGTCGTGGGTCATGACATAGGTCACAGGCACCCCCATCAGCGCGGCGAGCCGGATCGACGGGCGGCAGTAGTCGGCGAAAGCGAGGAAGGTGCCGCCATAGGGCCGAAAGAGTCCGTGCAACGCGATCCCGTTCATCGCCGCGGCCATGCCGTGTTCGCGGATGCCGTAGTGGATGTAGGTGCCCGTGTAATCGTCGCGCGTGACCGGCTTCTGGCCCTTGGTGCGGGTCAGGTTCGACCCGGTCAGGTCGGCAGAGCCGCCGATGGTGAAGGGCAGCGTCGCGTTCACCACCTCAAGCGCCATTTCGCTGGCCTTGCGGGTGGCAACTTTCGGCTTCTCGGCCGAAAGCCTGGCCTTGTAGGCGTCGATCGCGTCGGCAAAGGCCGGGACCTCACCCGCAAGCGCGGTCTTGAAGGCGGCGCGGGCAGGAGAGGAGCGGAGCTTGTCCTCCCATGCTACCCGCGCCGCCATTCCGCGCGCCGCAGGGCGGGCCCAGGCCGCACGGATTTCTTGGGGAACTTCAAAGGGATCGTAGGGCCAGTTCAGCGCCTTGCGGGCGCGGGCGATTTCCTCGGCGCCGAGCGGTGCGCCATGCACGTCGTGGCTGCCCTGCTTGGTCGGCGCGCCAAAGCCGATGATGGTGCGGCAGGCGATGAGTGTCGGGCGCGGATCACGCTGCGCCTCGGCGATGGCATCGGCGATCTCGGTCGGGTGATGGCCGTCCACGGCGAGCACATGCCAGCCGGCGGCGGCGAAGCGCGCGCGCTGGTCGGTGGATGTCGAAAGCGCGGTATCGCCGTCGATGGTGATCCTGTTGTCGTCCCAGAAGACAATCAGACGGCCAAGGCCGAGGTGACCCGCAAGGTCGATCGCCTCATGGCTGATGCCTTCCATCAGGCAACCGTCGCCGGCGATGACATAGGTGTAGTGGTCGCAGAGATCGCCGAAGCGCGCATTGCCCATGCGCTCGGCCAGCGCCATGCCGACGGCGGTGGCGATGCCCTGCCCCAGGGGCCCGGTCGTCACCTCGATGCCCTTGGCATGGCCGTATTCGGGATGCCCCGCGGTGCGGCTGCCAAGCTGGCGGAAGGCGCGGATCTGATCCATGCCCATATCGTCGAATCCGAGCAGATGATGGATGGCGTAAAGCAGCATAGAGCCATGCCCCGCTGACAGCACGAAGCGGTCGCGGTTGGGCCAGTGGGGCATCGACGGGTCGATGTTGATGAAGCGGTTGAAAAGCACGGTTGCCACATCCGCCATGCCCATCGGCATGCCGGGATGGCCGGATTTCGCCGCCTCGACCGCATCCATCGCGAGGGCGCGGATCGCGTTGGCCATCAGGATCTCGCTGTTCAGATCGACATGTTTCATTTCGGCCTCACGCGCGCTTGGATTCGTGGACGAGCCGCTCGATCAGCGGCGTCAGGATCAGTTGCATCGCCAGATCGAGCTTCGGGCCGGGGATCACGATCGAATTCGCGCGGGTCATCCAGGACCCGTCGATCATCGAGGCGAGATAGGGGAAGTCGATCCCGCGGGGGTTCTTGAAGCGGATCACCACAAGGCTTTCGTCGGCGGTCGGAATCCAGCGCGCGACAAAGGGATTGGAGGTATCGACCACCGGCACGCGTTGAAAATTGATGTCGGTCTCGGTGAACTGCGGGCAGATGCAATGCACATAGGCATGCATCCGGCGCAGGATCGTGTCGGTCACGGCCTCGGTCGAATAGCCGCGGCTCGCCCGGTCGCGGTGAATCTTCTGGATCCATTCGAGGTTGATGACCGGCACCACGCCGATCTTGAGATCGGCGATCTTGGCCAGATTGACGGTGTCGTTGACGACCGCCCCATGCAACCCTTCATAGAAGAGCAGGTCGGACCCGGCGGGAAACTCTTCCCATCCGGTGAATTTGCCGGGTGCGACGCCGTAGCGCTGCGCCTCGTCGTCGTCGTGGACATAGTGGCGGGTGAATCCCTTGCCGGTCTGGGCATAAGACCGAAACGCCTCTTCGAGCTTCTCAAGCTCGTTGGCTTCGTAGGAAAAATGCGAAAACGAGGTGTCGCCTGCCTCGACCCTGCGGGCCAGTTCGTCCTTCATCGCGGCGCGGTCGAAGCGGTGGAAGGCATCGCCTTCGATGGAGACCGCGGTGACGCCCTCGCGCCGGAAGATATTGTCGAAGGTGTGCTTGACCGTGGTCGTGCCCGCCCCGGAGGAGCCAGTAACAGAGATGATCGGATGTTTCTTGCTCATGTCTCAGCTCCTGAAAAGGCCGCGTTTGCCAAAAAGTGCCGAGGTTTCCTCGGGCGGCATGTCGAAGTAGCTCGTGACCCGGGCGACCTTGTCGGCCGAGCCAAAGACGAAGGGGGTGCGGGCATGGAGCGATGCGGGCGTCAGGCTGAGAATGGGGTCCGCCCCGTCCGTCGCCCCGCCGCCGGCCGCTTCCACCAGAAAGGCGATCGGCGCACATTCGTAGACATGGCGCAGGCGGCCACGCTCGTAGCCGTGACGGTCATCGCCCGGATAGAGGAAGATGCCGCCGCGCATGAAGATCCGGTGCGTCTCGGCCACCAGCGAGGCAATCCAGCGCATGTTGAAATTGTGCCCGCGCGGCCCTTCGGCGCCGGCCACGCAATCATCGATATAGGCGCGGATCGGGGTCGGCCAGTGCCGGTAGTTCGAGGCATTGATCGAATATTCGTTCGATTCCTTCTCGATGCTGAGCCGGTCGTTGACGAGCCGGAAGGTCCGCGTCTGCGGGTCCAGCACATAGAGGTGCACGCCCGCGCCCCAGCTCACCACAAAGGCGCATTGCGGACCGTAGATGATGTAGCCCGCCGCGATCTGCTCGCTCGCCGGACGCAGAAAGCTGGCGTCGCCCGTCTCGGCCGCGTTGAAGATCGAGAAGATGGTTCCGATCGAGACATTGACGCCGATGTTGGAAGATCCATCGAGCGGGTCGATCGCCAGCGCCAGAGTGCCGTTCGGGTTGGCCTCGACGACGGTCTCCTGCTCTTCCGAGGCGAAGTAGCGCACCGCGGTCGGTCGGAGTGCATCAAAGAACATCTCGTCCGCGATCACGTCGAGCGCCTTTTGCCCGTCGCCGCCGCTGTTGACGCCGCGGGCGGCACCAAGATCGGTCTCGATCCCGTTGCGCTGGATGATCCAGGCCAGCTCGGTGCCGACTTTCGCAATCCGCTCGAGCACGGTTGCTATCTCGGGCGTCGCAGTGTGCAACTGGATGATCGGCTGATCCGCTTGTGACATCAGGTCTCCTCCCACAGGTGACAGGATGACCTTGCGCTTCGATGAGTTTTATGAAAATTAAATAATTTGTAAGTTTCATTAAATGAAAATGAACATATGCGCCCAGACGCCATTACTCTGCGCCAGTTGCGCGCCCTGATCGGGATTGAGCGCTTTGGCTCAATGACCGGGGCGGCGGCGGAACTTGGCCTCACGGTCCCGGCAATTCATTCGCAAATCAAAGGGTTGGAAGCCGCCCTCGCCTGCCCCATGGTGCGCCGCAAGGCCGACAACGCGGGGTCCTCTCTGACCGAGGAGGGCAAGGCGGTGCTGCATGCCGCCGCGCGGATCGAAGGCATTTTGTCGCAGTGCACGACGGAAGTCCGGGCGATTTCGCGCGGCCTGACTGGCCGCGTGATGCTCGGCGTCGTCTCGACCGGCAAGTATTTCGCGCCCTGGCTGGTGAAGATGCTGCGCGACATCGCGCCCGGCATCGAAATCGTCCTGCGCATCGGCAACCGCGACTCGATCATCTCGGGCCTCGATCTCGGCACGCTCGACCTTGCCATCATGGGGCGCCCGCCGCGTCATCCGATCGTCGAGGCCGACCCTCTCGGCCCGCATCCGCACGGACTTCTCGTCGCCCCTGACCACCCTCTGGCTAAGAGTGACACCACGGATGTCGACCGCCTGCTCGACCAGGTCTTCCTGACGCGCGAGCAAGGATCGGGCACCCGGATCCTGATGACCCGCTACCTTGACCGCATCGGCGAGGGCAGCGTCATCGAATTTCTGGAAATGGACTCGAACGAGACCATCAAGCAGGCCGCGATGGCGGGCCTCGGCGTCGCGTTTCTCAGCCTGCATACGGTGACCGACGAGGTGGCGACAGGACGCCTCGTGCGCCTGAACGCGCCCGGTCTGCCGATCACCCGGCAATGGTATCTGGTGCAGCCGAGCGGCAAGGACACGCGGGCCGTCGTCGACCAGTGCAAGGGTCATATCCTGGCCCTCAGGGGCACCTATTTCCCCAAGCTGGACGCGCGTTGAGGCGGCGTCCGTATTCCCGCTCGCGGTCCTGAATGAGGCCCTGCCTCAGCAACGATGTTGAAAGGTCTTCTTGCGGCAACCGCGTTCATCGCCCAACCTTGGCGGGACGGACGGGTCCCGGCGAAGACGCCCTGATCGTCCGGGGTGCGCAGACAGGAACGTGCAATGCCGATCGAGAAGATAGATACGCTCGTCGTCGGGGGCGGCCAAGCCGGCCTCGCCATGAGCGAACACCTCCGCAACAACTCGGTGCCTCATCTGGTGCTGGAGCGGAGCCGGATCGCCGAACGCTGGCGGTCGGAACGGTGGGATTCACTGGTCGCCAACGGCCCCGCCTGGCATGACCGCTTTCCGACCTTCGCGTTTGCCGACATTGCCCCCGACGCGTTTGCCCCGAAGGAGATGGTCGCCGATTATTTCGAGGCCTTCGCCCGGCACATCCACGCCCCCATCCGCTGTGGCGTCGAGGTCACGCGGGTCGAGCGCAACCCCGGCAGGCCCGGCTTTCGGGTGACAACCTCGGCCGGCGTGATCGAGGCCAACGCCGTGGTCGCGGCGACGGGGCCGTTTCAGCGCCCGGTGATCCCGGCCATCGTGCCGCCGGACAGCGCCCTCGTTCAGATCCATTCGACCGGCTACCGCAATCCCGGCCAGTTGCCCGATGGTGCGGTGCTGGTCGTGGGCGCCGGATCGTCGGGCGCACAGATCGCGGCCGAGCTCTTGCGCGCC
>JBGSNN010000152.1:0-3787 GCA_041739655.1 Albidovulum sp. | reverse complement strand
GCCCTGGGGGCCGAGACGGTGCTTGTCGTCGCGCGGTCCGACACGGGCGACGGCATTGCCCCGATTCCGGTCGGCACCGTGGGCATTCCCAACAACCACCTGCAATATGCGATCACTTGGTTTTGCCTGACCGTTGTCTGGCTGGGGATGACAGTGCTGCTGCTCTGGCGTATCAGGCGTCGGACAGTCTGAGGCGAGGCGACACATGCACTACATCTCGACCCGTGGCAGCGCGCCCGTTCTTCGCTTCGACGAGGCGATGATGACGGGTCTGGCGCGCGACGGCGGGCTTTATGTGCCCGAGGTCGTGCCGGTGATGAGCGCCGACAGCATCGCCGCACTGGCCGGGCTGAGCTATGAGGAAATCGCGTTCCGCGTCATGCATCCGTTCCTGGGCGGGAGTTTTTCCGACGCCGAGTTCCGGCGGCTGATCGCGCAGGCCTATGCGGGCTTCGGCCATGCTGCGCGCGCCCCTCTGGTGCAGCTTGGCGCGAACCACTTCCTGCTGGAACTGTTCCACGGCCCGACGCTGGCCTTCAAGGACTTTGCCATGCAGTTGATCGGCCAGTTGTTCCAGATTGCGCTCAGACGCGACGGGCGGCGGATCACCATCGTCGGCGCGACCAGCGGCGATACCGGGTCGGCGGCGATTGAGGCCTTCCGCGGGCTTGCTAATGTCGATGTCTTCATCCTGTTTCCCGAGGGCCGCGTCTCGGAGGTGCAGCGCCGCCAGATGACGACGCCGACCGAGGCGAATGTCCATGCCCTCGCGCTGAAGGGCGATTTCGACGATTGCCAGGCGCGGCTCAAGGACATGTTCAACGACTTTGCCTTTCGCGATGCGGTAGGGTTGGCCGGTGTCAACTCGATCAACTGGGCGCGGGTGCTGGCGCAGGTCGTCTATTACTTCACCGCTGCGGTGTCGCTGGGGGCGCCGGGGCGGCGCGTCAGCTTTACGGTGCCGACCGGAAACTTCGGCGACATCTTCGCAGGCTACGTTGCCAAGCGGATGGGTCTGCCGATTGACAAGCTCATCATCGCCACGAACCAGAACGACATCCTGCACCGCTGCCTGACCACCGGGCGCTATGCGATGGACGGGGTGAAGCCGTCAATTTCGCCGTCGATGGACATTCAGGTGTCGTCCAACTTCGAACGCGCGCTCTTCGAGGCCTATGGCCGCGACGGCGGCGCGGTTGCCCAGCTCATGGACGAGATGAAGCGCGACGGCGGCTTTACCATCAGCCAGGGCGCGCTTGAGACGCTGCGGTCGCTGTTCCTCTCGGGCCGCGTCAGCGAAGACGAAACGCTGGCCACCATTGCCGAGACCTGGGCGACGACGGCGGAACTGGTCTGCCCGCACACCGCCGTCGGCCTTCGCGTCGCCGAGGCGCTGCGCGATCCGGCGGTTCCAATGGTGACGCTCGCCACCGCCCATCCGGCGAAATTCGCGGATGCGGTGGAACGGGCGACCGGCCAGCACCCGCCGCTGCCCGACCGCATGGGCGATCTGTTTTCCCGCTCCGAACGTGTTACATCGGTGCCGAATGACCTCGCCGTGCTTGAGGCTGTGGTCCAGGAAAGGCGAAGGCTGTGACGATCAGACTGACGACGCTGCCGAACGGCCTGCGCATTGCCACCGAACGAATGCCCGGCATCGCGTCGGCCTCGGTCGGGGTCTGGGTGCTGGCGGGGGGCCGTCACGAGACCGCCGAACAGAACGGCATCGCGCATTTCCTCGAACACATGGCGTTCAAAGGCACGACCCGGCGCAGCGCCTTCCAGATTGCTGAAGAGATCGAGGATGTGGGCGGCTATATCAACGCCTACACCTCGCGCGAGGTCACGGCCTACTATGCGCGGGTGCTGGCGGCGGATGTGCCGCTCGGCCTTGACGTGATTGCCGATATCGTCCTCAACCCGGTCTTCGATCCGAAGGAGATCGACGTCGAGCGGCATGTCATCCTTCAGGAAATCGGCCAGGCGCTCGACACGCCCGACGACATCATCTTCGACTGGTTGCAGGAGGCGGCATTTCCGGATCAGCCGCTTGGCCGCACCATCCTGGGGCCGGCCGAGCGGATCGCGGCCTACGGGCGTGCCGATCTGACGCGGTTCGTGGCGCAGCATTACAGCCCCGACCGGATGATCCTGTCGGCGGCCGGTGCTGTCGATCATGCCCGGATCGTTGCCGATGCCGAACGGCTGTTCGGCCATCTCAAACCAGCGACCGACAAGCAGACCGCGCCCGCGCTCTGGCAAGGGTCGGAGCGGCGCGAGGCGCGCGATCTGGAGCAGGCGCATTTCGCGCTTGGCCTTGTCGGCCCGAGCATCCGCGCCGATGATTTCTACGCAGCCCAAGTCTATACGACCGCCCTTGGCGGCGGCATGTCCTCGCGTCTTTTCCAGAAGATCCGCGAAGAACGCGGGCTGTGCTATTCGATCTATGCGCAGGCCGGCGCCTATGACGATACCGGCATGATCACGATCTATGCGGGCACTTCCGAAGAAGAGATCGGCGACCTCGCGTTGCTGACCATCGACGAGTTGAAGCGCTCGGCCTCCGACATGACCGAGGCCGAGATCGCGCGCGCCCGCGCCCAGATGAAGGCGGGCCTGCTAATGGGGCTGGAAAGCCCGTCGTCGCGCGCCGAACGCATGGCGCGAAGCCTTGCGATCTGGGGCCGGGTGCCGAGTGTCGAAGAAAACACCGCCCGGATCGAAGGCGTGTCGCGCGCCGATGTTCTGGCGTTTGCCGAGGCTCTGACGCAGGCGAAATCGGCGCTGGCGCTCTACGGCCCGGTCGAGGCGGCGCCGACCCTCACGGCCCTGCGCGAACGGCTCGCCGCCTGATGTTCGGTCGCAGACGGAAGATCCGGATCGAGACCGAGCGCATGACGCTGCGCCTGCCGCAGCATTCCGACTTCCGCGCCTGGGCGCAACTGAGGGAGGAAAGCCGCAGCTTCCTCGTGCCGTGGGAGCCGGTCTGGTCGCCCGATCACCTGACGCGCAAGGCCTTCACCAACCGCGTCTACTGGGCGGCGCGCGCCTATGCAGGCGGCACGGCGATGCCGCTCTTCCTGATCCGGCGCGAGGATGAGACACTTCTCGGTGCGGTCACCATCGACAACATCCGTCGCGGACCGGCTCAGGCCGGGACCGTGGGATACTGGATCGGCGCGCGATTCGCCCGCCACGGCTACATGTCCGAGGCGCTTCGCGCGGTGATCCATCACAGCTTCACCGTGTTCGACCTCAGCCGCCTGGAAAGCGCCTGCCTGCCCGAAAACGCCGCCTCGCGCGGGGTGCTAGAAAAGTGCGGCTACAAGTACGAAGGCGTGGCACAGAGCTATCTCCAGATCAACGGGCGCTGGCGCAACCATGTGCTCTACGCCAATCTGCGCGGCGACCGGCGCGGGCGGACCGACGCGGGGTAGGCAACACAACTGCCGCGGGGGTCCGACGTGAGCGCTCAGGTCTCCTGCGCGGAGAGAAAGCCTGTCGCCAGCGCGAAGAGTTCCGCTTGCGAGCCAATGCCCAGTTTCGCATAGGCGTGCCGTCGGTGGACCTTCGCCGTGCCCGCGGAGATGCCCATCACCTCCGCTGCGGTCGGGCTTGAGTGACCGCGCAGGATGAGTTGGATGATCTCCGCTTCGCGCGGGCTCAAGGACTCCGCGCCGAAAAGGGCCAGCCGGTCGTCGAAGGCCACGCCGTCGTCCGACGCGCCCTGAGACGTCGCCTCGCCCCAGTGCCGCAGCACTGCGGCGCGGATCACCGGCAGCGCCGC
>JBGSNN010000116.1:0-10811 GCA_041739655.1 Albidovulum sp. | reverse complement strand
CACCACCTCGGTCGCCGCCTCGGGTTTGGGCGCGACCTCCGCAGCCGCAAGGCTCTCGTCGATGACGGCGGCCTCTGCCGTCTCAGGCGCGTCGCTGCCGACCTCGGGCAGAGGGGCCGTGCCGATGACGCGCACCGGGTCCTGATCCCGGTCAAGCCGCGCGCCTGCGGGCAAATGTGTCGTGGCCTGCGCTGTGACGCCAAAGAACGGCTCGCCGCCGAATTTTCCGGCCGGCGGAGCCGCCACGAAGGCGACCGGGTTGAAGCCGTGGGCCTCGGCGAAGGCCTCGGCCTCATCCAGCGTGATCCGCGCGACGACCGCGACGCGGGCAAGGCTGCCGGTCCGTGACCAGTCGAAGACAAGCTCCGACACCGGATAGGGCGTGCGCCCCTTGAGGGAATTGACGATGTCGGCACGCTGGCTGGCGCGGTTGTTCGACGGCGCATCGACCTCGGTATAAAGGATCTGCGACTGCGGCAGGATCAGCTTGGTGACGAAACCAGCAGGCGCCAGCGCCGCCGCCCGCGCGCGCAGCGCCGTCATCTCCGCGTGAAGATCCGGCGCGCCGAGGTCAACCCTGCCAACCTCAAGCCAGCCCGCATCCGAGCGGCTGAGCAGCCTGACGGCATCATTGTCGAGATCAAGCGCGAATGCGGGTTTCATTCCGGGGCAACTAGCATGGCTCAGGCTTCCATCGAAGCCGACGATTTTCACATTTCCGTCCTAAAGCAGAAATCCGCCCAAGGAAAGCCGATGTCCCCAAGGATCGGCTTGCGGGCTGCGTCAAAGACAGGAAGATGACCGCGATACCAAGGAGGTTTCCATGCGCGTTTTCCCCGTTCTGGCCACGGCCCTGATGCTCGGCCTGCCGGCTTTTGCCGAGACCCCGCCCGCGACGATTTCCGTTACCGGCGAAGGCAAGGTCGAGATCGCCCCCGATATGGCGACGCTGAACCTTGGCGTCACGACCGAGGCAGATACTGCCGCCGCCGCGCTCAAGGCCAATTCCGATGGCCTCGCCGGGGCGCTGTCCCGGCTGAAGGCGGCCGGGATCGCCGAGCGCGACATCCAGACCAGCGGTCTGTCGCTGAACCCACGCTATGACTACGGCACCTCGGGCGGCGAGGCGAAGATCACCGGATATGTCGCCGCGAACATGGTCACGGTCCGGGTCCGTGACCTCGGCGTGCTCGGCCAGACGCTGGATGCGGTGGTCACGGACGGTGCCAACACGCTTGGCGGGCTCGGCTTCGGCTTGCAGAATCCCGACCAGGCGACCGATGAGGCGCGCCGCCGCGCCGTCGCTGACGCTGCGCACAAGGCCGCCCTCTACGCCGAGGCCGCCGGCGTGACGCTTGGCCGGATTCTGTCGATCAGCGAGCAGGGGAACTATGGCGGCCCGCAGCCGATCATGATGGCCGAGGCGCGCTTTGCCAAGGACGCCGGCAGCGTTCCGGTCGCCTCGGGCGAACTGACGGTGGCCGCCACCGTCAGCATCACCTACGCGATCGCAGACTAGCGCCTGACGACAGCGCAGGCCCGCACCCCTGCGGGCCTGCCGGGCGGCAGCGGTCAGGCCGTCGCCTTCGCCAGCGCCTGATCCAGATCGGCGATCAGGTCGTCGGCATCCTCGATCCCGATCGACAGGCGCACCACGTTCGGCGCCGCCCCCGCCGCGGTCTGCTGCTCCGGCGTCAGTTGGCGATGCGTGGTCGAGGCCGAATGGATGACGAGCGACCGGGTATCGCCAAGGTTCGCGACATGGCTGAAGAGGTTGAGCGCGTCGACAAGCTTCACGCAGGCCGCATAGCCGCCCTTCACCGCGAAGGTGAAGAGCGCCCCGGCGCCCTTCGGGTAAAGCCTCTCTGCCCGGTCATGATAGGGCGACGACGGCAGGCCGGCATAGGTCACATAGTCCACCCGCGGGTCCTTCTCCAGCCAGGCCGCCACTTTCCTGGCATTGGCCACATGCCGCTCCATCCGCAAGGATAGCGTCTCGATGCCGAGCAGGGTGTAATGCGCGCCCTGCGGGTTCATCGTCATGCCGAGATCGCGCAGGCCGACGGCGATGGAGTGGAAAGTGAAGGCGAGCGAGCCGAAGGTCTCGTGGAACTTCAGCCCGTGATAGGCGGGCTCCGGCGCGGAGAGCGAGGGGAACTTCGCGCTGGCCGACCAGTCGAAGGTGCCGGAATCGACGATGGCGCCGCCGGTCACCGTGCCATTCCCGGTCAGGTACTTCGTCGTCGAATGGACGACCAGCGTGGCCCCCATCTCGATCGGGCGGCAGAGGTAGGGTGTGGCCGAGGTGTTGTCCACGATCAGCGGCAGGCCCGCCTTGGCGGCCACCTTCGCCACCGCCGGCAGGTCGGTGACATAGCCGCCGGGATTGGCGATGCTTTCGCAGAAAACCGCGCGGGTGTCATCGTCGATGGCCGCCGCAATGGCGTCGAGGTCATCGAAATCAACGAACTTGGCCGACCAGCCGAAGCGCCGGATGGTGTGGCTGAACTGCGTGACGGTGCCGCCGTAAAGCCTTGTGGACACAACGATATTGCGCCCCGGCCCCATCAGCGGGAAAAGCGCCATGATCTGCGCCGCATGGCCCGATGAACAGCAGACCGCGCCGGCGCCGCCTTCCAGCGTGGCGATGCGTTCGCCAAGCGCGGCAACGGTCGGGTTGGTCAGGCGCGAATAGATGTAGCCGACCTCCTGAAGGTTGAAGAGGGCGGCCGCGTGGTCGGCATCGCGAAAGACATAGGCGGTGGTCTGGTAGATCGGCACCTGCCGCGCGCCGGTGGCCGGATCGGGCCGCGCGCCGGCATGAATCTGCAGCGTGTCGAAGCCGTAGCTTTTCGTCATGGTGTCCTCCGTCGGAATTGGCTGGGCGCGAGGTTAGGGCAAGCCCGGCGGGCATACAACGGCCCTTGCCGCCCTATCCCGCGCCAAGCCGGATCACCCCACGCTGACCGCCGCGCATCAGTTCGACCTGCCAGCCGCGCGCCCCCGCCGCCACCTGATCGGCAAAGTCCTGCGCCCGCCGCACCGGCGTGCCGTTCAGCGCGGTCACGATGTCGCCCGGCGTGATCCCGATGCGGCGCGCCGGACCGGAGACTTCGGTCACCACCACACCTTGCGCCGTCAGCGGCAGCCCCAGCTTCTCGATCAGCGCGGGCGTGAGATCGGCCAGCGCGAGCCCGGCAAAGACGCTGCCGCGCCCAAGCGTCACGCTTTGAGTCGTCTGGCCGGGGGCCGCGATCAGCGTCACCTCGGCCTCGGTCAGCTTGCCCGCGTGCCAGAAGGCAACCGGCAGCGACGCCCCGACACCGTGGGTCGCGAGCCGGTAGGCGAGTTCCTGCGGCCCATCGACCGGCTTGCCGTCAAGCGCCGTCATCACGTCGCCGGCCGCCATCCCCGCCGCCGCAAACGGGCTTTCGGGATGCAGATGGGTGATGGCCACACCGTGCGGGCCGGGCAGGCCCATCGCCTCGGCCATGTCCGCATCGACGGGCTGCACCTCGATCCCCGACCATGGCCGCTGGACTTCGGATGCGCCCGCCTCGGCCGCCTCGACATAGCGCGCGACAAGGTTCGACGGGATCGCAAAGCCGATCCCGTTCGACCCGCCCGAGCGTGACAGGATCGAGGTGTTGATGCCCAGAAGCTCACCCTTCATGGTGACAAGCGCGCCGCCGGAATTGCCCGGATTGATCGGCGCATCGGTCTGGATGAAATAGCCCTTGCCCTGACCGAGCCCGGCACCCGCCCGCGCCAGGCCCGAGACGATGCCGCTTGTCACTGTCTGGCCGACACCGAAGGGATTGCCGATGGCGAGCACCAGATCGCCGACCTCCGCCTCATCGGAATCGGCCAGCGGCAGCTCGGGCAGGTCACTGGCGCCGTCAAGCTGCAGCACCGCGAGGTCGGCCGCCTCATCGGCAAGGATTACCCGCCCGTCGAATTCGCGGCGGTCAGTCAGCACGACGCGGATCTCGTCGGCACCGCCGACGACATGGTAATTCGACACCACGATCCCGTCCGCGCGCAGGATCACGCCAGAGCCGAGCGAGTTCTGGACGCGCGGCACGGCATCGCGGAAGTTGAAGAACTGCGAAAAGAAGGGATCTTCCGCAAACGGGCTGATGCGCTCGGCCACGACCTTGCGGGCATAGATATTGACCACCGCCGGCGAGGCCATTCTGACGAGAGGCGCGAAACTGAGGGTGATCTCACCGTCATTGGCCGGCAGCCGGGTCTCGGCCGGGGCGGCGAGCGGCAGCGCCAGTGCAAGGATCAGGGCAACCATCGGTGCCGGGCGCATCACGGGGCTCCTTCACATCAAGGGTGACTGCCCGGACCCTATGCGGCCAGCCCCGGAAATCAAGATGCGAAGGCGTCACGGCTGCGCTACCCTCTGCCCGACACCAGCGGAGCGACCGATGCCGACACCTTTCCATCTTGCCTTCCATGTCCGCGATCTTGACGAGGCGCGCGCCTTTTACGGCGCAACGCTGGGCTGCGCCGAGGGACGCTCAACCGCGACCTGGGTCGATTTCGACTTCTTCGGCCACCAGCTCAGCCTGCATCTCGGCGAACCCTTCGCCAACGCGCCCACCGGCCGGGTCGGCGATCACATGGTGCCGATGCCGCATTTCGGCGTCGTGCTGCACCTGCCCGACTGGCGGGCGCTGGCCGACCGTCTCGCGGCGGCCGGGACGGACTGGGTGATTGCACCCTCGGTCCGCTTCGAAGGCCAGCCCGGCGAACAGTGGACGATGTTCTTCCGCGATCCCTCCGGCAATCCGATCGAGGTCAAGGGCTTTGCCGAGATGGACTGCGTCTTCGCCGCCTAGCTAGCGCAGCCACAGCCCCATGCGTTTGATCGTATTGCGGATCGCCTGTTCCCGGCGCGGCAGGTCGGCGCGGTCAAAGCTCGCACGGATCTTGGCGCCCTTCTTCTGATAGACCAGCTTCTTCAGCGGCTCGTAGTCCTTCAGGAGCTTCTTGATCGGATTGGGCGCGATCGCCGCCTCGAGCGCCGCCACCGCCGCATCACTTTCGCGGGCATAGAGCAGGGGCAGGGTGCGGTAGTGGCAGGTCACGTCGCCATCAAGGCCGGCAAGCTCCGGCCCCGGTCGCGCGCCGCCGAAGGAATGGATCACCAGCGGCAGCGCCACCTGGTCGAGCCAGGGGTCAAGCGGCTGGCACACCAGCGCGGGCGGCGCGTCATCGCGGATCGCGAGGGCGTAGTCGAGGAACCGTTGCCCGAACGCCCGCGGCGCGCGGTGAAAGAACCAGCCCGCGTTGAAGTAGAGATAGCGCTCCCAGTACTCATCCGGCTGCGCCAGATCGAGGCTCGTGGCGAAGTCGAGCCCGAAGCGGTCATAGAGCGACCGCCAGATCGCGTCATAGCCCGGCCCGTAAAGTTCGATCTGCGGCCAGGTCCCCTCGCGCCGCATCGAGGCCGAGGGCCGGTCGAAATCGAAGCCGACCGTGCTGAGCGGCCCGGTGAAGAGGGTGTCGGTATCGAAGAACACGAAGGGTTCGTCCGGCAGCGCCAGAAGGCCCTCGATCTTGTTGCCGTAGGGATAGCTCTGGCCGAAGTGGCGGCTCTCGAACGGCAGGATCTCGACCCCGAGCGACTGCAGCAGCCGCTTCAGCGGCGCGGCCACGCGCGGGTCGTCAGGCCAGCGCGGGCCGGGCTGCGGCTCGCCCATCAGAAGGCGGCCCGCGAAACCAGGGTTCGCGGCCCGGAAGGTCGCCGCGAAGACCACCGCCTCGTAGCCGAGTCGCCCGGACTGGCCGATGAAGAAGATGTTGAAGACCGGTGCCGCCGCCGTCGCCGTCATGCCCGCTCCAGATGCTTGCCGAGGGAGTTATGGCGGGCCCTGCGGCTCAGGTCCAGCGGCCGGAGAAATCGAAGGCGGAGTCGTAGCCGAAAAGCCCCGCAGAGCCGCCGGTATGCACAAAGACGATGCGTTCGCCTTGCTTGAAATGGCCCTTGCGGATGAGGTCGATCATCCCCGCCGCGCCCTTGGCCGAATAGACCGGGTCCAGCAGGATGCCGTCAAGCTCGGCAAACATGCGGATCGCCTCGAGCCCGCCCGGCGTCGGGATGCCGTAGCCCTCGCCGACATAGTCGCAGTTGGCGACCACATCGGCGCGCGTCACCACCCCCGGACAGCCCAGCTTTTCCGCCGTGGCAGCGGCGAGCGCAAAGACATTCTCCTCCTGCCGCTGTTTCGGCGCACGCACCCCGATGCCGAGCAGCGGAATTCCGGCGTTGATGGCCTTGAGGCCGGTGACAAGCCCGGCCTGGGTCCCTGACGAACCGGTGGCATGAAGGATATGGTCGATGCGCAACCCGCGGTCATTGACCTGCCCGAGCAACTCGAAGGCGCAGTTGACATAGCCGAGCGCCCCGGTCGGGTTCGAGCCGCCGCCGGGGATGG
The DNA here is from genome assembly GCA_041739655.1 of Albidovulum sp. Lineage (GTDB taxonomy): Bacteria > Pseudomonadota > Alphaproteobacteria > Rhodobacterales > Rhodobacteraceae > Albidovulum. The sequence continues at coordinate 4,362 of JBGSNN010000116.1, read as the reverse complement.
TATAGACCTTGCGCCCTTCGGCGCGGAACCGGTCCGCGACCTTTTCCATCTCGGCGTTCATGTCGCCGCCGGCCGGGCGCTTTTCGGTCGTGGCACCGTGCAGATGATCGAGGAGCACGTTGCCGTTGTGGTTGTAGTTCGCGTTGTTCGACCCGGTCCGGTCCTCCAGCAGGATATGGCAGGCCATCCCCAGTTTCGCCGCGAAGGCCGCGGTCTGGCGTGCGTGGTTGGACTGGGTCGCGCCCTGCGTCATTACCATGTCGGCGCCCTGCGCCTCGGCCTCTGCCATCAGGAACTCAAGCTTCCGGGTCTTGTTGCCGCCGGTCGACAGCCCGGTGCAATCGTCCCGCTTGATCCAGATTTCCGGCCCGCCAAGCGCCTTCGTCAGGCGGTCCATCTTCTCAAGCGGCGTCGGCAGATGGGCAAGGAAATGGCGCGGGAAACGGGCGAGATGCATGGCGAACCTCCGGCTGTGCCGCCCATCTATAGGCCTGCCGCCGCGCCGCGGTAAACCGGCTCTTGCGCTCTGGCCTCATCCCGGCCCCGGACGTGGCATCATCCCGATCACCGGCCCCGACAACTCGCGCAGCAGCTTTTCGCGCATCGCCCGCTCGTAATCGCCGAATCCCGCCGCCTCGATCACGAAGGCGCCGGGGCCGCGGATCATCGCCTCGCGATAATAGGCGGCGACATCATGGTCGCCGCCCTGAATGGCCAGGCCGTTCACCAGGATGCCCTTGAACGGAAACGCCTTGTAGGCCGAGGCGGGCGGAAAGCCGTCATTCGTCACCCCGTCGCCCGCCACATCCAGCGTGCGGGCCTCGCAGTCGGGCCCATGCTCGAAGAGCGTCGCGCCGAACCCCAGGGCATCGCCAAGCGCCGTCGGCAGGTCATCGCGGCTGCGGTGGCTCTGCGCGAGCGTTTCGGCAGCACCCGTCAGGCTCTCTGCGGACCCGATCCGGGTCCAGGGCAAGAGCACCTCCTGCGCGTAGCGCCCGCTCCACTCATAGATCGCGAGTACCACAGGCCGCTCGGGATCGGACAGGAACGCCTCGGCGACCTCGGGCGCGACAAGCGCCGCCGCCATGCCGCGGCGCTGCAAGCCGTCCTCCTCGGCATCGACCGAGGCCGAGACGTCCATCGCCAGCAAAAGCGCAAGCCGACACTCCGCCGCCCCCGCAGGGGCGGCCAGCGCCAGCGCGGCGGCGCCTACCAGTGCCCGGTATTTTCCATGTTGAGCCAAGGTTCCTGCGGCGCCAGCGCCTCTCCCTTCTGCAAGATCTCGATCGAGATGTTGTCGGGCGAGCGGACAAACGCCATGTGCCCGTCGCGCGGCGGCCGGTTGATGGTCACGCCATGGGCCTGCAGATGCGCGCAGGTCGCATAGATGTCGTCGACGCCATAGGCCAGATGCCCGAAATGGCGGCTGTCCGAGGGCAGGCCGGGGTCGCCGTCCCAGTTGAAGGTCAGTTCCACCGGGCACTCCGGCTGATCCGGCGGCGCCATGAAGACCAGGGTAAAGCGGCCCTTCTCGTTCTCGTAGCGCCGGGTCTCTTCCAGCCCGAGAAGCCGGTAGAAGGCCATCGACTTTTCAAGATCCAGCACGCGCACCATCGTATGCAGGTATGTCACGCCCATACGTTTCTCCCTTCGCCTGTTTGCGCCAACACTAGCAGGCCCCCGCCGACCCCGAAAGCGCCATGGGCGCCCCGCCACAACTTTCCCTGAAGATACCTTCTGTCGTGGGTGCCCATGCGCGTAGCCATAGATATAGTAGTCATCGATTCGCTTTTCCCGGAGGACCCCGAGATGACGCTCACCCCCGAACAACAGGCCGAGATCGCCGCGGCGCGGGCCGAGACGCGCCAGACCCTCCGCGCCACCGCGCCGGGCATGGAGGCGCATCTCTATGTCGCGCATGAGGTCTTGGACCACGGGCTTGTGCGCGTCATCGATTACATGGGCGACGATGCCGCCATCACCCAGGCCGCCCGCGTCTCCTACGGCCGCGGCACCAAGGCGGTGCAGAACGACGAGGGGCTGATCCGCTACCTGATGCGGCACTGGCACTCGACCCCGTTCGAGATGTGCGAGGTCAAGCTTCACGTCAAGCTGCCGGTCTTCGTCGCGCGCCAGTGGATCCGCCACCGCACCGCCAACGTGAACGAATATTCCGCCCGCTACTCGATCCTCGACCGCGAGTTCTACATTCCCGCGCCCGAACACCTCGCCGCGCAATCCACCGTGAACAACCAGGGCCGGGGCGAGGTGCTGACCGGCGCCGAGGCTGCCCGTGTCCTCGACATCCTGCGCGAGGATGCGATGCGCAGCTACGATCATTACGAGGATATGCTGAGCACCGAGGGCCAGAAGGGCCTCGCGCGGGAACTCGCGCGGATGAACCTGCCCGCCAACATCTACACGCAGTGGTACTGGAAGGTGGACCTGCACAACCTCTTCCACTTCCTGCGCCTGCGCGCCGACGCCCATGCGCAGTACGAAATCCGCGCCTATGCCGAGGTGATGTGCGGCATCGTCAGGGACTGGGTGCCGCTCGCCTATGCGGCCTTCGAGGACTACCGGCTCGGCGGGGTGTCCTTGAGCGGCAAGGCAGTGGAGGTGTTGAAGCGTCGGCTGTCAGGCGAGACGGTGACGCAGGAGACAAGCGGCATGAGCAAGGGCGAATGGCGCGAGTTCGAGGGCGTCTGGGGGTGAGGCGCGCCCGGAAAACGCTCCTGTGGAGCGTTTTCAGCGCCGAACGCGCGCGAAAGCTATCGCCCTGCCGGAGGTGGCATAGCGGTGCGGTCGCGATTTGGGTCACTCCAAGCCCGGGCTTCCGCCCCCTCCGCGTCCCCTCCACCCGGCATTGTTGAGACCGCAGGCCGCAATCGGCGAAGCGGCGCCGCTTTGCCGCGGCGGCGCTGACAATCGCGTCAATCGCGTGCGAACCGCTTGCGCCGGGCGCGCTGGGCCGTAGGATTCCCGCCATCATGCTTCGTCTTCTCTCGGCCCGTGTGCCGGTCTCGATCCTTGTCGCTGTCCTGCTCCTTCTGCCCGCCGCCTTCGTCGGCTTCGGCAGGGTGCTGATTGATCATGTGCGCGGCCGCTCCGATACGGCCCTCGGCGCGGCGGCCCTGACGCTGGTTCAGGTGCCGGACAACGCCAAGGCGCTCATCAGGGGCCGCGATGTCGATCCGCGGCACGCGGTAAACTCCGACCGTTTCGATGCGGCGGCGGGATGGACCCTGTCGGGCGACGGCCCGGGTCTTGCCGGCGAAGGGTTCCTGCTGCTCAGCCGTTACTCGGGCGACGAAGATCGCCATGTCGTCGAACTCGTCGATCTCAGCGATTTCAGCACCCGCCATGTCTGGCGGCCGGATGCGGAGACGCTTTTCGCGCAGTTGCCGACCCAGGCCAGTCTCACGCGGATTCGCCAGTGGGGGGCGTTCTCGCGCTGGAACCGGTTCTATTTCGAGGCGGTGCATCCGTTCCTGCTCGAAACCGGCGATCTGGTGGTCAAGGATCACGGCTCACCGCTGATGCGGATCGACGGCTGCGGCGGCTTGCGATGGCGCCAGGACGCCGACATGTTCAAGCATTCCACCAATGCCGATGCCGAGGGACGACTCTGGGTGCCCTCGGTGATCGAGCCGCACGACCCCGCCTATGGCCCGCTCTTCGCCGAGGATGCGCTGACCGAGGTCGATCCCGAAGACGGACGCATCCTCGCGCAGATCTCGACGGTGCCCATGCTCGAGGCGGCGGGGTATTTCCCGCAGATGTTCGGCGCCGGTGCGGCGCGCAACGATCCGATCCACATGAACGACATCGAGCCGGTGCGTGCGGATGGTCCCTACTGGCGCAAGGGCGATCTGTTCCTGTCGATGCGCAACCTGTCGCTGATCGCGCTCTACCGTCCGTCCGAGGGCCGGATCGTCTGGTCGCGGCAGGGGCCGTGGATGGCGCAGCATGACGTCGATGTTCTCGACGATCACCGGATCGCGGTGTTCTCCAACAACACCTACGACTACGGCCACGGCGAATTCATCCGAGGCAGCAACGAGATCCTCGTCTATGACTTCGCCACGGGCCAGACCACGTCGCCCTTCCGCGACACTCTGGACAAGCTGCAGGTCCTGACCCGCAGCGAAGGGCTGGCCGATGTCACCGAGCGCGGCAACGTCGTCGTCGAGGAGGAGAACTCGGGCCGGATCCTGATCCTCGATCCTGAGGGACGGCTTCTGGCCTCCTATCTCAACCGCGCCGCGGACGGGCGTATCTTTACCCTCGGCTGGAGCCGTTATATCGACCGCGCGTCGGGCGCGGCGGCGCTGGCCGCGCTCGGCGCCGGGGCCGCCTGTC
>JBGSNN010000103.1:0-18011 GCA_041739655.1 Albidovulum sp. | reverse complement strand
GGCTGGCGCTACACCGACGCGTGGATGTCGATGGCCGGCATGGGCGATGTGGGCGAACCGAACGGCCTGCCGGTCGACGAATGGGGCATCCGCGTCGACGAAAACTCGCGTCCCGTCGGTTCCTGCGTGGCACGCGGCGGTGCGACAAACGACGCTGCAGCGGTCTATGCGGTGACGAAAGCCATCGACTGGCTGCAGAAGTACTCACCCCCGGCTGCCGCAGGCATGACCTTCGGTGAGGCCGGGCCGGTCCCGGCGCAGGGCTCCATTGCCCAGCAGATGTTCTGGTACACCGCATTCACCGCCGACATGGTCAAGCCGGGACTGCCGGTCATGAACGAGGATGGCACGCCGAAATGGCGCATGGCACCCTCTCCGCATGGTGCATACTGGCAGAACGGCCAGAAGGTCGGCTATCAGGATGCCGGTTCCTGGACCTTGCTGAAATCGACCCCGGTCGATCGCGCCAAGGCGGCATGGCTCTACGCGCAGTTCGTGGTGTCGAAGACAGTTGACGTCAAGAAGTCCGACGTTGGCCTGACCTTCATCCGCGAATCCACGATCAACAGCCAGCACTTCACCGATCGCGCGTCGAAACTTGGCGGCCTGATCGAGTTCTACCGTTCGCCGGCCCGTGTGCAGTGGTCGCCGACCGGGACGAACGTGCCTGACTACCCGAAGCTCGCTCAGCTCTGGTGGCAGAACATCGGCGACGCCATGTCTGGCGCCAAGACCCCGCAAGCGGCGCTCGATTCCCTCTGCGAAGAGCAGGAGAAGGTGATGGAGCGGATCGAACGGTCTGGCGTTCAGGGCGACATCGGCCCGAAGATGAACGAAGTGAAGGACGCACAGGAATGGCTCGACGCGCCGGGTGCGCCGGTGGCCATGCTCGAGAACGAGAAGCCCGCGGGCGAGACGATCAGCTACGACGAACTGATCAAGTCCTGGAACTGAGCTGACACGGAAAGGGGCGGGACACATGTTCCGCCCCTTTCGCAACAGACGGAATGGCCCATGGCCTGTCCGCTGCAAAGCCGGTGGATGCACGGACGGCATGGAAATCATACACCGCAGCCGCGTTGACGGACCGGTCGGCGCCTGAGTAAGCCTTCCCCACAGATGCCCTTCGATTTGCCAAGGAAGACTACGCCATGACCCTGTCACGATACGCCTTTCCCGCACTCAGCGTGCGCACGCTCGGCCTCATGTTAATTTCGGGGTTCGTCGCGACCGTCGCGTTCGATCTCTGGGGGCAGGTGATCAGCCCGGGGCTGGGCTTTGCGAACCTTTCGCCGCACGGCCTGGCCAAGAGCCTGCTGGCCACCCTCGGCCTGCCGAACAGCGATTTCGCCGGCTACTTCATGCACTTCTACCTTGTCGGGCAGGTCGGCTATCCGGTCGGCTGGCTGTTCATCTTTGCCCCGATCTGGGGGCGGGTTGTCGGCGCGACGCACTGGTTCCTGCCGTCGGCGATCTATGGATTCGGGATTTTCCTGTTCGCCATCGGCGGCATCACGGCCATTGCGGGGCTGCCGTTCTTCCTGAACTTCACCGGAATCACCTGGGTCGCGCTTGTCGGCCATGTCCTTTACGGGATCGTGCTGGTCGCGGTCCTTCAACTGATCGACCGGCGCTAGGGCCGGGCAGCCGGCGCGGACAGCGCGCGGCCCCTGCCGGTCGGGTCTTTTCTTTGCGCGCCAGACTTGAGTATCCTCTGCCCTGTGCCGGGCAAACCGTCGTCAGGATAGTGCAACGGTGGACCGGCACGCCGCGCCACCTGCTGTGAAGCGAGACCGCCGAATGACCCACATCCTCGCCATCGACCAAGGCACGACCTCGTCCCGCGCCATCGTCTTCGATGCCACGATGAAGATCGTCGCGACCGCGCAGGAAGAGTTCGCGCAGCATTTCCCCGCCAGCGGCTGGGTCGAACACGACCCCGCCGATCTCTGGTCCACGACGGCCGCGACCTGTCGCGCCGCCATCGAACGCGCCGGCTTGGGGCCAGCGGAGATCGCCGCCATCGGCATCACCAATCAGCGCGAGACGACCGTGGTCTGGGATCGGGAGAGCGGCAAACCGATCTGCAACGCCATCGTCTGGCAGGATCGCCGGACCTCGGAGTTCTGCCGAAAGCTCAAGGCCGATGGGCTCGAATCCGCCGTGACCGCGCGCACTGGCCTTCTGCTCGATCCCTATTTCAGCGGCACCAAGCTGGCCTGGATCCTTGATCACGTCGAGGGGGCCCGCGCGAAGGCCGAGGCTGGCAAGCTGGCCTTCGGGACCGTCGATAGCTGGGTCGTCTGGAACCTGACCGGCGGCAAGGTTCATGCGACCGACGCCACCAATGCGGCGCGGACGATGCTTTACGATATCGTCAACGGCCGCTGGTCGAAGACGCTTTGCGACCTTCTTCGCATTCCGATGAGCCTCTTGCCTGAGGTTCACGACTGCGCCGCCGATTTCGGCATGACGCGGCCTGATCTCTTTGGTCGTCCGATCCCGATCCTCGGGATCGCCGGCGACCAGCAGGCCGCGACCATCGGGCAGGCCTGTTTTGCACCCGGCATGATGAAATCGACCTACGGCACGGGCTGCTTTGCGCTGCTCAACACCGGGGAGACGCCGGTCTTTTCGAAGAACCGGCTGCTGACCACGATCGCTTACCAGCTTGGTGGAAAGCCGATTTATGCCTTGGAAGGGTCGATTTTCATTGCGGGGGCGGTCGTCCAATGGCTGCGTGACGGCCTGAAGATCATCCGCGAGGCGAAAGAGACGCAACCGCTCGCCGAAGCCGCCGACCCGGCGCAATCGGTGATTATCGTACCCGCCTTCACCGGACTTGGCGCGCCCTACTGGGCCGCCGATTGCCGCGGCGCGATCTTTGGCCTGACGCGCAGTTCCGGCCCCGCCGAATTTGCGCGCGCCGCACTGGAAAGCGTCGGCTACCAGACCCGCGACCTTCTGGAGGCGATGCGCGCCGACTGGAGCGATCCGACACGGCAGGCCACGCTCCGTGTCGATGGCGGGATGTCGGCTTCGGACTGGACGATGCAGTTCCTCTCCGACATCATCGGGGCCGAGGTGGACCGTCCCGCCATCGTCGAGACGACGGCGTTGGGGGCCGCGTGGCTCGCCGGGATGCGCGCGGGCGTCTATCCCGATCAGGAGGGTTTTGCCACTGGCTGGGCGCTTGAGCGCACCTTCCGCCCCAGCATGGATGCACAGGACCGCGACGCACGCTATGCCCGCTGGAAGCGCGCGGTCGCCGCGACGCAGATGCTCTGAGGCGGCAGAGAGGGGGGCGGGGTCCGGCCATCGGATGGGCGGATTTCAGGCAGACCCGCTTCCCGTATGTGCAGATGGATTGCGCGCCGGTCTTGATCGGGTACCATGGTCGCAAACGCGGTGACTTGGGCGGGCTTCGACATGGGCATCACACGACGTCATTTCGGATTCGGTCTTGCCGCGCTCGGCCTGTCCGCGTGCAGCCCGACGGGACCGATGGTGGCGCGCCGCGCCGGTGCCACCACGCTGGCGGCGGACCTGCGACCGGTTCCAAATCCGGGCTACGATGCCTGGGTCGCCGCGTTTCGCGCGCGCGCTGCGGGATACGGCCTTTCAGACGCCACCCTGGCATCAGGATTTCGGGGTGCGGGCTATCTGCCCGGCGTGGTTGAGCGCGACCGCAATCAGACCGAGTTCACGCGGAGCCTTGAGGACTATCTGTCAATCGCCGTATCGGACGAACGCGTGAGCAAAGGGCGCGCCGCATTCAGCCGCCACAACGCGACCCTTCGCGCGTTACAGGCCAGATACGGTGTCGATGCGGAGGTTATTGCCGCGATCTGGGGGCTGGAGAGCTTTTACGGCGAGCGTCGCGGCGATGTGCCGGTGATTTCGGCGACCTCGACGCTTGCCTATGACGGCCGCCGCGGCGCGTTCTTTGAAAAGCAACTCGTGGCGGCCCTGCGAATTCTCCAGAGCGGCGATACGACCGCGGCGCGGATGACCGGAAGCTGGGCCGGGGCGATGGGTCACACGCAGTTCATCCCCACCTCCTATCTGGCCTTCGCGGTCGATTTCACCGGCGATGGACGCCGCGATATCTGGTCCGAGGATCCCAGCGATGCGCTCGCGTCCACCGCGGCCTATCTTGCGCGCAGCGGCTGGACAGAGGGCGCGCGCTGGGGCGGTGAGGTCGGTGCGGATGCGGCCGCAGGGGCGGTGATCCAGCCGCAGCCCGGCGGCCCGCGCTTTGCCGTCACCGGCAACTTCCATGCGATCAAGCGCTACAACAATTCCGACTCCTACGCCCTCGGCGTCGGCCTTCTTGCCGACCGGATCGCGGGGGCGGGACCATTGCGCGCCAGCTTTCCGCCAGATGCCAACGGGATGACCAAGACGGACCGTGTGGCGCTGCAACAGCGGCTGACCTCAGCGGGGTTCGACACCGGCGGCACCGACGGCGTGATCGGTGCCAAGAGCCGAACGGCGATCAGCGCCTACCAGTCCAGCCGCGGCCTTTCTCCGACGGGCGAGCCTTCCCTGGAGTTGCTGCGCAGCCTTGAAGGGTAAGGCCAGAGCACGGCAAAAGGCGCAGCAGAGACGGGCAGACATCGTCTCATCGCGGTTCGTTCTGGTTCGGTCTTTCAGGTTTGCGCCAGGTGTGGCGCGCTGTCGGCGATGTGGAGAAGGCCGTCCAGCCTTGATACCAGCGGCTGAGCGTCGTGACGCTGCAAGCGGTGGCAAAGACATAGGCAAGCAGCGGAAAGCTGCCGGGCCACATGCACATGGCCGCGAAGACTGCGATGGTCTCTGTGCCCTCGGTCAGGCCGCCGAGATAGTAGATGCCCTTGGTCGGATAGGCATCGGCGCGCTTTCCGGTTGCGGCGGCGACGCTCGCGAAGGCGAGAAAGGATGAGCCCGTCCCGACGAAAGCGGCAATGAGCACCGCGGCCGGCAGCGCATTCTGCGCAGGATCAGCGAGCGCAAAGCCCAAGGGGAAGAGCGCGTAGAAAACAAAATCGAGCGCGATATCGAGAAAAGCGCCCCGCTCCGTGGCCGTGGTCAATCGTGCCACGGCACCATCCAGACCGTCCCCAATCCGGTTCGCCGCAAGAAGCAGAAGCGCCAGCAATGGCATGTCGAACGCCAGTGCCGGAATCGTCAGGACCCCCATCACAAAACCGACCAGCGTGATGGCGTCGGCGCGAATCTCGTGCCGCGCCAGGATTTCCGCGGGACCGCGCAGAAGTCGGCTCTGTATCGGGAGAATCAGCGCATCGATCATCCGCGCCTCCAAGTGTGATAGCGCTCCAGCAGGCGCAACAGCTTCGGATTCATATGGGCTCTGCGCCATTCTCCGGCGGCATTCTTGTTCGCCTCTGCCAATGTTGGATAGATGTGTATCGTCCCGAGAATCTTGTTCAATCCCATCCGGTGCTTCATCGCCAGAACAAATTCGGCGAGGAGGTCCCCGGCATGTTCGCCGACGATGGTGACGCCCAGGATGACGTCCTTGCCGGGCACTGTAATAACCTTGACGAATCCATGGTCTGTCCCGTCCGCTATGGCGCGATCAAGATCGTCAAAGCCGTAGCGCGTGACTTCGCAGGCAATTCCCGCTGCTTTCGCCTCGGCCTCGGAGAGACCTACCCGTGCGACCTCTGGGTCGCAGAAGGTGGCCCAGGGGATGACGCGATAGTCGGCCCTGAAGCGCTTGATATCGCCAAATAGAGCATTGACCGAGGCGAACCACGCCTGATGCGCGGCGGTATGGGTGAACTGATAGGGCCCCGCGACATCGCCTGCCGCGAGGATGTTGGGAAAGAGCGTCTCAAGATACTCATCCGTTTCCACCACGCGATTGGTGCGGATCCCAAGCTCCTCAAGCCCAAAGCCCGTCAGACGGGGCGCGCGCCCCACGGCGGCGACAAGTTCATCGAAGACGATCCGGCGGCGCACGCCTTCATGTTCGACCTCGATCCACTTTTCGCCCTCCGTGACACCGCAGGACAGGGCCTTGTGTCCGGTAAGAACGGCGACGCCGTCGCGCTCAAGAGACGCCTGAACCAGGGCCGAGACCTCTTCGTCCTCGCGGCCCAGGATGCGCGGCGCCATTTCGATCTGCGTGACCGAGGAGCCGAGCCGTGCGAAAGCCTGCGTCAGCTCGGTTCCGATCGGACCGCCGCCGAGGACGACGAGCCGCGCCGGCGGGTTGGGGCGTCCGCGCAGCGCCTCCCAGAGGGTGTCAGATGTCAGGTAGCCGACATCCTCGATCCCCGGCAGTGGCGGCACGAAGGGCGCGGCCCCGGTCGCGATCACGATGCCGCGCCCGGTCAGCCGTCGGGTGCCGCCGTCATTCAGCGCAACCTCGACCGTCCAGGGGTCGATCAGGCGGGCATAACCTTCCAGAACCTCAACACCAAGGTCGGTGTAGCGCTTCACGCTGTCGTGCGGCTCGACCTTCGCGATGACGGCATGGATGCGTTCCATGACGTTTGCGAACCGAACGGTCGGCTCTACCGGGTCAAGCCCGTAGTGGTCGCCGTGGCGCATCTCATGGGCAGCCTTGGCGCTGCGAATGAGCGCTTTCGACGGAACGCAACCATAGTTCAGACAGTCCCCGCCCATCTTGTTCGCCTCAACCAGTGTCACCTTCGCCTTGGCCGATGCGGCGATGTAGGCGCTGACGAGCCCGGCCGAGCCAGCGCCGATGACGATCAGGTTGCGATCAAAGCGGGCAGGCCGTTTCCAGCCTTTATAGACCCTTTTTCGCTTGAAGAACCGCAGACTGCTGCGCGCGATCCAGGGGAAGGCACCCAGGAGCGCGAACGAGGCGATGAGCGAGGGCGAGACCAGGCCGCGAACGCCTTCGATCTGCGCGAGCTGCGTGCCTGCATTCACATAGACCGCGGTTCCGGCGAGCATCCCGGCCTGACTGACGAGATAGAAGGTGAGTGTGCGAAGTGGCGTCAGACCCATGAGCAGGTTGACCGCGAAGAACGGTACGACAGGGATGAGCCGCAGCGTGAAAAGATAGAAGGCGCCGTCACGATCAAGGCCCGCATCGATCGCCCGCGCCCGGTCTCCGAGCTTGGCGTGGACCCAATCCCTGAGGAGATAGCGCGAGACGAGGAAGGCGATGGTCGCGCCGATGGACGACGCAAAGGAGACAAGAACCAGCCCGCCCCAGAAGCCGAAAAGCGCGCCCGAGGCCAGCGTCATCCAGACCGCAAGCGGCAGCGACAATGCTGTCACGGCGACATAGGCCGTGAAGAACACGGCCGCAAAGACCATCGGGGTTTGGCGGCGCCAGGCATCGGCATCGGCGACGTAGCGCCCGATCTCGGCAGGGTCGAACCGGCCGCCGATCCAGACCCAGAACAGGACGATGACCGCCACAAGGCAAAGCGCAATCGTAAGTCGTTTCAAAAGTCATGTCCCATGCCGGTGGTGGTTCTTGCGACTATAGGGGCTGCGGGCTGCTTCGCACGCATTGCGACAGTCCTTTCACGGCATTGTCAGGCAGACCACAGGCGGGGCTCCGATCCTGTTGCGGAGGGCCGACCCGCCATCGCCCCGGTGCGGGCGCTGTGCCCCCTTGCGTCAATTCCCGACATGGGCGAATGAGGGGCCGATAGTGCAGTGATTGGCTCGCGATCGGTCCGCCGTGCTGCTTTTGCAGAGACGTGGTCCGTCTGGCGTCCCTTTCAACGCCACCTGGCGGATTGAAGATGGCCGAGAGCGGCGAACCTGGACAGACCGAGAGCCTTGTTGCCGCCATTGCGGACGGCGACAAGGCCGCGTTTGAGGTACTCTACCGGTCGCTTGAAACGCCGCTCTACCGATTTATCCGGCTAAGATTGAACGATCCGCATCGTTCGGCCGACATCATGCATGACGTGTTTCTGGAAATCTGGCGTAATGCCGGCAGCTTCCGGGGGCAATCGAATGCAAGAACGTGGATCTTCGCGATCGCTTGGCGAAAGGTGATGGACGCGTTCAGGCAAAGCGACAAGGTAGTCTATCAGGAGACTCTGCCCGAACAGATCGACGACACCACCGATGCCGAAGGAACGATTGCGGCTGCCGAGGATTCCCGCGCTGTGCGGGACTGTCTGAAGAGGCTCAGCACCGAACACCGGATGGCGATGGAACTGACCTTCTTCGACGAGATGAGCTATTCTGACATAGCCGCGATCGTCGGTGTGCCCGAAGGCACGGTCAAATCGAGGGTGTTTCACGCCAAGCAGCTTATGCTGCGGTGCCTTTCGGCGAAGGGTGCAGCAAGAGGTGACAAAACGTAGTGGGTGATGGTGTGCCTAAAGAGATTTCCGAACTGTTGCCGTTCTATCTGAACGGGACGCTTGACGATGGCGAGTGGAAGTCCGTCGATCATGCGCTTGCCACGGATGCCGGGCTGCGCGCGGAACTTGCAGTCCTGCGTCAGGTTCGGACGGCGGTGCAGACCGATGATGTCGGGCGGAGTCCGGGTGACCTTGGGCTTGCAAGACTTCAGCGCGATCTTGCCCGCGAGGCCAAGCCGTCTTGGAAAGCGCGGATCGCCTCTGTCGCGGCGGCCTTCGTGCTTGGCGCAGGCCTGTCCGCACTCGTCACGCCCCGCTTCGTTCAGGACCCTGCGGACTATATCCAGGCCGGTGCGCCGGTGACAGGGAAACAACTCGTGGTCGCTTTCCGCCCCGAAGCGACGGCTCAGCAAATCTAGGACCTGCTTCTATTGCATGAGGCGACCATCGCGGACGGTCCGTCGGCCATTGGGCTTTACCGTATCGACCTCACCGAGGGCGCCGATGCCAAGGTCGTTGCCGCAGCGTTCATTGCGGCGCGTGATATTGTCGAAAGCGCGGAAAAGGCCCGATGAGGATCTGCCGGGCAATCGTTCTGACGTATCTCGCTGCAATCATGCTGTGCAGCGCCATCGTCGCCCCACCCGCGTTCTCGGCCGAAGCGACGTCCGGCGGCCCATCGACCTCGGCCGAGCCGGGACCCGAACCCGAACCCGAACCTGAGCCGATGCCTGGGCGACGCGCCATGATGGGCGGGAACCCTTCTACGCCAGGCGTCGCGCCCGCATTCGGTCGCACACGAGCGCTGGATGACAACAGTTGGGAATATCTGCTGGTCGGCGCACCTGCCGCGGTTGCCCTAGCCGAGGTGGAGATCGAGCGTGCGCGAGGCCATATCCTGCGCGGCGACGAACTGTCCGCGCTTGGCCTGTCGCAGCGCGCAGTCGATCTCGACAATCGCATAACCCTTGCGGCGATGCGCAAGCGACTGGCGCAGCGCGGCATTGCCGTCGCCCTTGACCGCAATTCGATCCTTTCGCCCGCAGCCTCGGGGCGCAGCTATGCGCCGGAGCTGGTCGGCGCGCCAAGCACAGGTGGGTGTCGCCTGACGCGGCCGGTCCGTATCGGCCTGATCGACGGCCCGGTCGATACGGCCAATCAGGCGCTGGGCGCCGTGCGGGTGATCAGCCGCTCTGTCCTGGATCCCTCGGATGAGCCAGCGGATCCGGACCATGCGACCGGTCTCGTTTCGCTGATCGCGGCAACTGGAGGGGCGGCGGAAGTGGCCGGCCTTGCTGTCGGCGCGAAACTCTACTCTGCCATCGCCTTTTCGCGCGACGGAGACCGCGACGGCATGAGGCTCGACCATTTTGCGCGGGCGCTCGACTGGTTGATTGCCGAAGATGTGGACATCGTGAACATGTCGATCACCGGTCCGAAGAACCGCGTTATGACCAAACTCCTGTCGCAGGCCGACGCACAGGGCGCGATCCTGATCGCGGCGACCGGCAACGAGGGGCGCAGCCAGGTTGCCTTTCCCGCGGCCGATCCTCACGTCATCGCCATTACCGCGATTGACGCGCGCCGCAAGCTCTTCCGGTCGGCCAATACCGGGGCCGAGGTCGATTTCGCCGCCCCCGGTGTTGATCTCCTGGTCGTCGGTGAGGCGGGCAACGGCTACAGGTCCGGCACGTCCTACGCCGCTGCCATCGCTTCCGCTGTGGTGGCCCATGAGATCAGCAAGGGCAACCGCCAGCGCGATGACATTGTCGCGGCCTTGCGACAGAACGCCGAGGAACTTGGCGCGGCAGGTCGGGACAACAGGTTCGGCTGGGGTCTGCTCCGTCTTTCCGGCTGCTGATCTTTTTTTGAACCTTTTCTCATCCCGCACGACCAATGGGCAATGGGTAGGGGCAAATACCTGTGGAAGTGCGTCGGCCACTGACCTCACGGAACGGTAGACGCATTCCAAAGGCTACGAGTTGTCGGGTTTTCGAGTGACGCTCCGATTCAGACGTCTGTCGCTTCAAATATTTCAGGTGGGCAAGCTTAAAGAGTTGTGAAGGAGCGACTGGCGGGAGTGGCCAATGCCGCGCGGCGGGAGACCGTCCTTGGCATTGGCCGCTTCCGTCCTTTTCGGTTGCTGCGGCGCAGCAAACATGTCGGTGCTGCGCCGCCGCACAAACGGCGCCCAAATTCTGTGCGTTTGGCGGAAAGACGCCGAAGACCCGCCAACCTGATCGGCAGAGAACCACTTGGCGGCCTCAGGCACACATTTTTTGGACAGACCGCACACGTATTCCTCTTGCGTTGGCCATAGAACCGGACTGAATGCGCGGCATCGGCCCGCCATGAGTCGTTATGCCATTCAGGCTATTGCAAACGCTTAACAATGAACGCGACAGAAACCCCTCACTCGTCCCCGACACGGCGCGTGTTTCTCATCGCCATGGGAACCACTGCCCTCACCGTGCCTGCGATTTTGGCTGGACGACCGCTCTTGGCGCAGGACGCGGCCGACGAAGCCTTCAGCTTTGATCTTCTGACTGAAGCGGCCCGACGCCGCGCCGCAGCAACTGACCCCCAGCCCGAGGATCTGGCGCCGATCTTTAACGATCTGACCTACGACGACTATCAGATGATCCAGTTCCGACCCGGCCGCGCACGCTGGCAAGCGAAGGCCGCAGTCTGGAACCTGCTTCCATTCCATCTCGGTTGGCTTTTCAAGGAACCTGTCCGCCTCCACGAGGTTGTCGATGGCAGGGCCACTGAACTTTCCTTCAGCACCGACGACTTCGAATATCGCGGGCACCTGAAGCAGGACGTTCCTGCCGCGACGGCCCTGCCCGGCGTGGCGGGGTTCAAGCTGACCCATCCGCTCAATCGCGGCGACAAGATGGATGAGATCATCTCTTTCGTCGGCGCAAGCTATTTCCGCGCGCTGGGTCTGGGCAACACCTATGGCCTTTCGGCCCGTGGACTGGCGATCGACAGCGGCCTGACCAAGGCCGAGGAGTTTCCGCGGTTCAGCGGCTTCTGGCTGGAACGGCCTGCCCCCGGCGCCAGCGTCGTCACCATCTACGCCTCGCTTGACAGTGCCAGCGTCGCGGGCGCCTACCGCTTTGTGGTGACGCCGGGCGTCGAGACCGTGGTCGACGTGACGGCGCGGCTTTTCTTTCGCAGCGATGTGGAGCAACTGGGCATTGCGCCGCTGACCTCGATGTTCCTGTTCGCGGATGTGAACCGGTCCCGGTTCGACGACTACCGACCCCGTGTGCATGACAGCAATGGCCTCAGGATCGTGCGCGCCGATGGGGACGTGATCTGGCGGGCGCTGGGCAATCCGCGTGAGCTTGCCACCTCTTACTTCGCCGAAAATCAGCCGCGCCGCTTTGGACTGCATCAGCGTGGGCGCGACTTTGACGACTATCAGGATGCAGGCGCGCGCTACGATCTGCGTCCCTCGGTCGATGTCGAGCCCGTCGGTGACTGGGGGCCAGGCAAGGTCCGCCTCTTTGAGTTGCCGACGGATGTCGAAGTGCATGACAACATCGGCGTGTTCTGGGTGCCCGATCAGCCGGTGAAGGCGGGCGATGCGCGTGAGTTCGCCTATCGACTGCGTTGGGGTCGGCTGGAACCGGACTATTCCGACGACCGTGCCATCGTTTGGGCGACGCGTGGGGGTGTCGGAGGCCCCGCCGGGGTTGAAAACCCGCCCGACTCTCACAAGTTTGTCGTGGACTTCAGGGGTGGGCTTCTGGGCCGTCTGCCGGACACCGACACCACCGTTGAGCCCATCCTGAATATCTCTGGCGGTGTCGTCGATGTGCTTACCCTGTCGAAACTGCCGAACTCCGATACCTGGCGAATGGTGGTAGATGTATCGGTCGATGAAGGCGCGGTCGTCGAGATGACAGCGCATGTCGCGGGCTACGGCCGAAAGTTGTCTGAAATCTGGTCGTTCCAGTGGAGCAAGTGATGAGCGAGCAACGCTATTCCGAGGTCAAGAGTCCGGCGGATGCCGGCCCTGTCGCCGAGAGCATCGGTCTGCCCGATGCGCCGCTTGCCATGCCGGTCCAGCCGCTTGACGGTGTTGGCCCGCTAGCCGTTCTGCGCACTATCTTCGGCGGGTTCAATCGGATCGTGAAGCACTGAGATGACGTCTCGGGAGACACTCGCCACATTGCGGGCCTTTGCGGTCACCATGCCCCTCGTGGCTGGCGGCGGCGCGGGCGCGCTTTTCCTCCAGTACTCCTCGGCGGCGGGGCTTACGGTCTACGCCTATCTCAGCGCCGTTCTTCTCTCGCTCTCGACCGCCTGGCTGGCCTGGGGTGCGGGCCTGTCCCTGATCGGGCTTTTCCCCGCGAGACGGCGGGCGCATTCGTCCGCGCCGATCTCGGGCAAGACCGTCGTCCTGATGCCAGTCTGCAACGAAGAACCTGCGCCGACCTTCGCACGCGTGGCCGCAATGATTGCCGCGCTCAAGGATGCCCCGGCCGAGATCCATTTCGCGATCCTCTCGGACAGTTCGAAACCCGAAACCATCGCTGGCGAGGCGTTCTGGTTTGCCAGGCTGAGGACGGAAACCGGCGATGACACTCGGCTCTTCTACCGGCGCCGCGCACTGAATACCGGCCGGAAGGCGGGCAATATCGCCGATTTCTTCCGCCGCAGCGGGGCCGCCTATGACTATGCCCTGATCCTTGATGCCGACAGCCTGATGGAGCCTGGAACCATCCTGGAGATGATCCGTCGCATGGAAGCCGAACCGCAGCTTGGCCTGTTGCAGACTCTTCCGGTCGTGGTGCGCGGCAAGTCGATCTTCGGTCGGGCCATGCAGTTTGCCGCCGCCTTCTATTCGCCGGTGTTCGCCCGCGGGCTGGCGCGGCTTCAAGGCAGTGCAGGACCGTTCTGGGGCCATAACGCGATCGTCCGCACCCGCGCCTGGGCCGGGTCCTGCGGCTTACCGGAGCTTGAGGGCCCGCCGCCTTTCGGGGGCCATATCCTCAGCCATGATGTCGTCGAGGCCGCCCTTCTGGCCCGCAATGGCTGGATTGTCCGGCTCGACCCTGATCTGGGAGGCTCCTACGAAGAGGGCCCCGAGAACCTGATCGAACATGCCAAGCGCGATCGCCGCTGGTGTCAGGGGAACCTGCAACACGGCCGGGTCATCGCCGCCGTCGGCCTTCCGGGCTGGAGCCGGATGTCGCTTGGGCTGGGCATCATGGCCTATATTGCCCCGGTCTTCTGGGCCGGTTTCCTCATATCGTCTCTGCTTGATCGCGCCAATCTGCCGCCGCCGGACTACTTCCCCGATCCGCACCAGTTTTTCCCGGTGTTCCCGAATGATGAGACCGCCAAGGCCATCGGCCTTGCCATCGGCATCGTCGGCCTGCTGATCATGCCGAAGTTCCTCATCTTGCTTGAAGCCGCCTTGAGCGGGCGCATCGCAGCCTTTGGCCGGGGTTTCGGCGTCGTTCTTTCGACCCTTGCCGATCTTCTCCTGTCGAGCCTGATCGCCCCGATCCTGATGGCTTTTCAGACCCGTTCGGTGTTTCAGGTGCTGCGCGGCGCTGACAGTGGTTGGCCAGTTAACCGACGCGGCGAGGCCCGGATGACCATCTCCGAAGCCTTCGAGGCATGTCACTTCATGGTGACCATCGGCCTCATCGGGTTTCTGGCGTCGTGGTACTGGATCCCCGCGCTCCTGCCCTGGCTGGTCCCGGTCCTCGTCCCGATGATCTTTGCGCCGCTCCTCATTGCCTGTACGTCGCGCCCTGCCGGGGCGTCAGCCCTCTTTGCGACGGCTGAAGAACGCCAGTGGCCCGAGATCCTGGCACGGCATGACGCCATCCTCGCCGAGTGGGGGCAACGCATCGACGACCTGTCAGTGAGCCACGATCTGCCGGATCGGGGCACCGCCGATGCCTGATCGCGCGCGCAGGCACCTCGCTGACGCGGGCGGCCGACGTTCCCTCATTAAGACCGGGCACGATACCCGGACTGTCAGACCCGGACGGGACGGGCGGATCGACGTCCTACGCGGTTTTGCGCTTCTCACCATCTTCATCAACCATGTCCCCGGCACGATCTTCGAGCAGTTCACGACCCGGAACTTCGGCTTTTCGGATGCGGCGGAAGCCTTTGTGATGATCTCCGGCGTCTCTGCCGCGCTCGCCTATTCCGGCGCTTTCACCAATGCGCCGCTCTGGCCCGGTATCGCCAGGATCTGGCGTCGGGCCTGGACGCTCTACCTGGTTCATCTGATGCTCTGCTTCTGGGCCATTGCCATCGTGCTTGCGGCCTGGCGCTTCGGTGGAACCATGGTCCTCGTCCTGGGGGACAACTTTCAGTACCTCCTCAGCGATCCCTACGGTGTGCTCGTCGGCGTGCCGACGCTTGGTCACCAGTTCGGCTATGTGAATATCCTACCGCTCTATGCCGTTCTGCTTCTCGCCACGCCGGCGATCCTCATTGCGGCGCGCCGGTCGCCGGGCCTAACCCTGGCCGGCTCGATCATAATCTGGTGCGTTGCCGGGCTGCACCGCTTCGATCTGCCGGCGTATCCGCTTGAGGGCGGGTGGTTCTTCAACCCATTCTCTTGGCAGCTTCTCTTTGTGCTTGGAATTCTGACCGGTATCAGCCTGAAGCATGGGCAGCGCTTCGTGCCGGTCAGCCGCTCTCTGGCGATTGCGTCCTGGGGCTTCCTCGCCTTCGCGCTGGTCTGGCTGAAATGGGCCGCGCTGGGCGCGTTCATCAACGAAGCTTTGGGCTGGGCGTCGGTTCATGGCGTTCCGTGGCTCTTCGTCGCGTTCGACAAGACCTATGTCTCGTTGCCGCGCCTTCTGCACATCATCGCACTGGCCTATGCGGTCAGCACATTGCCGTGGCTTCGCGCCTTCTGCGATCGCCCCGTCATGGCGCCGCTCGCCGTGATGGGACGGCAGGCTCTGCCGGTCTTTGCGCTCGGAACGCTCCTGTCTTTCGTCGCACGCGCGGTGAAGGAGGTGGCCATTGTTCCGTCAGCCACGCTCGACACGGTCCTCATTGCGGGCGGGGTCGTGGCGATGGTGGTCTTCGCCGCCACTCTGGATCAGAAGCGTCAGAAGATCGAGGTTCGAGCGTCGGCGGTTCCCTCCCCCGCCTAGTGGCGGCTGCGCGCGCCCGTTTCAAAGAGGCTGCCGGTCCGCGTCGTCAGATATGGCGCCAGCGGGACCTCTTCCTGCTTCAGAAAGCCCCGTGTCGGCAGCCCCCCGGCCCTGACCATCTCGATCACCGCAACAACGGAGGCGGAGGTGGTCCAGGCGATGGCCGTGCGCCGCCGCCCGCCGATCTCGATCGGATAATAGGCGCGGACGAATTCCTTGCGGCGAAGGCCTGCCGGGGTCCAGCCTTCTGCCGCGACATGGACGTAGACCACATCCTCGTCGACCGGCGGCTTGGCATGGGTCAGGATCTTGCCCGCCGCCTCGCGGTTTTCACGCATCAGAAGCTCATGGAAGAAGAAGTTCATGAGATTGACGTGGCCGGGGTAGCGCATGGTCTTGTAGTCGAGATTCTCGATCCGGTCGGCATAGGTCTCGCACATCGTGCCGAGCCCGCCGGAGGTGGTGAAGGCTTCCAGCTTCACGCCGTCAATGTAGATCGTCTCGATCCATTCCATGGCCGAAACCGACTTGAGAACGCCCTCCTCGATCACCTCGCAATCGTTGAGGTATTCGTTGACGACCCCCTCGGGCGACCAGTTGAAGGCATAGCCGAGTTGACCGGTCGGGTTCTGCGGCAGGGCGCCGACGCGGAGGCGAATGGAGCGCACACGGTCGAACTGTTCGGCCAGATTGGCGCCGATGATGCCGACGAAGCCGGGGGCAAGGCCGCATTGCGGCGCCATCAGACCCTTTGCGGTCTTCGCAAGCTCGCGGATGTGCTTCGTCGTTGGCACATCCTCGGTCAGGTCGAAGTAGTGGATGCCAAGGTGATGAGCCGCCGAAGAGACGCCCTTGTTGAGGTGATAGGGCAGACAGGACAGCACCGCCTCCTGCCCGGCCAACACCTGGCCGAGGTCGCCCGTGAGGTCAGCGATCTTCACCGGAAAGGGGCAGCCCGGCACGTCGCGGGCATCGACGCCCGTCACCTCGAAGCCGGCTTGCGCGAGCAACTCGGCCGCCAGATGGCCGACCTTGCCGAGCCCCAGTACCGCAATTTTCGTGAAGGACATGTCTTTCTCCCGCCTGTCGAGCTTTCCGTCACAATCGCGGCGGACGCCGTCGATTGCGCGCGCTATTCCGGCGGAAAGTCGCACCGTTTGCAGAAAAATGACGGCCCGGCCAGTCAAAGTGACTGGCCGGGCCCTAAGCACATGCAGGAGAGGTCAGAAGTCGAACGTCACGCCCTGCGCCAGCGGCAGCGCGGCGGAATAGTTGATCGTGTTGGTCTGCCGCCGCATGTAGCCCTTCCAGGCGTCCGACCCGCTTTCGCGGCCGCCGCCGGTTTCCTTCTCGCCACCGAAGGCGCCGCCGATTTCCGCACCCGAGGGGCCGATGTTAACGTTGGCGATGCCGCAGTCCGAGCCGGTGGCCGAGAGGAAGGTTTCCGCCTCGCGCAGGTTGAGCGTGAAGATGCAGGACGATAGACCCTGCGGCACGTCGTTCTGGAGCGCGATGGCCTCGTCGAGCGTGTCGTAGCCTAGGACGTAGAGGATCGGCGCAAAGGTCTCGGTACGCACGATGTCGGTCTGCTTCGGCATCTCGACGATGGCGGGTTCCACATAGGCGCCGCCCTGCGGCACGCCCGCCGCCACGGTCCGGCCGCCGTGAATGGTGCCGCCCTCGGCGCGCGCCTTCTCAAGCGCCGCCTGCATCCGGTCGCGGGCGCCCGCGTCGATCAGGGGGCCGATGAGGGTGGTGGCCTTCCTCGGGTCGCCGATCGGCAGGCTGGCGTAGGCTTTCACCAGCCGCGCCACGAGGTCTTCGCGGATCGAATTATGGGCGATGAGGCGGCGCAGCGAGGTGCAGCGC
The DNA here is from genome assembly GCA_041739655.1 of Albidovulum sp. Classification (GTDB taxonomy): domain Bacteria; phylum Pseudomonadota; class Alphaproteobacteria; order Rhodobacterales; family Rhodobacteraceae; genus Albidovulum. Next base: position 682 of record JBGSNN010000103.1, on the reverse strand, counting down.
TGACCGGCGGTGCCGACGGCGGAAAAGACGATCGCCCGCACCGCCATGTCGAGGTCGGCCGAGGGTGCCACGATCATCGCGTTGTTGCCGCCAAGCTCCAGGATCGGCCGGCCCCAACGCGCCGAAACCTTCGGCCCGACGATGCCGCCCATCCGGGTCGAGCCGGTGGCAGAGACGATCGGCACGTCGCGCGAGCCGACCAGCGCCTCGCCGACGGCAGGGCCGCCGATCACCAACTGGCAAAGGCCATCGGGCGCGTCCCCGAAACGGGCCAGCGCGCGCGCCATGATCTTCATTGTGGCGCTAGCGGTCAGGGGCGTCTTTTCCGACGGCTTCCAGATCACCGGGTCGCCGCAGATGAGCGCAAGGGCCGCGTTCCACGACCAGACCGCGACCGGGAAATTGAAGGCGGTGATGACGGCGCAGGGGCCCAAGGGGTGCCACGTCTCCATCATCCGGTGACCGGGGCGTTCCGAGGCAATGGTCAGGCCGTAGATCTGGCGGCTGAGACCCACGGCAAAGTCGCAGATGTCGATCATCTCCTGCACCTCGCCGAGGCCTTCCGAGGTGATCTTGCCGGCCTCGAGCGTCACCACCGCGCCAAGCTCGGCCTTCGCCGCACGCAACTCCTCGCCGAGAAGCCGGACCAGCTCGCCCCGGCGCGGCGCGGGCACCTGCCGCC
>JBGSNN010000066.1:0-13776 GCA_041739655.1 Albidovulum sp. | reverse complement strand
CGTCATCGCCGGTGATTCGATCGGCAGCCCGGCGTTGACATGCGCCTGACGCGCCGGGTTCTGGCCCTGACCGGCGGTCAGCACCTGACCGAGGATCGTCTCCGAGACCTCGGCCTTGTCGATGCCGGCACGCGCCACCACCGCCTCAAGGACATGGGCGCCAAGCTCATGCGCCGGCGTGTTGGCGAAAGCGCCGTTGAAGCTGCCGACGGCCGTGCGCCCGGCCGATACGATTACGACATTGGTCATGGGTTCGTTCCTTCCGTTCCTAAAACTGCCAGTCATTCCCCCCCGCCGGCGAGCGCCACCGCATTGAGGAGGCCGCGCACGGTGACGGTGGGTGTGACGATATGGGCGCGCCGGTCCATTCCCAGGAGCACCGGCCCCACGGGCTGCGCGTCCGCCAGCGCCTTGAGCACGTTCATCGCGCCGTTCGCTGCATCCATGCCGGGGAAGATCAGGATATTGGCTGACTCTGTCAGCCGTTGTTCGGGCAGATATTTCTCCCGAAGATCGCGCTTGAAGGCGAGGTTGGCGCGCATCTCGCCCTCGTACTCGAAATCCACCCCGCGGCGGTCCAGCGCCTCGACAGCCGCCCGCATCTTCTTCGCGGTCGGGGTCTGGCTGGCGCCGAAATTGGCGTGGCTGACGAAGGCCACGCGCGGCACAAGGCCGAACTGGCGCACCTCGCGCGCGGCCAGCACGGCGATGTCGGCAAGCTGCTCGTGGGTCGGGTGATAGTTGATGTAGGGGTCGGCAATGAAGACCGGGCCCTTCTCGAGGATCAGCACCGACAGCGCCGCCGTCAGCCCTGCCGCCGCACCGTCGGCTCCGGCGCCGAGTACGCGCGAGACGTATTTGTGGTGCCACAGATACTGGCCGAAGGTGCCGCAGATCAGCGCGTCGGCCTCGCCCTCGCGCACCATCATCGCGGCAATCGCGGTTTCGTTGGAAGACAGGATCTTGCGCGCCTGCGCCGGCGTGGTGCCGTCGCGGCCAAGCGTCCGGCGATAGGCTTCGCTGAGATCGGTCGCGTGCTTGAGATCGGCAGCATCGATCACCTCGAAGGTCTCGCCAGGCACCGCGCTGATGGCGCGTTCGCGGCAGATGCGGGCGATGCGGTCGGGCGAGCCGATCAGCACCGGCCGCGCCAGCCCGTCCTGCCTTGTCGCCAGCGCGGCGCGGATCACGCGCTCATCCTCACCCTCGGCGAAGACCACGCGGCGCTGGTTGACGCGGGCGCGCTCGAAGAACGGCTTCATCACGAAGCCCGAGCGATAGACCATCCGCGTCAGCCGTTCGCGGTAGGCGGTGAAATCTTCGATCGGCCGGGTCGCGACACCCGAGTCCATCGCCGCTTTTGCGACCGCGATCGAGACCTCGACCAGCAGGCGCGGATCGAATGGCTTGGGCAGGATGTACTCGGGCCCGAAGACGAGATTTTCGCCGCGATAGGCGCGTGCCACCTCGTCCACCGCCTCGGCATGGGCAAGGTCGGCAATGGCGCGCACACAGGCGGCCTTCATCGCCTCGTTGATGGTGCTCGCGCCACAGTCGAGCGCGCCCCGAAAGATATAGGGAAAGCACAGGACGTTGTTGACCTGGTTGGGATAGTCCGACCGGCCGGTGGCGATGATCGCGTCGGGACGGGCGGCGCGGGCTTCCTCGGGCATGATCTCGGGCGTGGGGTTCGCCATCGCCATGATGATCGGCGTCGCGGCCATCATCGCCACCAGCTCGCCGGTCAGAACCCGCGGCCCGGCGAGCCCCAGGAACAGGTCCGCCCCGGCGATGACATCCGCCAGTTGCGCTGGCGGGTGATCCTGCGCGAAAGCGGCCTTTTCGGGGTTGAGATCGTCGCGGGAGGTGACAACCAGCCCGTCACGGTCGCACAGGAAGATGTTCTCGCGCCGTGCGCCCATCGTGACCAGCATGTTGAGACAGGCGACCCCCGCCGCCCCGCCGCCGACCGAAACGATGCGGGCATCCTCGAACCGCTTGCCCGCGATGCGCAGCGCATTGAGCGCGGCGGCGGCAGCCACGACGGCAGTGCCGTGCTGGTCGTCGTGAAAGACCGGGATGCCCATGCAGTCGCGCAACCGCGTCTCGACCTCGAAACACTCGGGCGACTTGATGTCCTCGAGATTGATCGCGCCGAAGGTCGGCTCCAGCCGCCTGATCGTCTCGATCAACTTCTCGGGGTCGGTCTCGTCGATTTCGATGTCAAAGACGTCGATGTCGGCGAACTTCTTGAACAGGACCGCCTTGCCCTCCATCACCGGCTTCGATGCCAGCGCACCGATGTTTCCGAGGCCGAGTACTGCGGTGCCATTGGAGATCACTGCCACCAGATTGCCGCGCGCGGTATAGCGCGCCGCATCCTGCGGCGTCTTCTCGATTTCCAGACAGGCGGCGGCAACGCCGGGCGAATAGGCCAGCGACAGGTCGCGCGCCGTTGCCATCGGCTTGGTCGCCCGCAGCGCCAGCTTTCCCGGCCGACCGGACGAGTGATAGTCCAGCGCTTCCTGATCTAGGCTGTCAGCCATGATGTTGTTTCCCCCCGTCCCTGCAGCATCCGCTGACATCTCACCCGTTGCTCTGCTCGGGCGCCGCGCCCGGAATCGGTCTTGGCCGCCCCGCCATGTCCAAGGCGACGAAGGTGAATGTCGCCTGGGTCACCCGCTCGCTTTCGTCGCCGTCCCGGCTGCGCCGCCATGCCTCGACGCGGATCTGCATCGAGGTGCGTCCGGACGAGACCAGATCGGCATAAAGCGTCACCTCGTCGCCGACATGGACGGGTTTCAGGAACACGATCCCGTCCACCGCGATGGTGGCGCTGCGACCCCTTGCAACCCGCGCCGCGGTGTTGCCTGCCGCCAAATCCATCTGCGCCATCAGCCAGCCGCCGAAAATGTCGCCCGACGGATTGGTGTCGGCCGGCATGGCGATGGTGCGGATCGCGGGCAGACCCTCGGGCGGTGGCGCCGGCCTCGGCATCAGACCACATAGCCGCAGGCCGAGGCCGGCGTCCGCGTGTCCATGTTGCGGCCGCGGTTGATGTGGTCGTCGATCTCGGCCGCCGCGCCGATCATGCGGCCGTAGAGGAAGACGGTGAACGCGGCGCTTTCCAGATCGCGGTTGCCAAGCTTGCCGGCACGATAGTCGTCCCACAGGAGCGACAGCAGAAGCGCCGCGATCACCGCGTCGACATTGACGCAGAACACATAGCGCGAGGCGCCTTCGGCATAGAGCGCCTGCACCACCTCCTGATAGAACTCGTGGAACACGTTGTAATGGCCGCGTTCCTTCATGAACTCGGCGATGAAGCGTTCGCGCGGGTCATGGTTGACCGGCTTGTCCTTGAACACCGGGTGATGCACCCCCGGCAGCGCGCGCACTTCGTTGCCCAGTTCCTTCGCCGCCGCCTTCTCGGCCTTGTAGGCACGGGCGAAGGTGCGGGCCATCGCCTTGAGGTCCAGGCCGTGCTCCGGGTCAGCGGGGTCTTTCAGCCCGGTTGCGGCGAAATGCTCGATCAGGAAGGCGATGCCCTCATAGCCGTTGCCGCCATGGCTATAGCCGGAATGGCTCAGAAAGCCGATCATGGCCTTGTTGATCTGCACCCGCGACGGCGTCTGCGGCCCGTCTGCGGCCACCGCCCCCTTGGCGCCCTGCGCGGTGATGGAACCGGGGCCGTTCGAGATCAGGAGCCCGATCAGGATCTGCACCGGCAGCGCCTCGTCTCCCACCGGCTTGCGCCCGGTGATGGCAAGAAAGCAGAGGTCGGCCATCGTCCACTTGCCGAAGCGTTCCGCGCGCGGAATGCCCCAGAGAGACCCGTGCTGATGATGTTCGGCCGGGATCGACGCACCGATCATCACCCCGTAGAGCCGCAAATACCAGGGCAGGGTTTCCGCCGTCAGCCGGGTGATCTTCTTGCGCATCAGCGGGCCCCAGGCAAAGGTCAGCGCGATCGCGGCGAGGATCGCATCGCGCGACTTGCGCCCCGGGATCCGGTCGAGGAAATCAAGGAAGACGGACCTGCCGCCGCGTGCCTTCACTGCGGCCAGCATCGCCTCGGGGCGGGGGTCGTCGGCGTCGGCCTCGGTCGCGAGGAAGAGCCGCACCTGCGCCGCATCCGGCACGATGCCCGAAGAATCAAAGCCGGTATCGGCGGCATCACGCAGCCCGGAATGGGCGAAAAGCTCGATCAGAGCGCGGGTGCAGGCCAGCGCCCGCTCCACCCGTTTCGGGCCGACGATCGCCGCCGCCGCCGCCATCACCGTATTGGGCGAGTTGCCTGCCTCGCGCGCTGCCTCGGCCGCCATCAGTGCCGGATCGCCCACCAGATTAACCTCGGACGCCACCGCGATGTCCAGCATCGCCCGGTCGTTCGGGCCGGCGATCTCATGCACCAATGGCAGGGCATAGACGGCTTCGAGCGGGGTGACGGCCAGGTCGAGCACCGAATGGCCATGCACCCGCGTCACCTGGGTCTTGCCGTCCATGATCGAGGCGCCGGACTTGTCCTTCATCGTCTGCCGCGCGACCGTCGCCCCGATCTGGGTCCGCAGCGCGGCGATCTGAGCATTGTAGGGGGCGGTTGCCTCGACCTCGGCCAGCGCGATCGCGGGCGGCAGCTTCAACCCCTGATCGTTGACGATCCAGGGCTTCAGTTTCAGATTGCCCCTCGGGGCGAAATCGGGAGTCTTGCCGTTCAGCGCCATCACCGCTGTCAGCGCGGCGGGAATGTCGGCGATATTGGTGACCACAGCGCCCTTCGCCGAAACATGGGCGGGATCGTCCGAGAAATTCCCGCCGACGCCGAAGGCCTCCATGAACCAGCGTTCCTTGTCTTCGGCCCGGTCGCCCGATCCGGCCATCGCCCCGGCATGGCCGACGGCGCGGGTCAGCTTGGATTTCCAGCGCCCGACGACACAGGCGACGACGGGCTTGGTGAAGGTGACCCCGTGTTCGTAATACCCCCCTGGCTCGCAATAGAGCACGGCCGCCGCGCTGCGGTCGTCGTTGCCCAGAGCATGGGCGAAATCGCGGGCACCGTAGTGGATGTAGACATCCTTGCCCGACGAGATCAGTGTCGTGGTGCCCCAGCCCGCCGTCGCCAGATATTGCGCGATCGTTGTTGTGAAGCCGCCCGAATTCGAGAAGATCGAGATTGAGCCTTTCAGCAGCGATTCCTCAGGGTGGTCGCCGCCGAGCGCCCCGCCGATGCGGACGCGGTTCCAGCTGTCGGCAACGCCAAGGCAGTTGCCGCCGATCACGTCGATGCCGTTTGCCTGCGCCATCGCCCGGATCTCGCGCGCGTCGTGGACGGCGATCTTCTCGGTGATGATGACGATCTTCTTCAGTTCCGGGTTCACCCGGATCAGTTCGGCCACCCCGTCGCGCACCCCCGAGGGCGGCAGATAGACCACGCCGGTATTGAAGCGGTGCCCGGCGTCGAGCCCCTCGCGGACGTTGTTGAAGATCGGGATCTCGCCCGCGGGCGTCGCCAGTTTCTGCCCGCGCCGCCCCGGCGAGACGCCATAGACCACGTTGCCGCCGGAAAAGGCATGGCTGGTCGGCGTCACCTCGCGGCTCTCGCCGCCCATGGCGTTCAGCACCACCACGCGATCCTCGCGCGTGGCGATCTCGGCCAGCGACCGGATGCCGAGATAATAGGGGAAGCCGTCAATTCCCTTGGCATGCATCGTTCCGTCCCCCCTCAGACCGTTTCCTTGATGCCGAGCGAGCGGGCAATCTCCGCCCGCCCGCCATCGCGCATCCACAGATCGACTTTCTTGGCGTAGTTCACGACTTCGGAAATTGCGCTGTCGAAGCCGAAGAAACGGTAGGGCAGCCCCAGCGCGTCGCAGGTATCGGCCAGATTGCCCATGCCGCGCACCAGGTTCGGCCCGCCGCGCCCGACCACCACATAAAGCGGCGTCGGCCCATGGTCGGAGAAATGCTGGCGCAGGGCATCGCCCATGCCGCGGAAGGTTTCCAGGATGTCGGTGTTGTTCGACTTGCCGCCGATGATGAACAGCACATTGGTCTGTTTCAGGAAATGCCGGTAGCAGATCGCGGCCACCGATTTCATCTTCTCGTAGGGCGGGTTGCCGCCGAAGTCGGAACTGATGATTGCCGCGTCGCCCAGCACCTCGGTCACCAGAGAGTTGGCGCCGCCGCCGAAGGTGGGTGCCAGGATCGTGCCCTTGTCGTTGATGACGAACACGTCCGACTGGCCCTGATGGGTGCGAAGCTGGTTCACCTCCTGCTCGAAATCCGACACGTCCGAGGTCGACAGATGCGCCGGCAGCCCCAGCCGCGCCACGCGCGGGTCGTCGCGGTCGAAGCCGCACTTGAAATCACAGGCCACCGGCGTCAACCGCCCGCCCTTGCTAGGGCGCATGCGGATCGGGTTCAGCTCGATCGTGGTCATGCCGTAGTGGTGCATCAGTTCCCAAAGCTTCGGCAGTTCCTGCACCAGCGGCGAGATGATCTCTTTCGGCGCTCCGATGTCGGTCAGCGCATTGGCCACCACGAAGGCCTTGAGCCCGGTCAACGCGTCGAAGGGCACCGTGGCGATGTCGGACTTGTCGAGTTCCTCGATATCCACCCCGCCGCGATGGGTCAGCGTCATCGTCGGGGCACGATAGCGGGTGTCGTCGGTGATCGCGAAATAGACCTCGTGCTCTGCCGGCACCCCGGCCTCAAAGGTCACGCCGTTGGCCTTGGCGAAAGCGTTTCCATGCCGATGCTCGGCGAAGTAGAGCCGTTCCTTTTCGGCCAGCGCGGTCTTGAGATCGGTCGCCTTGCCGATCAACCCGGCCTTGCCCTTCTTGCCAACCCCGCCCTTGAACACCGGCTTGATGAAGATCAGCCCGTGGCGGGCGATCAGGTCCTGAATGTCCGGCTCGGTCGCCGAGGGGCCAAGCACTTCGGTGGTCGGATAGCCGACGTGCTGCAAGAGTTTCGCTCCGTAAAGCATTCCCGTAATGTTCAAACCTCGATCCTCCCCGTTTTCGTCCTGCCAGTGGTCAAGCCAGAGCCCAAACCTGGTGTCATTGCCGTTGCGGCGGCGCGCCGACCGCGCCGCCGCCTGCCTGCCCGGATCAGTCCGGGTCGGCTCCCTCGGCCGCGGCGGTATAGGGATCGACCTGATCGGCGGACTTGCGCATCTTGCTGCGCAGGATCTTGCCGACGAAGATCGGCAGGACGAACCCCACTGCCGCCACCAGCCAGAGCCCGATTGCCAGCGGCGAGGCCAAGAGGATCGACCAGTCGCCATCCGAGATGGTCAGAGCGCGGCGCAGGTTCGCCTCCATCGCGTTACCCAGAAGGATGCCCAGAATCACCGGCACCATCGGCACGTCGAGCTTGCGCAGGACCCAGCCCAGCACCCCGAAAGCGATCATGACCTGAAGATCGAAGCTCGACCCCGAGATGCCGTAGATGCCGACGAAAGAGATCATGGCGACGACCGGCATCAGGATGCGCGAGGGCAGGAGCAGCACCCGCACGAACATGCCCACCATCGGGATGTTCAGCGCCAGGAGCATGAAGTTGGCGATGAACATCGCCGCGATCAGGCCCCAGACCACATCCGGGCGCTGGGTAAACAGCAAGGGTCCCGGCGTGATGTTCAGCGCCAGGAGCATCGCCAGCAGCACCGCCGTGGTGCCGGAACCGGGAACGCCAAGGGCCAGCATCGGTACCAGCGCACCACCGGCTGCAGCGTTGTTGCCGGCTTCCGGAGCCGCAACGCCGCGCGGATCGCCCTTGCCAAAGGTGCCGTTCTTGTCGGACACCTTCTTCTCAAGGCCGTATGCGAGGAATGAGCCGAGCGAAGCTCCGGCGCCTGGCAACACGCCGGCGATGAAACCGACAATCGTGCCGCGAGCCATGGAACCGCTGGTCTGCTTCAGCATCGCCACCGGCGGCGTGACGCGGCCGATCTTCATCTTGGTTGGATCGCTCGCTTCGCCACTGCCACGGTGTTCAAGGAACAGGAACACCTCGGACAACGCGAACAGGCCGACAATGGCGACGAGAAAGTCGATGCCGTCATACAGATGCACTTCGCCAAAGGTGAAACGCGGCACGCCTGTCTGCCCGTCGACCCCGATCATGGCGATGCCTAGCCCAAGACCGGCGGCCAGCGCCGCCTTGGCCTGGTTACGGCTCGACAGTCCGCCGAGTGTGGCGAACGCGAGCGCAAACAGCGCGAAATATTCCGCCGGACCAAACAGCAGCGCCACCTTGACCAATTGCGGCGCAAGGAACACCAGCCCCCAGGTAGCGAAGAAAGAACCGACGAACGAAGCAATGCCCGAGATCGCCAGCGCCTCGCCGGCCTTGCCTTGTCTTGCCATCGGATAGCCGTCGAGCGTCGTCATCATCGCCGGTTCGTCGCCGGGAATATTGAGCAGGATCGACGAAATGCGGCCACCATACATGGCGCCGTAGTAAACACTGGTGAGCAGGATCAGCGCCGGGGTTGCCGGCAGGCCAAGCGTGAACGCCAGCGGAATAAGGATGGCGACTCCGTTCGAGGGGCCTAAGCCCGGCAGCGCGCCGATGATGGTGCCGAGAAAGCAGCCGAGCAGCGCCAGACCCAAATTCTGCAGGGTGAAGGCAACGGCGAAACCGTCTGCAAGCGAAGAAAGCGTTTCCATGGCTCAGGCTCCCGCTGATGCGCCGAACAAGGCGAAAAAGGACCGGATCGCCGATGAAACTGCGCCGGTCGGCACGTCGATCAGGAAATCCAGAGGTCCCTTGGCCAAGGACAGGCCCAGGGTGCTTTTGAAGACCATGTAGATGCCAATGGCGATGATCACTCCGGCGATCGCCGCCTGCACGGGTGTCGAGCCAAGGCGCCATGACAGGAATGTGGCTGCAACGGCGGTGCAAAGCAGGAAGCCGAAAACAGGCAGCAGTTGCGCATAGGCAACGAGCACGACCACTGCCGCACCGATTTCGAGCAGGCGGCCTGCGCCCGGCCACTGGGGCTCGGCGTCAGGACGCAGCAGGATGACGAGACCGCTCAGGCCCACCATCACCGCAACGATGATCGGAAAGATGCGCGGGCCGACCGGATCAGAGATGAAGCTCAGCTGTATTTGCGTTGCCGCCCAGATGTAGAATGCGGCGAGCGCGACCGACAGGCCGCCCAGGATACGATCGCTCAAGGTCCCCTCCTCCGAAGCAGTCCGGGCGGCATTGCGCTGCCCGGACCAGAATTCAAACTACCGGAATTTGAAACTGGCGGCGCCTCTCGCGAAGCGCCGCACCGCCCCCCTTACTTGATCAGGCCGATTTCCTTGGAGATCGCGGTGATTTCATCGACCGACGACTTCACAAACGCCTGGAATGCTTCACCACGGACATCCAGCGGTGCGATGCCGTTGTCAGCCATGACTTTCTTCCATTCGGCCGAATCATAGACTTTGCCGATGGATTCAACCCAGTAGCCATAGGCTTCGTCCGACATGCCGCCCGGTGCATAGAAGCCGCGCCAGTTGGCGCCAACGGCGTCGATGCCCTGCTCCTTTGCAGTCGGGAAGGAAGCAAAATCACCGGAGAGACGCTCTGGCGCCAGTACCGCGATGACCTTGATGTCGCCGGAGTCCACGAAGCCCTTGGCTTCGGAAGCGTCACCGGTGAAAGCTTGGACGGAGCCAGCCAGCAGCTGCGTTACCGCCTCGCCGCCACCGTCGAATGCAACATACTTGATGGTGCGGACATCATCGATGCCAGACTTCTTGGCGGCGATCAGGACTTTGAGATGGTCCCATCCACCGACAGCCGAACCGCCGGCAATCGAAACCGAGGTCGGGTCAGCCTTGATCTTTGCCATCAACTCGGGAAGCGTGTTGATTGGCGAATCCTTGGCAACGGCGATGATGCCGTAGTCGGCGCCGATCGAGGCAACCCAACGGACCTGGTCCATGGTGTTGCCCGGAAACGCGCCCTGCGCCAGGCGTGTCGACGTGGCCGACGAGGCCGCGATAATCAGATTGTTGTCGGCGTTGCGCTTGTTGATGACTTCAGCATAGGCAACGCCACCGCCGCCACCGGCGAGGTTGGTCACCTGCATGGTGCCATTGATAACCTTGAGGTCCTGCATGGTCTTGCCGACCTGACGGCAGGTGAAGTCCCAGCCGCCGCCCGGATTGGCCGGCGCAATGCATTCGGTCGCGCCTGGATCGAAGGCGTGGGCGGCAAGCGGAAAGGCTGCCGCAAAGGCGCCGGCTATCAGGATCCGGCGGGTAATAGTGATCAGGTTCATGTCGTCCTCCAATAAGCGGCGCATATGCGAATGCCCCCGCTCGCCATGGCAGCGGAGGCGACGCGCTTGCGGCGCAGTTTGCAACGGTAGCGGGATCTCCTCCCCGCCCGGCGGCACATCGGGTGTGCGCGTCCGTGGACAATATCAAGCATGCCAAGCTGACACCAAGCTGACGCGCGCCCGCCGCGCGCGTCCAGGCCTACTGGGCGCGCAACTCTCTGTTCCAGCGTTCCACCACCTTCGAGCGCTTGGCCTGGTCGAGATACACCATCAGCGCCGGTGTCAGCGGCACTGGCCGAAGTTGGGCACCGAGGCTGCGTTCAAGTGCAGCGGCCGTATTGTCGCCGGATACATCGGGATGAATCGCTGGCAGTCCGGATTCCTGCGCCAGCACCTGCTGGCCTTCACGTGACATCAGGAAGCGCAGGAACCGCTCGCCCAATTCCGGGGCGCCGGCTGCGGCGGGGAGCAGGGCCACCCGTGTCATCACCACGGTATAATCCTGTGGCATGACGATGCCGAGTTCAGGATGGGTTTTGGCCCATTGGGCGGCGTAGGAACCAAGGATGTTGTATCCAAGTTCAAAGCGCCCATCCGAAACCCGCTCAAGAATCGCCGATGACGTCGAGTAGAGCTTGACCCCCGCCGCCCCCATCGCCCGAACCAGGCTCCAGATGTCGCGGTGGTTCTCCAAGTCCCGCGCCAGGAACAGCAGCCCGACGCCGGCCCGTTCGATGTCATACGTGCCGACACGGCCATACAGGCGGTCCGCATGCTCACGAAGGTAAGCTTCGAATTCGGCATGCGTCTGTGGTGCCGCGCGCGCGGCAAAATCCGGCTTGTGATAGACGATTACTGATGGTTCGTAGGTGAGCCCGATGGCGGTGTTTCGCCAATTGGCCCAGCGCGGCCAGGTCGCCAGCGCCGGATCGGCAAAGGCCCTGGCAAAGCCGTCATTGGCGAGCTTCATCTGCAAATCCATCGCCGAAGACAGCGCCAGATCGGCTGTCGGCCTGCCAGCATCGGTTTCGCGCACGACCCGGTCGTAGATTTCGACCGTCTGCGCCTCGACATAGCGCACCGCCACCGCCCGGTTCTGCTGCTGAAACGCGGCGATCAGCGGCCGGGCGATCGCCTCATCGATGGCTGAGTAGATCGTCACCGCCGGCGCTTCCGGGTCGCCATCGAGCGCCCCATACAGCGTCATAGCGCCGGCATGGGCGATGCCGGCCAGCCACAATGTCAGCCACAGGGCGAGGAAAGCGAAAATCCGGACCATTATTGCCAGACAATCACGGCGGGCGGCGGCGCACAAGGCGGAGACTTCAAGGCGGCTCATGCTTCTCAATCACGCGCCGGCAAACTATGGTCCGCCGCGGAGGACACGAATGCGGATTTTGCTGGTCGAGGACAACAAGGCGCTGGCCGATGGCCTGGTGGCGGTGCTGAAAGGCAGCGGCAACGCCATCGACCACGTTGCCGATGGCGAACAGGCCGAGGCCGCCATTGCCGCAAACAGCTTTGATCTCGTCATCCTCGATCTGTCGCTGCCGGGTATGGACGGGCTGGAGGTGCTTCGTTGCGTGCGGGCACGCGGCGACCGGACGCCGGTGCTGGTGCTGACGGCCCGCGGCGCACTGGATGATCGCGTGCGCGGTCTTGACCTTGGTGCCGACGATTACATGACCAAGCCTTTCGAGGTGCGAGAGCTGGAAGCACGGGTGCGGGCGCTGGTGCGACGAAAGGCTGGGATCGGCGCCTCGGCAATTTCGTTTGGCGGCCTGCAGCTCGATCTTTCCACCGGCACCCTGTCGTCGGGGACCGAAACCATCGAACTGACCAAGCGCGAATTGTCGATCCTGCAGGCATTGGTGCTGGCGCGTGGACGGGTGGTGCAGAAGAATGCATTGCTCGACACGCTGATCGGTTTCGAAGGCGACATCAGCGAGAACGCTGTCGAGCAATATGTCAGCCGCCTGCGGCGGCGGCTACAGCCACATGGCGTTTCGATCCGGGTCGCGCGCGGCCTCGGCTACTGGCTGGAAGCGCCGGGATCATGAGTGGCCGGCCGCTGTCGCTGAAACTGCAATTGCTGTTGTGGCTGCTGGCGCCGCTGCTGGTCATCAACATTCTCGCAGCTGCCGATACCTGGCGTTCGGCCCGCAGCAACGCCGACGAAATTCTCGACCGCGTGTTGGCGGGGTCCGTCCTGGCGATCTCGGAGCGCGTCGTCATTTCCGAAACCGGCGAGATGGAAGTCGACATTCCCTATGTGGCGCTGGAGATGCTGACCTCCTCGTCGCAGGATCGCATTTTCTATCGTGTCGACCGGAGCGACGGCCTGTTTGTCACGGGCTACAAGGCGCTCGAGGTTGAATCCGACCCTGCCATGCGCCCCGGCTCGATGCGCTTCGGAGACGGCGATTACCAGGGTGCCGCCATTCGCTATGCCCACTACCAGGGTTCGGTCTCGACCGGATCAGCGCCCGTCGAGTATCGCGTCATCATTGCCGAAACGACCAGCGCCCGCCAGAAACTTGCCAACACGTTGCTGACCGGATCGTTGTTGCGTCAGGCGTTGTTCTTCATCGCCGCGCCGGCGCTGGTGTGGTTCGGTGTTACCCGGGCGCTGGCGCCGCTCTATGCCCTGCGCGACGCCATCGGCCGACGCAGCCCCGGCGATCTGCGGCAGATATCGCACGATGTGCCGCTGGAGATGCAGGGCATACTCGACGCCACCAACGGCTTCCTCAACCGGCTACGCGGGGCGCTTGAGGCCATGCGCCATTTCGCCGGCAACGCCTCGCACCAGTTGCGAACGCCGCTGGCGATCGTACGCACCAATCTCGCACTGGCGCAGCGCGCGGGCAATCTGGAGGACGTTCGCAAGCTGGTAAACGAAGCCGACCGCGAGATCGCCAACGCCGAGCGGACGCTGGCGCAACTGCTGGTGCTGGCGCGGGTCGATGAGAGCGCCACGCATGCGCTCGAAAGCACACTAACCGATATTGCAGCACTAAGCCGCGAGGTCTCTGCGGAAGCCGCCCCCGGCGCCGGCAGGCGGGGCGTCGATCTTGGATATGAAGGAACGCAATCGCTGCTGGCGCCCGCAGACCCGGTGCTGCTGCGAGAGGCGATCCGCAATCTGGTCGACAATTCGCTGCGCTACGCGAAATCGGTGGTGACGGTCAGCGCCAGCGAAAAAGGCGATTCATGTACGATCGAAGTTGCCGATGACGGACCCGGCATGCCGGCAGCGGCGCGTGCCCGGGCTGGTCAGCGCTTCTTCCGCTCGGACGAGAAACCTGCATCCGGTGCGACGGTTGCGCATGGCAATGGCGCCGGGTTGGGCCTGGCGATCGTGCGCGAAATCGCCGTGCTGCATGGCGGCAGGCTCGATCTGGAACAGGCGCAGGAGGGCGGGCTTCTGGCGCGTATTCAGTTGCCGGCGAACAAGGCCGAGATCATCCCTCGCGACTGAAGCGCAG
>JBGSNN010000046.1:0-6468 GCA_041739655.1 Albidovulum sp. | reverse complement strand
CCGCGCTTGCGGAGCGCTGCTGTGTAGCTGGACCAATTCGTGGTGCGGTAGCGGGCGGGTGATGGCTTGCTCATGCAGCCTGTCTAACCGCATGGATTCACGATGTGAATCCTCGACAGTCAGAGTTCTGCAACAACGCCGTTGCCGTGTATCACCCCATCCCCCCGCCTGCGCGTTATTCTGAAAGTTCTTCGCCAGCTGGGGCAAGTTCACCATTGTCCAGATGGTCAAGCGCTTTCAGCGCGGCGTGGACCCGGAAGAACATTCGGGCGGCGGGCTGATGCAGATTAGGGCAGGACGCGCAGCTTCGCGTCATCGTTGCCCATCACCGAACCTGCAAGCCCGGCCGGTATACCCGGCAGGGCTTTCACAAGAAGGACCACCCAAATGACCAAGACAACCGGACCGATCCTGTTCGCCACAGCGTTGGCGCTTTCTGCCTGCACCTATAACAATGGCTTGCCGAACCAGACCGGGACCGGCGCGCTGATTGGAGGCGTCACGGGGGCCGCTCTTGGCAAGGCCGTGGGCGGCGACGATCGGTCTGCCATCATCGGCGGCGTGGCCGGAGCGGTGATTGGCGGCGCCATCGGCGAGAACATGGCCCGGCAGGAGCGCGAGTTGAACCAGCAGTTGGCCGGGAGCGGCGCGCGGATCACCAACACCGGCAGCCAACTTCGCGTCATCCTGCCCGAAAGCGTCACCTTCCCGACCGGGTCCGCGGTCGTCGACACAAGCTTCCTGCCCGCCTTGCGCGAGATCGCCGTGTCGCTGCGCGACCACCCCTACTCAACCGTGCGCGTCGTGGGGCACACCGACAACGTCGGCTCTGCGGCCTACAACCAGAACCTCAGCCAGGAACGCGCGCTGGCCGTGGCGCGCATCCTGATCCGATATGGCGTCTCCGCCAGCCGGATCACCTATTCCGGCCGCGGCTTTGCCGAACCGATCACCTCGAACAACTCGGCCAGCGGCCGGGCGATGAACCGGCGGGTCGAGATCGTCATCACTCCGACGAACTGATCGCCCGCAAGAACCTGACAAGACAAGCCGCCCGCCGATCTCCGGCGGGCGGCTTGCGTCTTGGCCATGAACACTTGCCGTGGCACCAGGACCGATGAGCGGGGCCGCAATCGGCACTAACCTCCCGCCTTACCATCGACGCCCGAGGCGTTCTCCGGTCAACTCAAGCATCCCGAAAGGTCGTGCCGTGCATGAGGTGAAGACGGACTCGGATCAGGTGCCGGGTCCGGCCCCCGCATTTCCTGCGGTGATCGCATGCATCCCCGGGCCGCGCGTTCACCGATCCGATGACCCTGCGGGACGAAGATTCCCTGCCTGCGCAAACCTGCATCAGTCCTGTCCCCATCGCGTCGGTCCATGGTCTTCAGGACGGCGAAATATTTTGCCGTCGGTCGGTTTATCGAGTGCAGGCAAGGCTTCCTGTCCAGAGTTTGTGGGTTGTTCCTGCCGGGCAGGAAGCCCTGTCAATTCGGTATGGTCCAGAAAGGACAAACCCATGGAAGCGAAATCTCCCGTTCCGAACGCTACCGACAAGATGAAGTCGGTCAAGGCCGCCTGGGACAAGGCCCCCGCCGGCCCGAAGAAGGACGCGGCACTGAAGCACTACCAGGCGGCCGAAAAGGCGCAGGTGGCAAAGCACGACGCCGAGTGCATCCGTGAGCTTGATGCGGCGACGCACGCTCTCGCATAAATTTCTTGCTGTCCCTCCCCGGCACGCCTGTCGGAGAGGGGCTCAGCGCAGCAGCGGCCCTTCCTGATCAAGATAGGCGGTGTCGAATGCGGCCACCTTCTTGAGACCGTCGAGATCGTCGAAGGTCACTAGGCCCTTCTGGAAGGTGACAAGACCGTCCTCGCGCAGCTGGCGCAGGACGCGGTTCACATGCACCGCGCTCAGTCCAAGGGCATCGGCCAGATGATATTGCGTCATCGGGCAGGGAAATCCCGACCTGTCGCCCACTCCCACCAGTTTGAGCCGTGTCCCGAGTTCCAGAAGGAAATGCGCCATGCGTTCTTCGCCCGAGCGGCGGCCGAGGTTGACGAGGTGTTCCACGACCATCGCCTCGTCGCGCGACGCGGCCCAGAGGACGGCGGCGGCCAGACGCGGCGCATTTGCGAAGGCATCCAGAATGTCGGAGGCCAGGACTTCGAATGCCTCGATCGGGGTGACTGCCTCGACGCTGTGGTCCGAGGTGCGGAACAGGATGCTCCGAAGACCCAGGAAATCACCAGGAATCTGGAAGTCAACGATCTGGCGCTCGCCGTCCGGCAAGAGTTTGTAGGAACAGGCCCAGCCGTCGACCAGCACGAAGGCCGAGGCGTTCGTCTGGCCCTCGTGGATCATTTCGTGCCCCGGCTGAAAGCTGCGGCGGCGGCGGTTTAATCGCTCCAGTGTCGCCAGATCGACGTCCGACAGGGCGACAAATGCCGAAAGTTTCTGTGTCAGTGCGCTCTGCCGGTTCAGCATGGTCGCTCCAGATAGCACATCAGAGGCTACTTCAGATCAGTGCAGACTGGCAGATTTCGCCCATGATTGCGAGGTGACCAGTTTGATCCCACACCGGGCTCTGGAAAAACCATTGAAGGCGAACCCGACCATGACCGTTCCCAACGACATCGCCGGAACCGCCGCGCTGGCCATTCTGGAATCGCTGCTTCTGGCGCTGAACGATCACAAGCTCCTGCCGGAAAGAGAGATCGTCGGTATTCTCAAGGATGCCGCCGCAGCGCATGAGAACGCGCCCCCCAGCTTGCATGACGCGCTGAACGCGGCGGTCGCCGACCTGATCAACAGCATTCTGGCTGGTGGAAACTCGGTGCGTCGGCGCTGAAGCCTTCTGCCACGGACGTCGGCATGGCAAAGCCGGACCGGGTTTCCCGATCCGGCTACAGCGACCCTGCGGATCCGCCTGTCACAGGCGGCCGGTCAGCACCAGCACGATCAGGATGAGCAAGACAAGGCCCAGCCCGCCGCTGGGGCCATAACCCCATGACCGGCTGTGCCCCCAGGTGGGCAGGACACCCACCAGCATCAGGACGAGAACGACGATGAGAATGGTGCCGAGCATGGCGATCTCCTTCATGTTTCTTCGGTTGGAACCGGCCCCGCCGCACGAGGGACAGGCGGCGGGGCCGTGCGGCAAAGGCCTCAGCTGACCTCGGGGACAAGGAGCATCGCCAAGCCTTGCCTATGGAATGGACCCGTCGGTCGCGGGCTGTCTTCGGCCCGGCCCCCCGGGAACGGGAAGCCATCAGGGCAATTCGCCTGGGGCGCAGCGCGCCAGTGGCGGGTCGTTTCCAGGCCATCGTTGCGCTGCCGCCCGTTCAAGGGCGGTTCGGCACCCGTGCGTTCAGCCTTTGCGCAGGGCGTCCTTGGCCTTGCCAAACGACTTCTGAAGCGTCCCTTCGACCTTCTCGATCTTGCCTTCGGCCTGGAGGGAGGTGTTGCCCGTCAGCTTGCCGACCTGCTCCTTGACAGCGCCTTCGACCTGCTTGGCGGTTCCCTTGATGCGATCCTTGTCCATGGTTCGAGTTCCTTATCCCAGAAAGACGTTACCGCGCGTGGGCCGCAGACTCTGGCGGCCTGACGGCGCCCCGAAGGCCACCTTCGCCGCGCCTTGCCCGCGTGAACCTAACCTGGATCAGCAAGGCCCGCAGATGGGGCGAATATCATTGGCTTTGTCCGGCATGCCTGCCACTCCGGAGACCTCCCGGCGCCGGGGAGGGGCGAGAACGTCGGCTTCCGGGGCGCGGATCGCATCGCGCCCGGTGTGCCGGATCCTCTGTCGTCCGATCAGTTCAGAGAAGGCTGCACCGCAAGATGCCCGACGACGTTCTGCAAGCTGAAGCCAAACGACCGTCCGCTGCACCAGTGGCAGGGTGGTTTTCCAGGCTCGATCGCGGCGCACTCCAGACCGTGCTGCTGGGCGCTATCGCGGGTGTAACGATGCTCGCGGCGCTGGACGCGGCCAGTTTGATTGCGATACCCGCGGTGTTGGCCATCCTCTGTGCGATCGCCCTCGCACCCACCGTCCGATGGTTGGAACGCACAGGGGCCCCTGCATCGCTCTGCGCTGCTTTCGTTGTCGGGGGCCTGCTGATCGCGGCCGCCACCACGGTCTATGCGCTTGCGCCTTCGGCCGAGGCATGGAACGAACGGGCGCCGCAGATCCTGCGCGAGACGGAACGACGGGCGCGCGGCCTCCTGTCCGGGCTCTCGAATTCGTCCGATGCGGGCTCCGGTCATACCCCCATGGGCCGGATAGGCCTGCCGGGCCCCGAGGATCCGACGACGGATCCGGCGGCGTCTAGCGACGACGCCATGGGCATGTTGGTGGAGGGCGGCCAGCGCCTGGTGGCGGACTGGGCCATCGGCGCCCCCAGGCTGGCGGGGGGAACCGCGTTCTGGGCAATGCTGACCTTCTTCCTGCTGCGCGACCGGGTGATGCTGGCCCGCTGGGGACTGTCACTGGCTCCCGGCGCCTCGGTTCGTCGGGCTGTCGGGCGGGCCATGCGCGATGTACGCACGAATGTCGCGCGCTACCTGCTGGCCATTACCGTCGTCAATCTGGCGCTCGGGGTCTGCACCGGAGTTGCGTTTCAACTGCTTGGCGTGGCGAACGCGCCGCTCTGGGGTGTTGCCGCGGCGCTCCTCAACTTCATGCCTTTCATCGGGTTCGCCATCATGGCGCTGGTCACGCTGGGGGTCGGGATCGTTTCGTTCGACAATCCGGTCATCGCCTTCGCGCCTTTCGCCGTGGTCGTGATGCTTAACACGATCGAAAGCCAGGCTGTTACGCCGATGGTGGTCGGCGCGCGCCTCCGGATCGCCCCAATCGCCATCTTCGCGGGGATTGCATTCGGGGCGTGGCTCTGGGGCGCCGCCGGCGCGCTGGTCGCGACACCAGCCCTTATCGTCGCTGTGGCCTTCGTGGGGCGACTCAACGCCGCCGCAAACCTGTCACGGTCGTCGCGCAAGCGCGAAGGCCAAAAGGAACGCAGCAAGCGGCAACAGCGGTTTGGCTGACCGAGCAACGGCCGCCGCTATCGCAATGTCGGCCTCGGCGCGGTTGCGGGCGTCTGCAGCCTGCTTTGCCCGCCGTGCCGACAGGCGCCGTCCAAGCAGATGAACCGCCAGGGCGAGCACCGCAAAGACCGCCGCGAACACGAGCGCCGCCACAGGGAAGCCGATCACGGCAGTGAGTGCAACGAGACCCGCCGCGACAATCAGCGCTACCGCCACCACGGCAAGTCCGACCACGGCGGTCACCGTCGCTGCCCGCCCCGCCGCATCGCCCGTGCGTGTGCGGATGAGGTCGAGAAGCGGCGCCAGCAGCGGTATGGCCATTGTGTCTCAGCCCTTGCGGGCAACGAGCCCGAGCAAAAGCCCGAGACCGGCGGCAATACCGACGGCGGCAAGCGGATGATCCAGCACCACATTTGTGGCCGTGGCGCGGGCGTCCCGACCGGTCTGGCCGATCTGCCGTCCGGTCTTTCCGATCCCTTCGGACATGTCGTCCTTGACCGTTGCGGCAAGCTTCATCAGATCCGCGCGCAAGGTCTCGATCTGCTGGCTGATGTCTTCAGGGGAAGGGTCAGCTTTCGTTTTCGACGTCAGGGGAGCGTTCATTCGGTGTCTCCAGAATAGCGTTGGTCGCCCCGGATCGTGCCGGAACTCACAGTAGCGACTTTCGGTTGCAGGCGACCGGATCGGAAGACGTCCTGTGCGCGCGCCGCGCACCCGCCGACCGAGCTTGCGGCGCTCAACGCAGTCCGAAAAAGCCCAGGACGAACAGGACGATCACGACCAACCCGACGATGTAGATGATCCTGTTCATCTGTTCCTCCTCTGTCCGGATGTCGGCCACTTGCAGCCGATCGGTTTGACACTGGCCCATCCCCGCAGATCCGCCACAACATGGATCAGTCCCCCGGCGGGGTCGTCGCAGGAAGCGAGGCCCACGATGCCGCCCAAACCCTTGCCTGATCGACTTTAGCGCTGGAGTTGTCACGGCGCGTTGTCGGGTGCTGACATATGTCCGGCCTCAGGATGCGGCCTCTTACCTGCCGCGGGCCCGTATGGTGTTCGCGGATCAGGCCCCAAATCAACGCCGCGTGCTCAAGGGCACTTTGTTGCAGGCTGGCTCCTCTGATCCCGTCTCCCGACCGTTGCGCCAAACCTCTCCTTGCCCTCTTCCGCTCCGACGCTCTCGCGACTGACGATCGGCTCACGCCGCAGCAGTCGGAGCCCGGTAGTTCTCGCCCTTCGCCAGCAGCGCCCAGACGATGCGTGCGTTCGCGGTTCGCTCGAACCGGTGGCGCTCACCGCTCACTGTTCGCCAGTGCCACGCGCATCAGCATCGGCGGCTTGCGCGACAGCATCCGTGCCAACCAGGTGCCCGGTCGGGCTGCGGCATGGACATGCCGCCTGATGATAACGCGGTTGGC
>JBGSNN010000024.1:0-5454 GCA_041739655.1 Albidovulum sp. | reverse complement strand
CCGCGCCGGCGCCGCAGGAAGTGCCGCTCCGCCGCCCCGAAACGCCGGCTCCGTCGCCGGTCGAAATCCCCGACCAGCCGGACACCGTCACCGATCCCACGCCGATGGAGATGCCGGAGGCGTCGCCACTGGAGATGCCGGGCGATCAGATGGCGGCGGGTCCCGGCCTGCTTGGCCGCCTCTTCGGTCGCGCCACGAAGCCCGTCGAGGTGCGCCGCGTGCTTGATGACGCGATGCTCGAAAGCCTCGAAGAGCTGCTCATTCAGGCCGATATGGGCGTCGATACTGCGCTCCGCGTCGCGGCGAACCTGGCCGAGGGGCGCATGGGCCGCAAGCTTTCGGTGCGCGAGATCAAGGCTGTCCTCGCCGCCGAGATCGCGCGGATCATGGAGCCGGTGGCCAAGCCGATGCCGCTTTATCCGACGAAACCGCAGGTCGTGCTGGTCGTCGGCGTCAACGGCTCCGGCAAGACCACGACCATCGGCAAGCTCGCCAGCCAGTTCCGCGCCGCGGGCAAGACCGTGGTGATCGCCGCGGGCGACACCTTCCGCGCCGCCGCTGTCGAACAGCTTCAGATCTGGGGCGACCGCGCCGGGGTGCCGGTGATGACCGCGCCCGAAGGCTCGGACCCCGCCAGCCTTGCCTTCGAGGCGATGACGAAGGCGCAAGCCGGCGGCGCCGATCTTCTGATGATCGACACCGCGGGACGCCTGCAGAACCGTCAGGACCTGATGGAGGAGCTGGCCAAGATCGTTCGCGTCATCCGCAAGAAAGACCCGGATGCCCCGCACAACACGCTTTTGGTGCTGGACGCCACCACCGGCCAGAACGCGCTGACCCAGGTCGAGATCTTCCGCAAGATCGCCGATGTCTCCGGCCTCGTGATGACCAAGCTTGACGGCACCGCGAAGGGCGGCGTCCTTGTCGCGCTGGCCGACAGGTTCGGCCTGCCCATTCACGCCATCGGCGTCGGCGAGAAGATCGACGACCTTGCCCCCTTCGACCCCGAGGATTTCGCCCGCGCGCTCGTCGGTGTGGAGGCGTGAAGGCCGGTCAGAGCCGACTCTCGATCACGCAGATGACCATCGAGGTTCTGCTCAGCGGGTCCGCGTTGCCGATATGTCCACTTGTGTCCAGCGGCCAGCGTTTCTCGCGCACCGAGTTGCCGACATTGCCCCCAACCGTAGTCACCGCCTTGTCCGTGACCTCGGTCACGATGTCCGAATGCGCCTCGAACCGGCCCTGCGCAACGAAGGAAACATAGGTGTCAAAGTTGGGATCAACCGTCTTCTGACGCTCGCAAGCGATGAGGTCGCCCGGCTTCGGGGCGTAAAGCTTGTGCCGCCGGGCGATGAAAGGGTGCTTCGACGCGGCCTTCGCCGCTTCGCGCAGCGCCTTGACGACATAAACCGAATGCGACGGCGCGTAGGCGAAGGTGTCGCCGGCGCCGGCCTCGCGCATGACGAAGGAAATGAACGCCGCCGACCAGGGCTGATTGCGGTTGCCGTCGGCGACCGGGCGGCCGTTGGCGCCGAGCCGGACGTCGGACCGTCCGTTGTAGCCCTGCCAGCCGGCATATTGCGGCAGATCGGCGAGCCGGTCCCAGTAGTCCCCGACGCGCCGGAACACCGGCTCCATCCATTCCTTCAGGGCGCCGTTTTCGAAGCGGCCGCGTTCGTCGTGGCACGCTTGCACGAGCCGGTCGGTGAAATCTGACATCAGCAATCTCCTTTGCGGTGTTGAACGCTTGCTCCCGCGCAGCGTCAGTTGCGCTTCGCGGGGATTTCGTCGGCGATGGTCGTGCCCTCGGTTGCGGTGCATTTCGCCAGAAGGTTCAGATACTGGTCGAGCGCGATGCCGGGCGCGGCCTTGTCGCGAAGCGAGTCTTTCATCCGCAGGCGCGGCAAGGTTTCGACGCCCGATTTGGCGGCAGTGCTGAAATCCGTGAGTATGTCATCGAAGTCTGGCACATCGCGCACCAGACCCTCGCGGGTGAGGATGCGGATGTGTTCGATCGACCCGAGCGTCGCGGCAAGTGCCGCTTCCTCCTCGCGCGGCGAGAATTCGAGGGCGGCGCCCATGGCGGCGGCGGTGGCCACGCAGTTAAGCCGGCGCGCGCCCTTGTAGATCGCCTCGATCGCGGTCTTCGGCGCGAGCCTCGCACCGGCTTGCTGTGCCCCGGCGCCGGCAAGCGCGCGATGCGCCAGCGCCTCGTCGCTGGCGTTGCCGACCGCACCGGACACTGTCATGAAGGCGGACGCGAAGACGAGGAAGGCGGTGACATCCTGGACGGTTCGCGTCGCACTTGCGGCCTTGACATAGCGACGAGAGAGATCGCCCGCCGCATCTGACAGGTCAATGAGCGAGCTCGCCCGGCTGGCGGAAAAGTCTGCTTCGGCTTGCTCAAGGAATCGGTCGGAGCAGGCGCCGAGTCCGAGGATCAGCAGAATTGCGTGTCTCATGGCGTTCACCGTTTCCGAACTCGCTGGGTCGTGTTCGGTCGAGCATCTATCGACCGTCTCACACCTGACAACCTGGGCGATTAAATTCCGGAGCGGATTCACCCTCTTTTCACGGACGGTTGCCGCGGCTTTCGGCTGTGCCTGGACGGCCCGAAGCGGGCGCGCCCGATGGAACCGGTTTGCGTCCGGATTGAAGGTCGCGCTATTGCAGCACCTGACGTTGGTCCAATCGTGGAAAATTCGGCATGACCCCCTGGATCACCTCGCTCGAAGGCACCGGGGCCGGGCATGATCTGGCCCTGGCGCTGGCCCTGCTCGCGGCCTTTCTGCACGCGCTTTTCGGGGCGCTCCAGAAGGGGCGGCACGATCCCTGGCTGAGCCGGGCGGCCATCGACGCCAGCTATGGCGTGATCGCCGCGCCCTTCGCGCTTCTGGTCGTGCCCTGGCCCGAGCCGCACATGTGGCCGATCTTCGCGGGCGCCTTCGTGATCCATGCGCTTTACAAGCTGGCGCAGGCCGCGACCTACAGCCGCGGCGCCTATGCCGTCGTCTATCCCGTCGTGCGCGGAACCGGCCCGCTTTTCGCGGTCATCGCGGCCGGGATCATCTTCGGCGAACGCTTTACCGCGGGCCAGTGGTTCGGGGTCTTCGTCCTGATCGGCGGCATCCTCGGCCTTGCGCTCTACAATCTGCGCCATGTCACCGCCGGGCGTGACAGCATGGTCCCGGCGCTGATGCTCGCGGTGCTGACCGGGGCCTTCGTGGCCCTCTATACCACCTATGACGCCTACGGCATCCGCGCGACCGCCGACCCTTTCACCTTTCTGGCGTGGTTTTTCTTCATCGACGGCTTCTTCATGCCGGTCTATACGTTCCGCCGCTGGCGGCGGGTGCCGACCTCCGAAGTCGTGCCTTTGCTCAAGCGCGGCGTCATCGGGGCCTTCGTCGCCTATTTCAGCTTTGGCGCCATCATGCTGGCGACGCGGCTCGACAAGGTCGGCGAGGCGGCGGTACTGAGGGAAACCTCGACGGTCTTTGCCGCGCTCATTGCGTGGCTCGTCCTGGGCGAGCGGGTCGGCTCGCATCGGCTGGCGCTGATGGGGTTGATCGCGGCAGGGGCCGTGATCGTGGAGTTTGCGGGGTAGGAATGGCGCGCAGAAAGATCAATCCGTGGCTCAAGATCGCGCTGGACCTCGGCCCGGTCGTCGCCTTCTTCGCAGCTTTCGTGCGACTGAAGAACGAAACCGTTGTGGTCGGCGGCACCGAGTATCACGGCTTCATCCTCGCCACCGCGATCTTCATTCCGCTGATGGTGGTCTCGACGCTGATCCTCTGGCGGCTGACCGGACGGCTGTCGGTGATGCAGATCCTGACGCTGGTGCTGGTGATCGTCTTTGGCGGCCTCTCGCTCTGGTTCAACGACGAACGCTTTTTCAAGATGAAGCCGACGATGATCTATCTGCTCTTCGCCGGCATCCTCGGCTGGGGCTATCTGCGCGGGAAATCCTATCTGGCCCTGGCCATCGACGAGGTCATGCCGCTGCAGCACGAAGGCTGGATGCTGCTGACCCGGCGTCTGGCGCTCTTCTTCCTCGGGATCGCGATCGCGAACGAGGCGATCTGGCGGACGATGTCGGACCAGGCCTGGGTCAATTTCAAGACCTTCGGCCTGCCGGCCGCGATCCTTGCCTTCTTCGTGCTGCAAGGGGGCCTCTTCAAGAAATACGAGGTTGAAGAGAATGGGCAGGGCTGATCAGCCCCCCACAAGTTCCCTCCGGTGGGCGATTTCGGCGTCGGTCTCGGCCCGGTGGTCGGCATGGAGCAGGCGGCCGCGCCGCAGGGCCGGGCGCTGACCGAGGTGACGCAACCAGCGTTCGACATGCGGCATGTCGGCCAGATGCTGCTCCTGGCGCATCCACTGCGAGGCCCAGGGCCAGATCGCGAAATCGGCCACCGACGGGAAATCGCCGGCGACGAATTCGTGATCGGCAAGCCGCCGGTCGAGGACCGAATAGAGCCGGGAACATTCCTTGCGGAAGCGGTCCCTGGAATAGGTCAGGTCAAGTTCGGGATGCGCGCGCGGGGCATAGCGCAGGAAATGGTGCGCCTGTCCGGCGATCGGGCCGAGTCCGCCCATCTGCCACATCAGCCATTCCGTGACCGCGATCCGCTCGCGCTCGGTCCGGCCGAGGAACTGGCCGCTCTTGCGGCCGAGATAGAGCAGGATCGCGCCGGATTCGAAGATCGAGAGGGGCGCCCCGTCCGGGCCATCGGGATCGACGATGGCAGGCATCCGGCCGTTGGGCGAGATCCTGAGGAACGCGGGCCTGTGCTGCTCGCCTGCATCGATGTCAACCAGGTGCAGCTCATAGGGCAGGCCCATCTCCTCGAGCGCGATGGAGATTTTCCAGCCGTTCGGCGTGGGCCAGTAGTGAAGCTCGATCGGTGTGGTCATGGCGGCTCCTTTCGTTGCCGGAACCCTGTCACGCCGTGTTGAAGATACAAGGGAAAAACCACTGCACCGATGCACAGTGGCGGTGTGCAGCCGCCGATCAATTCATCGCGAAATCTCCCGGTTCCGCCGCGCCGTCCCAGCGTGTCCTCTCGGGCATCGGCGCGAGGAGGGCGGCAACCGGCAAGGGGTCGGGTGCGGTCAGAAGCGCGCGGTAGAGCGCGAAGATGCCGGGCCGCTTGTAGGACGACCAGTGGCAGACCATCCGCGACGGGGCCGCGACCGGAAACCCGATCATCGCAAGATGGGCGAGCGTCCGGTCGCAATCAATCGGCAGATCGCTCCAGCCGGCCAGCCCCGACCGCGCGCCGCCAGAGAGCGGCCCGCACGAGCCGCCGGCGGCCAGCGCCGCAACGAGAAGGTCAAAGGCGAGGTTCTCGCCACTGGTGACACGGATGAACTCCGTGCCGACCGCAGCGCGCAGGGTGCTGGCCGCCCGCGCCTCGCGGGCGAGAAGGGCGGTGTACATCAGGACCGCGC
>JBGSNN010000019.1:0-2754 GCA_041739655.1 Albidovulum sp. | reverse complement strand
ATGTTCGCGGTCCTCAAGACCGGCGGCAAGCAGTACAAGGTTCAGGCGGGCGATGTGCTCCGCGTGGAACTGATTGCGGCCGCCGCTGGTGACAAGATCCAGTTCACCGAAATCCTCATGGTCGGCGGCGACGCCCCGGTGCTCGGCACGCCGCTCGTCAAGGGCGCTGCGGTGCAGGCTGAAGTGATCGACGAGATCAAGGCCGACAAGGTCATCACCTTCTGGAAACGCCGCCGCAAGCATTCCTCGCAGCGTACCCGTGGTCACCGCCAGAAGCTGACGCTGGTGCGCATCACCGACATCCTCGCCTCGGGCGCGGAGGCCTCGGGCGTGAAGGATGCCATCGGCACCCACGCCGCCCGCGTCGCGGCGCACAACAACGCCTCGGCCGCTACGGCCAAGGCTGACAAGAAGGCTGCCCCGAAAGCGGCGGCCGCGAAGAAGGCCCCGGCCAAGAAGGCCGAAACGGCCGCAGCGAAGGAGTAACACCCCATGGCACATAAAAAAGCAGGCGGTTCCTCGCGCAACGGTCGCGATTCGGCGGGCCGTCGGCTCGGCGTCAAACTCTTTGGCGGCCAGGCCGCCCAGCCCGGCGCGATCATCGTGCGCCAGCGCGGCACCGTCTGGTGGCCGGGCCTCGGCGTCGGCATGGGTCGTGACCACACGATCTTTGCGACCGCCGAAGGCCGCGTGACCTTCAAGAAGGGTCTCAAGGGCCGCACCTTCATTTCGGTCCTCCCGGCGGCGGAGGCAGCCGAGTAAGCCGAACCTTCACAATTCGCGTGTAGGAGGGGACCGGCGGAAAGGCCGGTCCTCTTGTTTTTGGGCGATGGAGATGCGGCCATGCGGTCGAGGGAACAAGCAATCGTGACCCCGGGTACAGCCGCGCGGCACCGGACGGCATTGATCCGGCCATGCCGCCGCCCCATTTCTGTCGCAGGAGAAGGATACCAACGCCTCGCCTCATCCGGCCGGTGTGGAGGCACCGTCAGGATGACCCGTTCCCCTGCCGACAGGGCGGCAGTGGCGCGGAAGATGCGTTTCGGAGGAGGGAAGGCATGATACAGGAACCGATCGTCGTTCAATCCGTCATTCCGGCGGAGCGCTTCGTGCTGCGGCCGCTGCGGCGTTCCGATGCCGGGCTGATCGCGATGTACACCGCCGACAAGCGCCTGGCGGACGGCACCCGCACGATTCCGCATCCGCTGCCCCCCGGCGCGACCGAGGCCTATATCGCCCGCTCGCTCAGCGACAAGCGGCTTGAGGATGTCTGGGTCATCGACGGCGCCGACCGCGGCCTGGCCGAGGTTCTGGGCATCGTCAGCCTGTCGCATATGGAGCGCGAGCAGAGCGAGATCAAATACTGGGTGGCACCCGCCTTCTGGAACACCGGCTATGCCTCCGAGGCGGTGGCCGCCGTCGTTGCCGCCAATCCGCACAAGTCGCGCACCCTCTTCGCCGAGGTCTTCCAGGACAATCCTGGCTCGGCCCGGGTGCTGACCAATTGCGGCTTCGACTACCTCGGCGATGCCGAGGCTTTCTCGGTCGCCCGCAACGCGATTGTCCCGACCTGGACCTACATCAAGAAGATCGCCTGACGGGCGGGTGGCGCTGATCGGTTGCACTGACCGGGCTGGCCGCGCCCTGCTTATGTTCTGTCCGCAAATACGCCGGGGGGTGCGGGGGGCCGGCCCCCCGCATGTGTCGCCCCGGACGTGCTCCGGGGCGAAACCGCTCCTTGCGAAAATCCGCGTCACCGACTATCGCGGAGGCGTCCATCGAAAGCGCCGCCCATGAAGTTTCTCGACCTTGCCAAAGTCTATATTCGCTCCGGCAGCGGCGGCGGCGGCTGCGTGTCGTTCCGGCGCGAGAAGTTCATCGAATTCGGCGGCCCGGACGGCGGTGACGGCGGCAATGGCGGCTCGGTCTGGATCGAGGCGGTCGAGGGACTGAACACCCTTATCGACTTTCGCTATCAGCAGCATTTCTTCGCCAAGAACGGCCAGCCCGGCATGGGCAGCCAGCGCACCGGCAAGACCGGTGCCGACATCGTGCTCAAGGTGCCGGTGGGCACCGAGATCCTTGACGAGGATGAGGAAACCCTCATCGCCGACCTGACCGCGGTCGGCCAGCGGGTCCTGCTGGCTCAGGGCGGTAATGGCGGCTGGGGCAACCTGCGCTTCAAATCCTCGACCAACCGCGCCCCTTCGCGCGCCAATCCGGGGCAGGAAGGGGTCGAGCGCACGATCTGGCTGCGCCTCAAGCTCATTGCCGATGCCGGCCTCGTCGGGTTGCCGAACGCCGGCAAGTCCACCTTCCTTGCCGCCGTCTCGAACGCGCGGCCGAAGATCGCGGATTATCCCTTCACCACGCTGGTTCCGAACCTCGGCGTCGTCGGCATCGACGGCAAGGAATTCGTCATGGCCGACATCCCCGGTCTGATCGAGGGCGCCTCCGAGGGCAGGGGCCTTGGCGACACGTTCCTCGCCCATGTCGAGCGCTGCTCGGTGCTGCTGCATCTGGTCGATGGCACCTCCGCGACCATCGCGAAGGACTACAGGACCATCATCGCCGAGCTTGAGGCCTATTCCGAGGTGCTGGCGAAAAAGCCGCGGATCACCGCGCTGAACAAGGTCGATGCGCTTGATGCCAAGACCCTGGCGAGCCGCAGGCGCAGCCTCGAGAAGGCCTCGGGCGGGCCGGTCCACCTGGTCTCGGGCGTCGCCGGCACCGGCGTGCAGGCGGTCCTGCGCG
>JBGSNN010000492.1:0-2898 GCA_041739655.1 Albidovulum sp. | reverse complement strand
CGTGGCACCGGCAAGGGCCGGGTGGTCCGGCGCCAGAAAGCCCGCGCCTTGCGGGCCGATCAGCGGCTTGCCGTTCCAGAGCGGCAGAACCCGCGTCGCCGGGGCGACAAGATGCGCGGCCAATGCCGCCGCATCGCTGCGCAGGGCGGCCGCGCGGTCGAGTCCCGCCCCCGCAAAGGTCACTGATTCCGCGATCCGCATCGTCCCCTCCGTCGCTGCGCAGGATGTTCCACGCGGGTCATGGAATGTAAACCGCGCCAAATCCGGCCCACAGGCCGCAACTGTCAACTCAGGGTTGCAAATAAATCTCTATTTACCCCCAAGGGTGGCGCCGGCGAAAATCCGCTACTAGGGTCGCGCCAATGTCATGTTAACGTAGGACGATCCCCGCACCATGATGGGAGACTTGCCATGCCGCACCACACCCTTTCCCGCCGCGATTTTCTGGCCGCAACCGGCGCCGGGGCAACCTTGATCGCGCTTCACCCGTTTTCCGCCCGCGCCGCGACCAATCAGGCCCACCTGCGCATCATGGAAACGACGGATCTTCACGTCCACGTCTTTCCCTACGACTATTACGCCGACAAGCCGGTTGATACCGTCGGCCTCGCCCGCACCGCGGCCCATGTCA
Source organism: Albidovulum sp. (assembly GCA_041739655.1). GTDB lineage: Bacteria > Pseudomonadota > Alphaproteobacteria > Rhodobacterales > Rhodobacteraceae > Albidovulum. The sequence goes on along the minus strand of JBGSNN010000492.1, from coordinate 2,267 downwards.
AGGCGATCCGGGCCGAGGCGACGAATTCGCTTCTGCTCGACAACGGCGACTTCCTTCAGGGCAACCCGATGGGCGACTACATGGCCTATGAGCGCGGCCTGAAGCCGGGCGACCTGCACCCGGTCATCGCCGCGCTGAATACCGTCGGGATCGAGGCATCGACCCTTGGCAACCACGAATTCAACTACGGGCTCGATTTCCTGATGACCGCGCTCGCGGGGGCGCAGTTTCCCATTGTCTCGGCCAATGTGGTCAAGGAAATCGGCGCCGACCCGACCAGGGACGTGGGCCTTCTCAAGCCCTATGTGATCCTCGACCGCGTCCTCAGGGACGGCGACGGAACCGACCATCCGATCCGCATCGGCCTCATCGGCTTCGTGCCGCCGCAGATCATGCAATGGGACCGCGGCCATCTCGACGGCAAGGTGCAGACCCGCGACATCGTGGCGACAGCGCAGGCCTGGGTGCCGGTGATGCGCGAGGAAGGTGCCGACATCATCATCGCGCTCAGCCATTCCGGCATCGGGTCCGCCATGCATACCGATGGCATGGAGAACGCCTCGGTTCCCCTTGCCACGGTTGACGGGATCGACGCGATGCTGACCGGCCATTCGCATCTCGTCTATCCCTCGCCGACCTTCGATGGCTTCGACATGGTCGATTCGAAAGCCGGCCTGATCCACGGCAAGCCTGCCGTCATGGCCGGTTTCTGGGGCGACACGCTCGGCGTCATCGACCTGCTGCTCGAACGCGACGGCGGCGTCTGGAAGGTGGTCTCGACCAGCGTCGAAACCCGCCCGATCTACCAGCGCAACGAGGATCGCTCGATCACGGCGCTGGTTGAATCGGTGCCCGAGGTCGAAGCGGCGGTGCAGTCCGAACACGACGCGACGCTGGCCTATATCCGCCGCGCGGTGGGCAAGACCTCGGCCCCGCTCTACAGCTACTTCGCGCTGGTGGCTGACGATCCCTCTGTCCAGATCGTGAGCCAGGCGCAGACCTGGTACATCGCCCGGATGCTGAAGGGCACAGCCTATGAAAGCCTGCCACTTCTCTCTGCCGCCGCCCCCTTCAAGGCCGGCGGCCGCGGCGGGCCGGACTACTATACCGACGTGCCCGCAGGTGATGTCGCGATCAAGAACGTCGCCGACCTCTACCTCTACCCCAACACCATCCGCGCGGTGAAGGTAACGGGCGCCCAGCTCAAGGACTGGCTCGAACGCTCGGCGGGCATGTTCAACCAGATCACCCCCGGCGGACAGGACCAGCCCTTGCTGAACTCCGATTTCCCATCCTACAATTTCGACGTGATCGACGGCGTCACCTATGAGATCGACCTCTCCCAGCCGTCGAAATACGGCCCCAAGGGCGAGGATCTGAACCCTGACGCCGGCCGCATCGTCAACCTCAGCCACAACGGCCAGCCGGTCGATCCAGCCGCAGAATTCGTCATCGCGACGAACAACTACCGCGCCAGCGGCGGCGGCGATTTTCCCGGCGCCAAGGGCGACACGATCATCTTCGAAGGCCCCGATACCAACCGCGACATCATCGTCCGCTTCATCGTCGAGGCGGGCACGATCAACCCGACGGCGGACGCCAACTGGCACTTCAAGGCGCTGCCGGGGACCAGCGTCCTCTTCGACACTGGACCCAAGGCAGCCGACTACCTGGCCGATGTGAAAGCCGTGACGATTGAAGCGGCGGGCGACGGGCCGGACGGCTTCATGCGGTTCCGCATCACGCTCTGATGCGCGATGCCGTCTTGTGGCCCGCCTCCCCGGCGGGTCATAAGGGCGGCAGAGTCCGTCCGGAGGTCGAGATGCGCCTGATCGTGGCACTACTTGTGGTTCTGGCGCTGGCCGCAGCCGCCGCCTGGGCGACGCGCCCCGGCAAGACAGAGTTCGACGCCATGGTGAAAGCCGGGATCGAACATCGGATCGCCACCGCCGATGTCGGGGCCGAGGGCAGCGACGCCATCGCCACCATCGCCCTCATCGGCTGCAAGATGCGCCCGACCGAATGCGTACAGGCGATCCTCGGCGCGCTCGACGTGACCGTGGACAAGCGCGCGCTCTACACCCGCTACACCGTCCAGAGCCTCAGGCGCGAGACGACCTGTACCGGTGCCTTCACCAGGGTCTGGTGCAGCGGCGACGTGATCGAGCCATAGAGCGGCTGCGCCGGACGCCTGCCTCAGGGTCTCATGCGCCGCGCCGCCCAGTCATGTTGCGCCGTCGTCTCGACCGCGCAGGGCCGCACCGCGC
>JBGSNN010000478.1:0-2252 GCA_041739655.1 Albidovulum sp. | reverse complement strand
CCGCGCCCCGCGCGGCGCGAGGCCCGCGAGCGCGAGGGCGACGACCAGAACGAGATGGCTGAAAGCGCGGCACCGCGCGCGATGCGGTTTCATCTGGACTTCTGCCTGTACTGCCGGGGCGCGGCCCCGTGTTTCAGGGCTTGTGACTTGCCCCGTTCGGCGGCACTTTGCCAGTACGGAAGCGCCGATGGAAGAGAGGAGAGCCGTCACATGGTAGCCAAGCGTCTGAGTGTTGTGGTGACGCGACGGTTGCCCGAGGTCGTCGAGACCCGGATGAAGGAACTGTTCGACGTTGAGTTGCGCGATCCCGATACCCGCATGACGCGCGAGGAACTCGGCGCCGCGATGCACCGCGCGGACGTGCTCGTGCCCTGCGTGACCGATGCGATCGACGCCAACCTCCTGGCGCAGGCAGGTGAAAAGCTCAAACTGATCGCCAACTACGGCGCCGGTGTCGATCACATCGATGTCGCCTCCGCCCGCCAGCGCGGGGTTCTGGTATCGAACACGCCGGGGGTGGTCACCGAAGATACCGCCGACATGACGATGGCGCTGATCCTTGCCGTGACGCGGCGCATTCCCGAGGGGCTCGCCCTCATGCAGTCGGGCAACTGGCAGGGCTGGGCGCCGACTGCAATGATGGGCGGTCGCGTCGGCGGGCGCCGTCTCGGCATTCTCGGCATGGGCCGGATCGGCGCCGCCGTCGCCAAGCGGGCGCAGGCGTTCGGAATGCAGATACACTATCACAACCGCAAGCGTCTGCGCCCCGAGCAGGAGGCCGAGGTCGATGCGACCTATTGGGAGAGCCTCGATCAGATGGTCAGCCGCATGGACGTGCTGTCGATCAACTGCCCGCATACACCCTCGACCTTTCATCTGATGAACGCGCGGCGGCTGAAACTGATGAAGCCGACCGCCGTGATCGTGAATACCTCGCGCGGGGAGGTGATCGACGAGAACGCGCTGACCCGGATGCTTCGTTCGGGCGAGATCGCGGGCGCGGGCCTCGATGTCTTCGAGCATGGGCACGAGATCAATCCGCGCCTGCGCGAACTGACCAATGTCGTCCTTCTGCCGCATATGGGCTCGGCCACCGTCGAGGGCAGGGTCGAGATGGGCGAAAAGGTCATCATCAACATCAAGACATTCGCCGACGGGCACCGGCCGCCCGATCTTGTCGTGCCGGGAATGTTGTGACCCGCCGATGATTGAAACGCGACTGGCCGTCGTCGTGTCGCATTCCTATCCGGTCATGCTGAGCGTAGATCCTCATGTCTGGCGCACCGCGGGCCGCCTTAGGCAGAAGCTTTCACAGTCGGCGGCCGGAACATTTGCCGTTCGCGTCATGCTCATGCCCGATTTGGCGCCAACCCTGCGCGCAGATTCGATCTGTCGGGACGCTTCGCATGTCAAAGGCCTATCTGGGCGCCTTCGTCGCCATTGCCACCCTCGCGGTCGGCGCGGTTGACTACATCAATCAGGCGAAAGCCGCCGGGTCGGCGCCGGGCCGCTTCGGCATCGGGGCCTACGCCGCCACCATCCCGGGCCGCTTAACCAGTCAGAGGCAGGTGATGGCCGCCATCGCGGAGCGTCAGGAGCTTCTGGCGACGACGCCCCGCGACCTGCTGCCGGAGCCGCCCGAGGGCTGGTCCCGGCACGACTGGGATGACGCGACGGCCGATCTCTTCGGGCGCGGCTATGACATGCAGAAGGACGCGTTCGTTCCCGACGAGATCAAGCAGGACCCGACGATGAAGGCGCTGGCCGCGATGGACAAGGCCGCCGCCGCCAGCACCGACGCGCGCGAGGTTTTCGTCTATGAAAGGCCCGGCGCCGTCATCGCGGTGCGACTGCACCACACCAAGCCCGGCGGCGACGGCGGCCTTGCCGGGGCGGCGATGAAGATGGTGGCGAACAACATGGAAGCCATGTCGGGCAAGGAGGGCTTTGCCATTGTCAAGGGCGTTACCTTCCGCACCGAGACTGGCATGTTCGGCGCCGGGGCGAGCCAGCGCGAGCACCGGGTCATCACCGGCCAGATCGGAACCGAGGTGAAACTTTCGCTCCGCGCCAGGGCCGAGGATGCCGATATCGTCGCGCTCTTGACCGCAATCGACTATGACCGGCTGAACCGGATGCTGGCGACGCCGGTCGCCGGGATCGGCAGCGCGGCATTGTCTTGGGAAGATTCGGACGTGCGGAAGAGGCAATATCCAGCTACGATCGCGCTTTAGAATTGCAGCCTGATGATG
>JBGSNN010000392.1:0-1812 GCA_041739655.1 Albidovulum sp. | reverse complement strand
GGCGCGGCCCGCAGGCTTTGCCGCTCCGCGTCGGAAAAGCCGCCCTCGGGGCCGATGAGAATCGCCCAGGGCCCGCCTCCGGCCTCGTTCAACACGCCGACGGGCGAGGTGACGGCGGCGCTTTCATCAGCCCAGAGGATGTGGCGATCCGGCGGCCATTCGGCAAGCACCCGGCGCAACGGCACAACCTCGGCGACCTCGGGCAGGCTCAGGCCGCCCGATTGCTCGGCCGCCTCGCGCACATGCGCCTCGGCCTTGTCGCGTCGGAAGCGATCGGAACTGGTGAAATCGGTGGCGACCGGCAACAGCCGCGCCGCGCCAAGCTCCACCGCCTTTTCTACGATCATGTCGGTGCGCGCTTTCTTGAGCGGCGCGAACATCAGCCAGAGGTCGGCAGGTGCCGTCTGCGCGCGGGTACGCTCAAGACAATCCAGTAAAGCCGCCCGTCTGCTCGCCTCCCTGACCTCGGCCAGCCATTCCCCGTCGCGCCCGTTGAAGAGAAGGACGCGCGACCCGATGCCTTCGCGCATCACTCCGAAGAGGTAGTGCGCCTGCGCCTCGCCCAAGCGAAGCGATTGCCCCGCCCCAAGCGGCTGGTCTACACAGAGTCTTATCTTCGCCAGCGACATGAGGCCGACAATATGAGCGCAACCCGCCGAACGCCAGATGCCGCCGGGCAGGTCGCCGATGCGGTGGCGGGCAACTGGGTCGACCGCCTCGCGCCCGAGATCACGAGACCGTACCTTCGGCTCTCTCGCGCCGACCGGCCGATCGGGACCTGGCTGCTGCTGATCCCGTGCTGGTGGGGCGTGGCGCTGGCCGCAGCGGGGGACGGCTGGCGGCCAGGCGATCTCTGGATCATCCTCGGCTGTGCTGCGGGCGCCTGGCTGATGCGCGGCGCGGGCTGCACCTGGAACGACATCACCGACCGCGATTTCGATGCCGCCGTCGCGCGGACGCGGTCGCGGCCGATCCCGTCTGGTCAGGTGACAGTGACACAGGCCCTGATCTGGATGTTCGCCCAGATGGCACTGGCGGGCGCGATCCTCTTCACCTTCAACGCCGTGACCATCGCTCTCGGCGTCGCCTCGCTCGGCCTCGTCGCGATCTATCCTTTTGCCAAGCGCTTCACCTGGTGGCCGCAGGTCTTTCTCGGCCTCGCCTTCAACTGGGGCGCAATCCTTGCCTATGCAGCGCATGGCGGGCGGATCAGTTGGGCCGCCGTCCTGCTCTATGCGGCGGGCATCGCCTGGACGCTGTTCTATGACACGATCTACGCTCATCAGGACAAGGAGGATGACGTCCTGATCGGTGTGAAATCGACCGCCCGGCTCTTCGGTGCCGCCACCGCGAAATGGCTTGGAGTCTTTCTGGTTCTCACCGTGACGCTGATGACGCTGGCCATTCTCGCTGCCCTTCTGCCCTCGGCCGGTCCGGCGAAACTCGGGCTCGCGCTGATCGCGCCCTGGGCGATGGGCTGGCACCTTCTTTGGCAACTCGGGCGCATCGACATCGAAAACCCCGAGACCTGCCTCCGTCTCTTCCGCAAGAACCGCGACACCGGCCTGATCCCTGCGCTGTTTCTTGCCGCCTCCGCCTTCCTGTGATTGATCCCCGGCGTTCCCGCGCATAGGAACGACAGGGCCTCGAGTCCCCCTCTGAGATATATCTGCCGATGCGTTCGCTGCTGCGCTCTCTGACCGAAATTCGGATCCCTCGGGTGCTGACGGGCGGCGTTGCCCGGAAGGCCGCCGGCCCGCTCGCGTTTGTGCTCGCCGCGTTGCTCAGCGCGCTCGGCGCGACCTGGGCAGC
>JBGSNN010000388.1:0-7073 GCA_041739655.1 Albidovulum sp. | reverse complement strand
CCGCGTGAACTCGGTCAACATGGCCGCGACGGATACGCCGATGGTTGCTCGGGCGGGTGCCCTCGTCAGGGCTTCAGCGGCCGAGACCCAAGGCCCGACTATGGGCAGAATCAAGACACAAAGCATCCTGTCCTATGCCGATACCGCACATCGCCCCGCATCTGTAGCGGAACAGGTAGGAATGATGCTATTCCTCCTCTCACCCGAAGCATCCAACTTCACGGGAGCGCTCTATGCCACTGACGGAGGATGGACGGCTTACTGACAAGACGGCCCCCAAAGGCGATCAGGCAGAACATCTGCCGAAAGCAATTACATCAGCGCAGATAAAGGCGGCGCTGATGAACAACTACGCCGACGTCCAGTATCACTATGTTCAGTTTCTGGCTGATCATCTGACAGACTGCCGCAAGACGTTGGGCGGTGACTTTGATTACCTCATGGTGCTTGCTGTCCTGGGCCAGCGATTCCTTGGGGCATACCACGATCTCGCCCCCGGAGAGATCCCTGACGAAGCACGCATCTGGATGTCAGCGCTGCGGATCTCTGACGTCACAGGCATCCCGCGTGAGTCTGTGCGTCGTAAGCTCGCGCAGTTATCTGCCAAAGGCTGGGTTGAAAACAACCGAAGCCAGGGCTGGCGACTTTCGGGTGGTCGGGATTCCACCAACGTCCGCAATGAACTGAGAGAACTTGATCAGCGCGGCATGGACCGTCTTGTGCGTATGATCGCCGCTCTTCAGCCGTTCCTTGCTGTTCAGGCCAGCCCGGACGTGCTGAGCTAGATTCCTGCTCTCTGTCTGATGGCAAGATCGATACCATCAGACAAAAACTCGACCCCCAAAGCCGCCTGAAGCACGCCGAACACAGCGCCGAGCAAGAGAAGCTGGACCTGTCACGTATTTGTGCCGCTCCGACTGCTCGTTTATGCCACTTGGCGTTCGAAGGCCAAGGGGCTTTTACCTCCCAAAGCTGAATGTCGACGGCGCGGGTTATAGAAGCCGTTGATGTATTGGAAGATGGCCGTCTCAGCCTGTCGGCGGGTTTCCCAAGGGCGTCGCCAGATCAGCTCGGCCTTGATGGTCTTGAAGAAGGTCTCGACGGCGGCGTTGTCATAGCAGTTACCCTTGCCGCTCATCGACACTTTGAACCCATGCTCGCGCAGGATTTTCTGGTAGTCATGCGAACAGTATTGGCTGCCGCGATCGCTGTGGAAGATGCAGCCCTTGGGCGGTGACCGCAGTGCGATGGCCATCTTCAGCGCCCGGATCGCCAGGTCGCGCTTCATCCGGTTGCTGACGGCCCAGCCGATGACGCGCCGCGAATGCAGATCTAGGATAACGGCGAGATACAGCCACCCCTCACGGGTCCAGACATAGCTGATGTCACCGGCCCATTTCTGGTTGGGCCGATCCGCCCTGAAGTCACGGTCCAGCAGGTTCGGCGCGATATTGAACGTATGGTCGCTGTCCGTCGTCGCTTTGAATTTCCTCGTTCTTTCAACCACAATCCCGTTCTCACGCATCAGTCGCCCGACACGCCGCCAGCCTCTGATCATTACGCACTGCCCCGTCTTCCGAGATCCGCGCGAAGAATGCGGGAAGTCGCAAGGCGTGCTGCGCGAACAGGGCGCGTCGGAATTCCGGATTGCCATGAACCGGCAGAACAAGACTTGACGGTGCAAGCTCGATCCAACTCGTCCGCTCACATCGCCGAGCTATTCCTGTACCAAGAGTTTGAGAAATGCTTCGTCTGCAAGCGACAAGCGTTTTCCTCGTGCACAAACGAGATGCCAGAGGATGCTGTCCAGGGCATAGCCATGCAGGCCGTTGACGCATCGCATCGGCGTGTTCGTCTTCTCCGGCCCGCGCCAGCATCTATCGCGGTTCCACCAGCCGGACGCCCGCCATGATCACGCAGTCGCGGTCGGCATAGACCCATTCGCCGGGCAAAAACGTCACCATGCCGAAGCTCACCGGTTCGTCATGGCTCGCCAAACGAGCCGAAGAACAGATTCAGGAAATCCTCGTGCTTCTGGCTGTCCAGGCCCACCAGAAGTCTGGGCGACAGGGGAATCGGACGCAGATCGCCATCGTCGCCCTCCGGGTCGTAGGGCAGCAGCGACACCGCCCTGAGCGTCTCCTGCCCCTGCGGCGACAGCGTGAAATTCAGAAACAGCTCGGCCATCCTTTTGTTGCCTGCGTGGCGCATGATCAGCGCGCTGCGAGTGATGGCGATGCTGTAGTCGGTGAAGCGGACGATCCCGATATTCGGATCGGACTTGGCCGCCTCGGCCGCATAGGAGCCGAGCACGTTGTAGCCCAAGAGATAGCGCCCCGAGGCCACACCCTCGATCATCGGGGCGGCACAGCACTCAAGCGCCGCGTCGAGCCGTCCCAAGGTCTCGATCAGACGGCCGAAGGTGGTGGCGCGCTGCGCATCGTCGAAGGCGAAAAGGTAGCCGATCCCCGAATTCGCGACGTCATAGGTGACGACCTTGCCGTGGAACATCTCCGGCTTGTTGCGCAAGAGCTCGATCAGGGCAAAGCGCGTCATGGGCACATCGCCGGGATCGACACGCGTCTTGTTGTAGATCAGCACGGCTGGTTCCAGCGTCAGGCCAAAGACCTCGTCGCGCCACGAGGCCCAGTCGGGCAGCGCCTCGGTGCGTGGCGAACGCACCGGATGGGCGCAAAGCGCGTTGACCAGCGCCACCTGCAGATCCATTGCCGAGCTGATCAGAAGATCGGCACTCGCCCGGCCAGCAGCGCAATCGCGCATCGCGGTCTCGTAAAGTTCGCGCGTGCTCACCTCGGTATAGGCGATCCGGGCCCCTGGCGTGGCCGCGACAAAGGCCTCGGCCAAGGGTGCAAAGGCGCTGATGTCGGTGGAGCTGCGGATCGAGAGCGTCATGTCCGCCGACGCCCCCTCCGCACCGTACAGCGTTTCTGCCCGCAAGGGCGCCGCCAGAAGCAGAAGAATCCAAGTCAGCAGCCGGATCATGGCCTTGCCCCGCGTTGGTTCTTGCCGGCGGCAAGCGGCAGGATCATCCCGCAGCGAAACGCCCCGTTGGCGCCGCGGCGGGCCACCATGCGCCCACCATGGGCGACGGCGACGGAATGGGTGATTGCCAGCCCGAGCCCGTGGCTGACCGACCCCGCCTTCCTGTCGCGATCGAAACGGCGACCGATCTCGGCCCATTTGCCGTCGTCGATGCCGGGCCCCTGGTCCTCGACCAGGATTGCCACGCTTTGCGCCCCTGGGTCGGGGTCGATCAACAGCTTGATCGGCTGCCTGCCGTAGCGATAGGCGTTCGCAACCAGATTTTTTACCGCCTCGATCAGGCTGAGATCGTCGCCCGAAACGATCACCGGCTGTTCCGGCAGCTTGAGCCAGAGACGGCCCTCCTCCTCGGGGAAATAAGTTGCGGCGGCGCGCTCTACCTGGATGGCGATGGTGCGCAGATCGAGATCGCTGAGCGGCGCCGCATCGGTCCGGTGGATAATCATTGCCTGACTGAGCATCTGCCGCGCCAGATGCGCGATCTGTTCCGCCTGCACCCGCACCTCGTCGGCAATCGCGCGCCCGGCCTCGTCGGTCTGGCTCGCGGTGGCCGATTGGGCATAGGTGCTGAGCGCGGTGATCGGAGTCAGCAACTGGTGCGAGGCATCGGCGATCAGCGTCTGCATTGCCTCGATCCGGTTCGACAGCCGACCCATGAACATGTTGATCGCCCGCACGTTGGCGCCGATCTCGATCGGCACCTCGGTCTGGATCGGGCGCAGATCCTTGGGATCGCGGTCTTGCAGTTCGGCCTCGATGCGCCGGAGCGGCGACAACGAGAACCGCACCGCCAGCACGGCGACCACGAACAGACCCGACCCGGCCAAGAGGACCACGAGAAGGGCCTGCGAAACGATCTCGGCGGTCAGTGCCGCGCGGGCGATCATGGTATGGCCGACGACCACCGTCACCTCGCCACGAAAGCTCTGCTCGGCGAAGCTACGCCGCAGCGTGGCAAGCCGGAACACCTCGCCCTTGTCCTCGCTGTAGGAGAACGGCTCGGCACGCGCCGCCGCCGGTGCCAGCAGGCCCGATCCGGTGATCAGATCGCCGCCGGGGCCGAACACGCCATAGGTGATGCGGTCATCCGGCGCGAGCGCCAGCAACTCGAACGCCGCAACCTGGATGTCCACCCGCGGCTTGCCATCCACAACCGCGATCGTGCGCGATATTTCCAGTGCCGCGCCTTCCAGGAGCATGTCATAGGCGCGTTCGGCGGCGCGCTGACCATAGCGGTTGGCCAGCAGATAGGTTCCCGCCCCGCCTGCAAGCAGCAGGATCGCGATGGCAACGAACAGCCGCCTGGCAATCGAGTTCTTCAGGTCTCGTTTCCTGTCTGGTCTGGAAGGGCGATCTGGTAACCGATACCCCAAAGCGCCTTGATGCCGATACCGGTATGTTCCAGTTTCTTGCGGATTCGAGTGATACGCAACTCGATGGCGTTCGGGCTCACCTCTTCCTCGCCGAAGGAATAAAGCTTGTCCTGCAACAGCGATTTCGAAACCGGCCGATTGACGTTCACCAGCAAGACCTCCAGCAGCGCGAAATCCTTGGGCGCCAGCGGCACGATCTCACCTCCGAAGGCGACATTCCGCTCCACGTGATCCAGCTCCAACGCGCCGAAGCTGCTGGTGCGGCCCTTCTCGGCACCTTGGCGGCGCAGCAAGCTGCGCAGGCGCGCATCGAGTTCGCGCAGATCGAAGGGCTTGAAAAGATAATCGTCGGCGCCGATGTCAAAGCCCTTCAGCCGGGTCTCGACGGCATGGTTGACCGACAGGATCAGCACGGGAACCGGATTGGCACCGCGCCGCAGACGGGCCAACAGGTCCATGCCGTTGCCGTCGGGCATGTTCAGGTCGAGCACGATCGCATCGTAGTCCTGCACTGCGATCAGGCCCTCGGCCGCCAGAAGCGTTCCGGCGTGGTCAAAGGCATCGCCGCGGTCGGCGAAATACCGGACGACCGCCCGGGCGACCTCGGCATTGTCCTCGATCAGCAAATAACGCATGTCACGACGCCTCCCGTCGCCGCAGGCCCAAGACCCGGCCGCAGTGGCCGCGGCGCCGGAATCCCGTTACGCCGGGTTCGCCCGACTGATCGCCTCCGCCAGCTTGTCCATCATCGCGTTGAACACCTGGTCGTTGGCCCGCCTGCTACTTTCAGCCAGTTGACGCATCAGATCAAGCGCCTGTTCCACCGCCGCGCGATAGGCGGCCGCCATCTCGTCCGGCGTCGCGGAGCCGGCGTTCGCGGTGACCTCAAGCTGCTTTTGCGCCGCCGCCGTCATATCCTCCAAAATCTGCATTTGCCGCTCCAGTTGGCCACGGTAGCCGGCGGCATTCGCGACCACCATCGCGTCGAAGTCGCGCCGCTGCGACTCTGCCAGTTCGCGCAGATTGGCCGGCATTGCCGCGCCCGGGCGGAAGCCGGCCAGCAGCGCCGCCGGGTCGAACATCTTCGCGATCTCATCGGGGGCGAAGGCGCGGAACATTTCGCTGATGCTGAACGGGTCATTGCCGGTCATTGCGGCCTCCTGTGGCTTGTCTGGGTTCAGTGCTTGCCCCGCTTCGGCGGGATCAGGTCGGTGATCGTGCCCTCGAACATCTCGGCGGCAAAATTGACGGTTTCGGAAAGCGTCGGATGCGGGTGGATGGTGTGGCCGAGATCGACCGCATCCGCGCCCATCTCGATCGCCAGCGCCACCTCGGCGATGAGGTCGCCGGCATTGGGGCCGACGATGCCGGCGCCGATTACCCGGTCGTCCTCTGCATCGAAGATCAGCTTGGTCAGCCCCTCGGACCGGCCCAGCGACAGCGACCGACCCGAGGCGGCCCAGGGAAAGACGCCCTTGCCGACCTTCAGCCCCTTCGCCTTCGCCTCGGTCTCTGTCACGCCGACCCAGGCGATTTCGGGATCGGTATAGGCGACGGCGGGGATCACCCGGGCATCGAAGGCGCGCGGCAGGCCTGCTGCGACCTCGGCCGCCACCTTGCCCTCGTGCATCGCCTTGTGCGCCAGCATCGGCGGTCCGACCACGTCGCCGATGGCGAAGATATGGCCGACATTGGTGCGCTGGCGATTGTCCACCGCGATGAAACCGCGCGCATCGACCGCGACGCCCGCCGCCTCGGCTCCGATCAGGGCGCCGTTGGGCCGCCGCCCGACCGCGACCAGAACCTTGTCGAAGATGTCGGTGCTGGTGGTGCCGTCTGCCGCCTCGAAAGTCACCTTCAGCCCCTTCTTCTCGGCGCTGACCGCGGTGACCTTGGTCTGGAGCAGGATCTTCTCGTAGCGCCCACTGATGCCGGCGTGCAGGGGTTTCACGATATCCTTGTCGGCGCCGGGGATGATCTGGTCCATCAGCTCGACGATGGTAATCCTGCTGCCGAGCGCATCATAGACGCAGGCCATTTCCAGCCCGATGATGCCGCCACCCAGCACCAGCATCCGCTTTGGCACATCGGCAAGCTCCAACGCGCCGGTGCTGTCGATCACCCGCGGATCGTCCTTTGGCAGGAACGGCAGGCTGACGGGTTCCGAGCCGGCGGCGATGATGCACTGGTCGAAGCTCACGCTCGCCTTGCCGCCTGCCCCCTCGACCTCGATCATGTTGGGGCCGCTGAATCGGCCGACACCCTGAACCACCGTCACCTTGCGCCCTTTGGCCAGCCCCGACAGCCCCCCGGTCAACCGGCCCACCACGGCGTTCTTCCAGCCGCGCAGTGCGGCAAGATCGACCGATGCCTTGCCGAAGGATATCCCGTGCCCCGCCATCTCCTCAGCCTCGGTGATGACCTTGGCGGCGTGCAGTAGCGCCTTGGAAGGAATGCACCCGACATTCAGGCAGACCCCGCCGAGCGTTGGTCCCTTCTCGATCAGCACCACCTGGCGGCCGAGATCGGCGGCGCGGAAGGCGGCGGTATAGCCCCCTGGGCCGGAACCGAGCACAACCACCTCGCCATGCACGTCGCCCCTGACGCCGGCACTGGCCGCCGTCGGACCTGCCGCGG
>JBGSNN010000358.1:0-3958 GCA_041739655.1 Albidovulum sp. | reverse complement strand
GGCGCGGGCCTCGGCCCCCTCGGCTTCTCCTCGCGCGCCCGCACCGGAGCGCCGCCCCGCTCCGAGAGCAGGAGCCGCCGGTAAGCCTCCATGTCGTCCTCGAAGGGACGCACCGTCCCGTCCTTCACCAGCCAGAGCCGGTCGGCGACCAGCTCCACGAGATGGGAGTCGTGGCTCACCAGGATCACCGCGCCCTCATAGGCGGTCAGCGCCTCCACCAGCGCCTCGCGACTCTCGATGTCGAGATGGTTGGTCGGCTCGTCGAGGATGATCATGTGCGGCGCGTCGATCGTGGCGATCAGCAGGCTCAGCCGCGCCTTCTGCCCGCCCGAGAGCCGCGCCACAACCGTCTCGGCCTGGTCGGCGCCAAGCCCGAACCCGGCCAGCCGCGCCCTGAGCTTCGGCTGGCCCTCGGCGGGGCGCAGGCGCAGGATGTGCTGCAACGGCGTCTCGTCGATGAAAAGCTCATCGACCTGATGCTGTGCAAAATAGCCGATCCTGAGCTTCGAGGACCGCACGATCTGCCCGCCTGCCGGGGCAAGCTTGCCGGCGAGCAGCTTCGACAGCGTCGATTTGCCCTCGCCGTTGCGCCCCAGAAGGGCGATCCGGTCATCCTGGTCGATCCGCAGGTTGAGGTGGCGCAGCACCGGCGGGCCGCCATAGCCGACCGACGCGCCCTCCATGTTGATGATCGGCGGTGACAGTTGCTCGGGCTCGGGGAAGGTGAAGACGACCTTCTTGGCATCCTCCGGCGCCAGGATCGGCGACATCCTCTCAAGCATCTTCACGCGGCTTTGCGCCTGCACGGCCTTCGAGGCCTTGGCCTTGAAGCGGTCAACGAAGCTTTGCAGATGCGCACGCCGCGCCTCCTGCTTCTTGGCCTCGGCGGCCTGGGTCGCCCGAAGGGCGGCGCGCTGGCGGGCGAACTGGTCATAAGGCCCCGACCAATAGGTCAGCTTGCGGTTCTCCAGATGCAGGATGCTGCCCACGGCGCGGTTCAGAAGGCCGCGGTCGTGGCTGATGATGATGACGGTATGGGGGTATCTCGCGAGGTAGGTTTCCAGCCACAGCGCGCCTTCAAGATCGAGATAGTTGGTCGGCTCGTCGAGGAGCAGAAGGTCGGGCTGCGCGAAGAGGACGCCCGCCAGCGCCACCCGCATCCGCCAGCCGCCGGAGAAATCCGAACAGGGGCGGCGCTGGTCCGTCAGATCGAAGCCGAGGCCCTTGAGGATCGACGAGGCGCGGGCCTCGGCCGACCAGGCGTCGATGTCGGTCAGCCGGTGCTGGATTTCCGCGATGCGGTGCGGATCCGTCGCCACCTCGGCTTCGGCCATCAGGGCGGCGCGTTCCTCGTCCGCCGCAAGAACGGTGTCGAGCAGCGACACGGAGGACGACGGCACCTCCTGCGCGACGCCGCCGATGCGGGCGCGCTGCGGCATGGAAATCTCGCCGCCTTCCAGCGCAAGCTCGCCCCGGATGAGACGGAAAAGCGTGGTTTTGCCGGCGCCATTCGCGCCGACCAGGCCAACCTTGTGGCCAGTCGGAATCGTCGCCGACGCCGCCTCGAAAAGCGGCCGCCCTTCGACCGAATAGGTGATGTCACTGATCTGTAGCATGGCCGGCGCATAGCAGAGCCGCCGGGCGTGATAAAGCACCTCTCACTTTCTGTCTGAAAATACGCAGGCCCGACACCGCAACCCGCGACCGGCTTTTCAATCGCCTGACACCGTGATAGCAGGCGCGCAAACACACTCAGGCAGGGCCGGCGGCCCGGCCCAGAACGCAAGAGGCTACGACACATGGCGATTGAACGCACGCTGTCCATCATCAAACCCGACGCGACCCGTCGCAACCTCACCGGCAAGATCAACGCCAAGTTTGAGGAAGCGGGCCTGCGCATCATCGCGCAAAAGCGCATCCACCTGACGCTGGCGCAGGCCGGCAAGTTCTACGAGGTTCACAAGGAGCGGCCGTTCTATGGCGAGCTCTGCGAGTTCATGGCCTCCGAGCCGGTCGTCGTGCAGGTTCTGGAAGGCGAGAACGCCATCGCGAAGAACCGCGAAGTGATGGGCGCGACCAACCCCGCCAATGCTGACGCGGGCACCATCCGCAAGGACTTCGCGCTCTCGGTCGGCGAGAACTCTGTCCACGGCTCGGACGCGCCCGACACCGCCGCGGTCGAGATCGGCTATTTCTTCTCGGGTCTCGAACTCGTCGGGTGACGGGTGCGCTCACGCGCACCCTACTTCCGCGGCTCCAGAAGCCCGATTTCGTCGAGGGCCGCTTCCAACCGGAGGCGGCCCTTGTCATCGGCGCCCACCTGCGCCTTCAGCGCGTCGAAACGGGTGCGCAGGTCGCGCTTTTCCTGATCGCGGCAATCGTTCCAGGGCCGCCCCTGCAACCCCATGACGAGCGCGTAGTAGCCGATGAAATGCGGCCGCGTGCCCGCACGCATGAGCCGAAGATAGGCCTCATCGGCGCCGAGCGCGATCAGCTCCTCGGCCGAGTGGATCCCGGCCCGCGCGAAGCCTTCTTCCGAGGCCGGGCCGAGATTGGGAATGTCGGAAACCGGACGCGGCATGGCGACTCCTTCGGTCAGAGCCGATTCTAGAGTCCCGCGACCCGGTCGAAAAGCCTCAGATCGCGGCCCAGTCGGTGAACTGCGTGCCCTGCATCTGCGGCGTGGGCTTCTTGTCGCCCTCGCGGCGCAGGGGCTGCGGCTGGCTGCCCTGCTGTTGTGTCACACCCTCACGCGGCGCGACCTGCTCGGAACCCATCTGCTTCGGCGAACTCATCTTCCCGTTCCTTCCACGCGGCCGGGGCCGCTTCACCTGACCTCAGACCATGCTCACTCAACTCGGTGGCTTTGGCGCGGCGCAGTTAGGGCCGTTGCCTGTCACCGTCAAGGGATTCTGAGGGCAGTTTTCATCTTGCTCAACAAATAGGCGCCGGATGGCCGGTATTGCGGCCGCAAGTGCAACATTTGCGCCGCACTTGCCGGCATAGGCGCAAGTCGGGAAACGGAAGTGCGGCCACCGTGCGGATGCGGCAAACCTCTGGGTTGCAGAGTCGCCCGGTTCAGCGGAAGGCGGCGGCGAAAGGCTCGGGCAGGTCGAACTCTTCCAGGGCGCGGGCCCGTGCCTCGGGCGACATCTTGCGGGCGGTCTTGGCGACGATCCGTTCCAGCTCGTCCGGCGTGCGGTCTGCCGCGAAGGGCGCGAAGTACCAGCGCAGGAAGGTAAAGCAGATGACGTCTTCCAGCATCTGCACATCGGAGTCACGCTTGATGCCCTCCTTGCGGATCATCCGCCCGGCCTGCGCGATCGCCTCGTCGGCGTAGCCGGCCGTCGCCATGATCTGACCCACGCGGCGGGCATGATAGGCGGCAAGATCGCGGCGCCAGGCCAGGTAACCCTCGCGCCCCTCTGGATATGCGGCTCGGGGGCTGGTCCAGCGTTCGATGTGCTGGCCGCGGGCGGCAATCTTCAGCACGTCGGAGGCGGTGGGGAAAAGCCGGTCCAGTTCCGCCGTCATGCGTTCGCCGTAAAGCCGGGCCGCCGGGGCGCCCTCGCTCCGGTCCGGGTCGGCCTCATTGGCGGCGTCAATGGCGGCCAGGACCTTGGCAAGCTTGCTCATGCTGTCTCCTTCCGGTCAGTCGCGCAGGCTGGCGATGCGGGCCAGCGTCGCGCGGACGAGTGTCTCGGCCGCCGCCGCAGTCCCGGCCTCGGCGTAGCAGCGCAGTTCGGGCGCGTTGCCCGAGGGCCGCAGATGCAGGATGGTGTCGTCGGCGAAGGTCACGCGCAAGCCATCGGTGCGGTCGATCGCGCGCTCGGCCTTGCCCTCGAAGAAGGCCCGGCGTCTGGCGCTGTCCTCGGACAAGCCTGCGACGAGGCCTTGCGACCAGTCGGTCGGCACTGCTTCGAGGCGGTCCGACGCGGTGTGGCGGGCGGGCAGAGAT
>JBGSNN010000333.1:0-14425 GCA_041739655.1 Albidovulum sp. | reverse complement strand
GGCGCGGTCGGGCCTTCTTTGGCTGACCGGCTCGGCCGGCGATCCGCCGATGCCGATGGGACTGGCTGCCGCAGACATGATGGCGGGAAATGCGCTGGCGCAGGGAGTGCTGGCGGCACTGGTGCGCAAGGCCCGCACCGGAGAGGGCGGGCTGGTGCAGACCAGCCTGCTGGAGGCGCTGCTGGATTTCCAGTTCGAGGTGCTGACCACCCATCTGAACGACGGCGGGAGGCTGCCGCAGCGGTCGGCAGTGAACGGCGCGCATGCCTATCTGGGCGCGCCCTATGGGGTCTACCGGACCGCCGATGGCTGGCTTGCCCTTGCAATGACGCCTTCTCTGGAGCGGCTGGCAAGCCTTCTGGGCCTGACAGGACTCGAGCGCTGGTTCAACGATCCGCGGCAGGCGATGCGCGACCGCGACGCGATCAAGTCGATCATCGCGGCAGGGCTTGCGACCAAGGGCACGGCGCATTGGCTGGCGCTTCTGCAGCCTGCCGACATCTGGTGCGCCGAGGTGCTGGACTGGCCGGGGCTGATGGCCTCGGACGCGTTCCGGCGGCTCAAGATGGTGCAGCACATCAGCGGACCCTCCGCCAGCCTTGACACGCTGCGGGGTCCCTTGCGGATCGACGGCGCGGCCCTGACCAACCCGCGCGCGGCCCCCGATCTGGGACAGGACCGGCAGGCAATCATACATGAATTCGGCCTGGCAAACGTCCGGACCGGACAGGAGGACAAGCGGCGGGCCTCCGCCACTTGAAACGTCAACGGGCGCGAGAACGCCCACTTTGGGAGGAGAGACCAATGAAACTGACGGGCAAACTGGCACTGGGAACCGCCCTTGCCACCCTAGCCCTGCCGGCCTTGGCGCAGGACTACGGCAATTTCGACGGCTACACGCTGCGGGTCAAACTGATCGGCGGCGCGCAGTATGAACCGCTTTATGCCGAGATCCCGAAATGGGAAGCTGCGACAGGGGCGAAGGTCGAGATCGTGTCCTCGAAGAACCACTTCGAGCTTGACCGCGAAATCAAGCAGGACATTGCGGCAGGCACGCTTGATTGGTGCGTGGGGTCGAACCACACCTCCTTTGCGCCGCAATATGGCGATATCTACATCGACCTGAACGGCGTGATCGCCCCCGAAGTCATCGCGGAGTTCGTCCCGCTGGCCATCTCGCAATCCACCGTCAATGACCGTCTGGTGCAACTGCCGCGCCATTCGGATGTGTCGAACCTGTTTTACCAGAAGTCGCTTTATGAGGATGACGCCAAGAAGGCCGAGTTCAAGGCGAAGTATGGCTACGATCTGGCCCCGCCAGAAACCTGGAACCAAGTCAAGGATCAGGCGATCTACTTCTCGAACCCGCCTGATTTCTACGGCTTCCAGTTCGTCGGTAAAGACGAGGCGGTAAATGGCCGCTTCTATGAAATGCTGGTCGCCAATGGCGGCGCGATGTTCGACGAAAACTGGAACCCGACGTTCAACTCGCCGGCCGGGGTCGAAGCCTTGCAGTTCTTTGTCGATCTTTATGCCGCCAAGGCCGTGCCTGCTGGCGTTCCGAACTACACCTGGGACGATACCGGGCTTGGCTTTGCCTCTGGCTCCATCGCGATGAACCTGGATTGGGGCGGCTGGTCGGCGTTCTTCAACGATCCGGCAAATTCGAAGGTTGCCGGAAACGTGGGCGTCATCCGCGCGCCAAAGGGGTCGGGAGGCAAGCGCACCGGTTGGGCGGGATCGCACACCTTCTCTATCACTGAAGGCTGCGACAACAAGGATGCCGCAGCATCGTTCATCACCTTCCTGACCAGTTACGACAACCAGATGGTCGAGGCGCGCAAGGGCCTTCTGCCGACCCGCACCCAGGTCTGGGTCGACGCGATCGCCGAGTTTGAGGCCGCAGGCAACACCTTCTCGGCCGAGACGATGAAGACCTTCCAGGCTTCGATGGCCGAGGACGCCTTCACCCCGCCACTGATCCCGGAATGGATTGAAGTGTCGAACGTGATGTGGCCCAAGCTGCAAGCCGCCATCGTCGGCGACATGACGGCGCAAGAGGCGCTGGATGCCGCCCAGGCAGAAGCGGCCGAGATCATGAAGGACGCGGGCTACAACTGATCGACCCTGGCGCGGAAGGCTGCTCCCGCTTCCGCGCCACCCCTTTTTCGAAGGCTTTCCAGATGATCCGTGCCTTGACCACGCGACGCACCGAAATGGCGCCGTTCCTGCTGCTGTTTCCCGCAATTGCGACCATGCTGTTCGTGGTGGCCTTGCCGCTGGTCTTTTCGCTGTGGACCTCGCTCACGCCCTACAAGCTGACCAAACCCAACACGCTTTACGACTTCATCGGGCTGACGAACTACATCCGCATCTTCGGCGACTGGGACTTCTGGGCCGCCTTCCTGCGCACCATCGGGTTTCTCGCGGTGGCCATCAACCTCGAATTTGCGCTGGGATTGGGGATTGCCCTGCTTATCAACAAGATCACCTGGGGCCAGCGTGGGCTGCGCACCATCATGATGTTTCCCATGATGTTTTCGCCGATCCTTGTCGGCTTTCAGTTCAAATTCCTGTTCAACGACCACATCGGTGTGGTGAACAACGCTCTGCAATCGATGGGTCTGACGGATCAGGCGATCCCGTGGCTGGTGGATGCCAAGCTGGCGATGTTCTCGATCACGCTGGCAGAAGTCTGGATGAGCACGTCGGTGTTTGCGATCCTGCTTCTTGCCGGCCTTTTCGCCATGCCGCGCGACCCCTTGGAGGCGGCAAAGGTCGATGGCTGCAACAGCTGGCAGGTCTTTCGCCATATCACGTTGCCCTTCCTCATGCCCTTTGCCTACATCGCCATGGCGATCCGCAGCCTGGACGTGGCCCGCGCCTTTGACCTTGTCGCCGTGATGACCGATGGCGGTCCCGCCGGACGGACCGAGCTGTTGTGGACCCTGATCGCCCGGGTCGGCTATGACGAGGCGAAGATGGGTCAGGCCAATGCGATGGCCTATGTCTCGACCGTCCTGTCCGTGCTTTTCACCTGGTATTTCTACCGCAAGCTGGTTGCGGCGCGCCGCTACATGGGGGGCGTCGAATGACCGTGTCCGTAGAAAGCCGCGCCTCGAAGCAGGCAAAGAAGGTGGCGCTTTGGCTTGCGACCTTCGTTCTGATGCTGGTGATGTGCCTGCCGGGGCTGTGGGTCGTGCTGTCGGCGTTCCGGCCCAACCGCGAGATTTTGGCCAAGCCGCCGGTCTGGATTCCTGAAGACCTGACGCTGGACAACTTCGGCAAGATCTTCGGCTTCGGGGCCGAACAGGTCGGCATCCCGGTCGTCAGCTACTTCACCAACTCTTTGGTCATTGCTCTGACCTCGACCGTCATTGCGCTGATCATCGGCGTCGCGGGGGGCTATTCCTTCGCGCGCTACGGGTTCCGCTTCAAGGGCGGCATCTTCCTTGGGCTGATGCTGTTTCGCGCCGTGCCGGGCATCGCGCTGTCGCTGCCGGTCTTCATGATGTGGAGCAGGCTTGGACTGATCGACACCAAAATGGGGCTGATCATCGTCTATGTGTCACTGAACGTGCCCTTCACGATCTGGCTGATCGACGGCTTTTTCCGCCAGATCCCCCAGGCCCTGTCCGAGGCAGCTCAGGTCGACGGTTGCACCCGCTGGCAGGCCTTCTGGAAGATCGAGTTTCCCTTGGCCAAGTCGGGCATTGCGGCGGCGGGGGTGTTCGCGTTTCTCACCTCGTGGAATGAGTTTGCGCTGGCCAGCCAGCTGACCCGCTCCACTGATTCAAAGACCCTGCCGGTCGGCCTTCTGGACTTTACCGCACAGTTCACCATCGACTGGGCAGGCATGTGCGCCATGGCGGTGATCATCATCATCCCGGCCCTGATCCTGACCTTCATCGTGCAGAAACACCTGATTGCCGGACTGACCTTCGGCGGCGTGAAAGGATAAGACATGGCAGAGATCACGCTGGAAAAGGTGGTCAAGAAATATGGCGCGGTGGGGGTGGTCCACGGTATCGACCTCGCAATTGCGCATCAGGAGTTCGTCGTGCTGGTCGGCCCCTCGGGCTGCGGCAAATCCACGACCTTGCGGATGATCGCGGGGCTTGAGGACATCACCGGGGGGCTGGTGAGGATCGGCGGGCAGGTCGTGAACGATCTGCCGCCGCGCAAGCGCAACATCTCGATGGTGTTCCAGAACTACGCGCTCTATCCGCACATGAACGTGCGTGAAAACCTTGGCTTCGGGCTGAAGATCGCGGGGCAGTCGCCCGACGAGATCGCTCGGCGCGTGGCCGAGGCGGCCGATATTCTGGGGCTTGTGCCCTTGCTGGACCGGACCCCGGCCGAACTGTCGGGCGGGCAGCGCCAGCGGGTGGCAATGGGGCGTGCCATCGTGCGCAACCCCGATGCGTTCCTCTTCGACGAACCCTTGTCGAACCTTGACGCCAAGCTGCGCGGCCAGATGCGGGCCGAGATCAAGAAGCTGCATCAGAAGGTGAAGACGACGGTGGTCTATGTCACCCATGATCAGGTCGAGGCGATGACGCTGGCCGACCGGATCGTGGTGATGAAGGACGGCCATATCGAGCAGATCGGAACCCCGATGGAGGTCTTCAACCATCCTGTCACCACCTTTGTCGCCACCTTCATCGGCAGCCCGCCGATGAACCTCTTGCCCGGCACCATCGCAGGCCAGACCGTGCGCCTGGCGGATGGCACCGAGGTTCCCGTCCCGGACCGGCTCAGGGACTTCGTGCGCGACGGCAGCATGGTGCAACTCGGCATCCGGCCGGATGACATCTCGCCCGTCGGGCACGGGTTGTCGCAAGACGGCCCCGGCGCCGAAGTGTCGCTGACGGTCGATCTTGCCGAGCCACTTGGCATGGAGAGCCTGATCTACACGCGGCTCGCGGGGCAGGAGGTGCAGGCCAAGCTCTACGGCCCGCGGATCGTCGCGCCCGGAGACGTCCTGACCTTCCGGCTGGCGCTGGACCGGGCGCATCTCTTCGATGCGGCGTCCGGCAAATCGGTGGAGGCGGTCTGACATGGCACGGATTACCCATATCGAGATCCGCATGGTTGACCTGGTGCCGATGGTCAGGCGCACCGATGCGATTCAGGCCTTTGTCAGTCAGGAGACCCCCTTTGTTACCATCACCGACGCGGATGGCGCGGTGGGGGTCGGTTATAGCTATACCATCGGCACCGGCGGGCCCGCGGTGATCAGCCTGTTGCGCGATACCCTGGTGCCGCGCCTGATCGGGCGCGAGGCCGAAGAGATCGAGGCAATCTGGCGCGACCTGCTCTTTGTCACCCATGCGACGGCGGTCGGGGCGATCACCTCGCTGGCGCTGGCGGCGATTGACACCGCGCTCTGGGATCTGCGTTGCAAGCGCGCGGGCCTGCCGTTGTGGCGGATGGCGGGCGGCGCGAAACCCGCGATCCCGCTTTATTCGACCGAAGGCGGCTGGCTGCATATCGAACCCGCGGCGCTGGTCGAGGATGCGATCCGCGTCAAGGAACAGGGCTTTGCCGGGTCCAAGGTCAAGGTCGGCAAGCCGCATCTGGCGCAGGACCGCGCGCGACTTTCGGCGGTGCGCGCGGCCGTGGGCGATGACTTCCGCCTGATGGTCGATGCCAATCAGGCTTTCCACTATCACGAGGCGCTGCTACGCGCCCATATGCTGGCCGAGGTCGGCATCACCTGGTTCGAGGAACCGCTGCCGGCCGATGATCTGGCCGGGCATACACGCCTTGCTGCGGCCAGCCCGGTGCCAATTGCGGTGGGCGAAAGCCTGTATTCGCCTGGTCAGTTCGCCGACTACCTGCGCGCAGGGGCCTGCAGCATCGTGCAGGTCGATGTGGCGCGGGTCGGCGGCATCACCCCCTGGCTCAAGGTGGCGCATATGGCCGAGGCGATGAACATCGTCGTCTGCCCGCATTTCCTGATGGAGCTGCATGTCAGCCTGGTCTGCGCCATCCCCAATTCCTGGATGCTGGAATACATCCCGCAGCTGGATCCGATCACGCGCTCAGGGCTCGACATTCGCGCCGGGCGCGCCCATCCGCCCGAGGCGGCGGGCCTCGGGATCGACTGGGATCATCCGGCGATCACGGCGCAGACCATCGCCGGCAGCCATTCCGAGCACGGGGAGTAACAGATGCAACGCATGGGCATGGTGATCGGGCTGAAGCCCGAGAAGATCGAAGCCTACAAACGTCTGCACGCCGCCGTCTGGCCCGAGATCCTGGCCACGATCAGCGCCTGCAACATCAGCAACTATTCGATCTTTCTCAAGCAGCCGGAAAACCTGCTATTCGGCTACTGGGAGTATCTGGGGACAGATTTTGCCGCCGATGCCGCAAAGATGGCCGCCGATCCGAGGACGCAGGAGTGGTGGGCGGTTTGCATGCCCTGTCAGGACCCGCTTGCAACGCGCAAGGACGGCGAGTGGTGGGCGATGATGGACGAGGTGTTTCACCATGACTGATCATCTGGCCGCGCTGCAGGACTGCTACACCTCGGTCGTGCATGACGTGTTGCGCGTGATGGGGCGACGAAACTTCACGCTGCCGCAGCGGCTGCGCCCGTTGAACCCCGACGGCGTGCTGACCGGACCCGCCTTTACCGTCGAGGGGCGGATGGATGACACGGCGGATGCCCATCAGACCCTGATCGCATGGACCGGGCTCTTGTCAAAGGCGCCGAAGGGCCACATCTGGACGGCGCAACCGCACAATCACATCGTTGCGCAGATGGGCGAGTTGTCGGCCGAGACCCTGCACCGCAAGGGCGTGCTGGGCTGCGTCACCGACGGCGGCTTGCGCGATACCGGCTTCATCCTGCGGCTGGGGTTTCCCTGCTGGGGCGTCTTTCATACCCCGCGCGACGTCGTGGGATGCTGGCTGCCGACGGCGACGGATGTGCCGATCCTGATCGACGATGTGCTGATCCGCCCCGGCGACTGGCTGCACGGCGACCGCGATGGCATGGTCTGCATTGCGGCCGAACTCCTGCCCGAGGTGGCCGAACGCGCCACCGCCGCGATGGCCACCGAAAGCCTTGTCCGCCGCGCCATTCTTGACGGGATGGACCCGCAGGATGCCTATCTGAAACACGGGAAATTCTGATGATGACCGATCCACGCCTGTTGCTGCTGTCCCCCGCCGACACCGTCTATGTCCTGCGCGACCAGATCGCCGCAGGCGAGGCCGTGATGGTCGAGGGGCTGGCGGTGTCGTTTCCCCGGCCCCTTGGTCTTGGTCACAAGATCGCGCGGTTGCCGGTGGCGGCAGGTGACAGGGTCATCAAATACGGCGCCCCGATCGGCCGGGCGACCCGTGCCATCGCTGTCGGCGATCATGTGCATCTGCATAACCTCAGGTCCGACTACACCCCAACCTACGCATTGAACACAGGTGACGCATGAGAGGATGGCTGCGATCTGACGGCCGCAAGGGCATCCGCAACGTGGTGGCGGTGGCTTATCTGGTGGAATGCGCCCACCACGTCGCGCGCGAGGTGGCGGGCGTGGACCGCGACCATGCCCATGTCATCGGCTTTCCGGGCTGCTTCCCCAACCCCTATGCGCAAAGGATGATGGAGCGGCTCTGCACCCATCCCAACGTCGGGGCGGTGTTGCTGGTCAGCCTTGGCTGCGAAAGCTTCAACCGCCATCAGCTTGAGGCGGTGGTCAAGGCCACCGGCCGACCGGTCAAGGTGCTGGTGATCCAGAACTCGGGCGGCACGCGGTCCACCATCGCGGCGGGGCGGGCTTGGGTGGCCGAACAGGTGGCGGCCCTCGCCAAGGTGCCGACGGTGCCGATGGCGGTGTCCGAACTGATCGTCGGCACGGTCTGCGGCGGCTCTGACGGCACCTCGGGCATCACCGGCAATCCCGCGGCGGGCATCGCCTTTGACAAGCTGGTGGCCGCTGGCGCCGCCTGCATCTTCGAGGAGACCGGCGAGCTGATCGGTTGCGAGGCGATCATGGAGGCGCGCGCGGCCACCCCTGCGCTGGCTGCGGAACTGCGCCGCTCGGTCGAGAAGGCCGCGCGCTACTACGAAACCCTGGGCTATGGCAGCTTTGCCAGTGGCAATGCCGATGGCGGCTTGACCACGATCGAGGAGAAATCCCTCGGCGCCTACATGAAATCCGGCCAGTCGATGATCTCCGGCCTGATCAAGCCGGGCGACATCCCGCCGAAAGGCGGGCTTTACCTGATGGATGTCGTGCCCGACGGCGAGGTGCGGTTCGGCTTTCCCAACATCTCCGACAATGCCGAGATTGTGGAAATGATGGCATCAGGCGCGCATTGCACGCTGTTTGTGACCGGGCGCGGCTCGGTTGTGGGCTCGGCCCTTGCGCCGGTGATCAAGATCGCGGCCAATCCGCACATGTATGCCCGCCTGTCCGAGGATATGGACATCAACGCGGGCCGCGTGCTCGAGGGGGCCGCGACGCTGGAAGAGGTCGGCCAGGAAATCTATGATCTGGTGCTGGGCCTCGCATCCGGCGCGCGCAGCAGATCCGAAGACCTGGGGCATCAGGAGTTCATCCTGACCTACAAGAGCTTTGAGCCAATCGGCCCGGCCTGCTTGCCGGCATGAAGGAGGAATGATGGGACGTCTGGACGGAAAACGCGCGCTGGTCACGGCGGCGGGGCAGGGGATTGGCCGTGCCTCGGCGCTGGCGCTGGCGCGCGAGGGCGCAGAGGTGATTGCCACAGATGTGAACGCGGCCGCCCTGGCGGACCTTGCCGAGGCGGGGCTGCAAACCCGGCTTCTCGACGTGCGCAACCCCGCCTCGATTGCCGAGGCGGTGGCGGCGGCGGGGCCGGTGGAGGTGCTGTTCAACTGCGCCGGCTTTGTGGCGGCCGGCACCATCCTCGACTGCGACGAAGATCAGTGGGCCTTCAGTGTCGATCTGAACATGACGGCGATGTACCGGATGTGCCGCGCCTTCCTGCCCGGCATGATCGCAGGCGGCAGCGGGTCGATCATCAACATGGCGTCGGTTGCGTCATCCGTGATCGCCGCCCCCAACCGTTTCGTCTATGGGGCCACCAAGGCCGGGGTGATCGGGCTGACAAAATCCATCGCTGCGGATTTCATCCTGAAGGGCATCCGCTGCAACGCGATCTGCCCCGGCACGGTGGAAAGCCCGTCGCTGGAGCAACGCCTGCGCGACACCGGCGACTATGAGGCCGCCCGCGCCGCCTTCATCGCGCGCCAGCCCATCGGCCGGATCGGCAAGCCAGAGGAAATCGCAGCGCTGGTGGTCTATCTTGCCAGCGACGAAAGCGCCTATACCACCGGCGTCGCCCATGTGATCGACGGCGGCTGGGCCAACATCTGAGGAGACAACAGTGAAACTCTTGCGCCATGGCCCCTCGGGTGCCGAAAAACCCGGTCTCTTGCACAGCGACGGCACGATCCGCGATCTGACCGGGCTGGTGCCGGATATTGGCGGGGCGGTCCTGTCGGACACCGGGCTTGCGATGCTGCGCGCGGTGGATGCCGCAAGACTGCCACTGGTGGCACCGGGCACGCGCCTTGGCCCCTGCGTGGCCGGCACGGGCAAGTTCATCTGCATCGGTCTGAACTATTCCGACCATGCCGCCGAAACCGGCGCCACCGTCCCGCCCGAGCCGATCATCTTCATGAAGGCGACGTCGGCGATCTGCGGCCCGAACGACCCCATCATCATTCCGCGCGGGTCCGAGAAGACCGACTGGGAGGTTGAGCTGGCCGTCATCATCGGCAGCCGCGCCAAATATGTGACCGAGGCCGAGGCGCTGACCCATGTCGCAGGCTATGCGGTGACAAATGACGTCTCGGAACGCGCCTTCCAGATCGAACGCTCGGGCCAGTGGACCAAGGGCAAGTCCTGCGACAACTTCGGCCAGATCGGCCCCTGGCTGGTGACGCGCGATGAGGTGGCCGACCCGCAAGACCTTTCCCTGTGGCTGACGGTCAACGGCAAGACCTATCAGAACGGCTCGACCCGGACGATGGTTTACGGCGTGGCGCATCTGGTCAGCTATCTGTCGCAGTTCATGACGCTGCATCCGGGCGACGTCATTTCAACCGGCACGCCTCCGGGGGTGGGGCTTGGCCAGAAGCCGCCGCACTACCTGAAGCCGGGCGATGTGGTGGAACTGGGCGTAGAGGGCCTTGGCCAGCAGCGGCAGGATGTGATCGCGGATCCGGCCCAAGGGGTCTGAGCCGACAGGAGGGCGGACATGGACTTCATCGATACCCATCTGCACCTGATCTACCGCGACCGGCTGGGCTATGGCTGGACCGCTGGCATCCCCGCCCTGGCGACAGGGGATTTCACGCTTGCCGACTATGCCGCACTGACTGCGGGGGCGGGTGTCAGCGGGGCGATCTTCATGGAAACCGGCGTCGATGATGCCGACTACATGGCCGAGGCGCGGTTCGTGGCCGGGTTGGTGGGTCGGGGTGGCATCCTCGGCCAGATCGCATCGTGCCGGCCAGAGGAGAACACCGGCTTTGACGACTGGCTGGACGCGTGTGAGGGCCTGCATGTCTGTGGCTTTCGCCGCATCCTGCATGTGATGCCCGACGATCTGTCGCGATCTGCGACCTTCCGGCGCAATCTGGCGAAGATCGGCGCACGGGGGCGGGCCTTTGACATCTGTGTTCTCGCCCGGCAGTTGCCGATCGCGGTCGATCTGGCAAAGACTTGCCCGGATCAGGTTCTGGTGCTTGACCACTGCGGCGTGCCCGATATCGCCGGGGGCGGATTTTCGGACTGGGCCAAGGGGATAGATGCCATCGCCGCGTTGCCCCATGTGCATGTGAAGCTGTCCGGCATCTCTGCCTATTGTGCGCCGGGAACCGCCACCCTGGCGACGCTGAAGCCCTGGGTCGATCACATCCTGTCCGCCTTCGGCACGGATCGTGTGCTGTGGGGCGGGGATTGGCCGGTCGTCAATCTGGGCATCGGTTTGCCCGACTGGATTTCTCTCACCCGCACGCTCCTGCAAGACCTGTCACCCGCCGAGCAAGGCCAGATCGGATCTGGCAATGCCCGGCGCGTATACCGGATCTGACGCGTGCCTAGCTGCGCGCCTGCGGCCGGGTCAGGGCATCAGGATGCAGAACTCGGTCGAGGTGGTCTTTCGTCATCAGCCCGCCTTCCAGCACCAGTTCATAGACGCCGCGACCGGAGTGGTGCGCCTCGAGCGCCACTTTCGTCGCCGCTTCGTAGCCAATGTAGGGGGTGAGCGCGGTCACGAGGCCGATGGAGCTTTCCACGCTTTGGCGCAAGCGGTCGCGGTTCGCGGTGATGCCGCGGACGCAGCGCGCCTCAAGCGTCCGGCAGGCCGCTTCGAGGTGGGAGACGGAGCGAAACAGGCTGTAGGCGATGATCGGTTCGAAGGCGTTGAGTTGCAGTTGGCCGGCTTCGGCGGCGAAGGTGATGGTGACGTCATTGCCGATCACCTCGAAGGCCACCTGATTGACCACCTCCGGGATCACCGGGTTGACCTTGCCCGGCATGATCGACGATCCGGCCTGCATCGCGGGCAGGTTGATCTCGTTGAACCCCGCGCGGGGGCCTGAGGACAGAAGGCGCAGGTCGTTGCAGGTTTTCGACAGCTTGACCGCCACCCGTTTCAGCACCCCGGACAGTTGCACGAAGGCGCCGCAGTCCTGGGTCGCCTCGATCAGATTGTCGGCGGCGACGGCCGGAATCCCGGTGATCCGCGCCAGTTCGGCACAGGCTTTCGCGGCATAGTCCGGGTGGGCCGTGATCCCGGTGCCGATCGCGGTGCCTCCGAGATTGATCTCAAGGATCAGGGCGGCGGCTTCGGCGAGGCGCGCCTCATCCTCGCCCAGCATGATGGCAAAGGTGGTGAATTCCTGCCCCAGGGTCATCGGCACCGCCTCTTGCAGCTGGGTGCGACCCATCTTCAGCACATCGGCGAATTCCACAGCCTTGTCTGCGAAGGCGGTACGCAAGGTGGCCATAGCTGCGATGAGGCGGTGGATGCCCAGCCATGCGGCCAGGCGCAGGGCGGTGGGATAGACGTCATTGGTGCTTTGGCTGAGGTTGACGTGCTCGTTGGGGTGCAGGATGTCATAACGGCCTTTGGGGTGCCCCATGATCTCGAGCGCGCGGTTGGCAATGACTTCATTGGCGTTCATGTTGGTCGAGGTGCCGGCGCCGCCCTGAATCTGGTCCACGACGAACTGGTCATGGAGGCGGCCCGCGCGGATCTCCTGACAGGCGGCGATGATCGCATCGCGGCGGGCGGCGTCCAGCAGGCCCAGATCGGCATTGGCCGTGGCGGCGGCCTGCTTGATCGCGGCCAATGCGGTGATCAGGTCAGGCATTTGCCCGATCCCGTGACCGGAGATCGGGAAATTCTCGACGGCGCGCAGGGTATGGATGCCCCAATAGGCAGCCACAGGCACGTCGCGGTTGCCCAGCAGATCGTGTTCGGGGCGGGTCATGTCATGGTCGACGTGGGTCATTTGGTCGTCCTTGGATATGCCTCAGCCGCCCACGAGGCGTGGGCCCCATGCGAGAATGGTATGGGTTGCTTGGGGGCGGTTGCGGATTATTTGTCCGATGTTCGCAATTCTACGCCACATCCGCCTGTCTGGCCAATGCGAAGATCGGCTCGCTCATTCCGATCCTGCATAATCTTCGGCCAGCTTTTCCGCCGCGCCCCAGACCCGCGCCGACAGCGCGCGCGTGCGGGCGGCGTTGCGATAGAGCCTGATCTCCATCGGCAGTTCCGGCGCCACGACCTCCAGCCGCCCGGCGGCGATGTCGGCCGCGATCAGGCTGCGCGGCAGCCAGACCACGCCGTGGCCTTCCAGAGCCATCGACTTCATCGCCTCGGCCATCGAGGCTTCGTTGGTATGCGCCACATAGACCTTGGGCGCGCCGGGTTGGGTCTGGGCGATCTGCGCCAGCTTGCCAAGGAAGGACCCGCGTGAATATTGCAGCAAGGGCATCCCGTCCCGCAGCCAGGCCTCCGGCCAGCCGGGGCGCGCCACGGCGGCGAGGCTGTCCTGCCCGACGACCAGAACCGGAAAGCCGCGGCCAAGAGGAACCTCGACGCCGGGGTGATGGTAGGTCAGAAAGAAGTCATAGCCGCCCTCGGTCAGGGCCACGATGCAGTGGTCGAAATTGTCGGGCATGACGCGGCTGGCGACCGGGCCAATGCTGCGCTGCACCTGCATCAACCAAAGCGGCATGAAGGTCACGGTCAGGCTGTGCAGGGCCGTTACGGCGATTAGCGGCACGCCGCTGTGGGCGCGATGGCGGAACTCATCGCGGCGGGCGGTCAGCAGCCGCACGGTTTCCTCGGCCGTTTCACGGAAAAGCTTGCCCTCGTCGGTCAGCGTCACCGGGTGGCTGTCCCGGTTGACAAGGTCGGCGCCAAGCCACTCCTCCAGGGCACGGATACGGCGGCTGAAGGCGCTTTGCGTGACGCCGCGGACCTCGGCGGCGCGGGAAAAGCTGTGGCTGTCTGCAAGGCTCAGGAAATCCTCAAGCCATTTGAAATCCAACGCTGCCTCCCGAACCGATGGCGGATCATCGCTGCGTGTCACTTGGGTTGCAAGCACCTTCACACAGACGGTTCTGCTGCAAAGTCCTGAAAACGCGCAGGAAATGTGCGCACATTGCGGGCAGGACAGGCAGGCTGTGGAAGGCTGTTCCCGGAGGTGTGCTGTCGTGTCTGCCGCACGCATGACCTTGGCCGCGCCGACGAAACTGCTGAAGTCCCATGAGCGTACCTGTGGTGCCGATAGGGCTGGCCGATGTGCCGAAACTGCACGCGCCCTCCATCGCTGCGGCTGCTTTCAACCGGCGGCGCGGGGTTCGCGACCAGGACTTTCAGCACCTGCTTCGCCGCAAGGCATGGGAAGGTGTGTTGCCTGGGCAGGTTTTTGGGGCGAGTGTGCGACGCGCCAGCGGGCTCCGCGCGACCGGCCCGTTCATCCGCGCGCGGGCGGTCGGAGGCTATGCGGGAGACGTGCAATGACGACGAAACAGGCGGGGTCTGCCGGGCTCTGGATCATCGCAGGGATTGCGGTCGTCTTCGGCGCCGTGACCATCCTCGCGGGCGGACGGGCGCTGTTCGGTGGTCCTGCGGCGCAGGCGGCGGTGGGCAATGCGGTGCCCTTCGTGCTCTGGTTCAACTTCCTGTCGGGGTTTGCCTATGTGCTTGCCGGGGTCGGGATCGCGCTGAGGAAACCCTGGGTCGGCAGGCTGGCCACGGCTCTGGCGGTTGCCATCGTTGCGGTCTTGGCGCTGTTTGGCTGGCATGTCTTTCGCGGCGGCGCCTATGAGATGCGCACCGTGGGCGCGATGGCGCTGCGCGCGGCGGTCTGGATCGGCATCGCGGTGGCGCTGGGCCGGTC
>JBGSNN010000284.1:0-2532 GCA_041739655.1 Albidovulum sp. | reverse complement strand
CACCATGCGCTCCGTCTCCGAAAGCCGGACCGGCACCCGGCTGAAGGTCACGGAGAACCCGGCCAGTTCCTCCGGCTTTTCGACCCGCCCGCGCAGCTTCAGATACCAGCTGGCGGTTTCAAGGGTTTCGCTGAGATCGCCCCGCGACAGCATCATGGGACAGATGATCCGATGGGCTGCGACGGCCAGCATATCCTGTGCCTCCGACCTGCCGCCGAAGGTGTCGATCAGGATCAGATGCTCCTGGTCCGGCTGCTCGTAGATCTGGCCGATGGCCTCGACGACCCGGTGTGCATCGAGCGTGTGGATCACCTCGACCAGCGGCGACCAGTTCCCGGCAGCCTCGCCGGCCTGCATCCACCTGAGACAGGATCTCGAGGCGTCCGTGTCGAAGATCGTGACGGTCTCGCCCCGGGCTGCCGCCGCGGAGGCGAGGGCGCGGCAGAGAGTGCTCTTGCCCGATCCGCCCTTCCTGTTCATCACCAGCACAACCCGTATTCCGTAACCCATGACCATCTTCCTCACTTCGCGTATCGACGAACACATTTGTCTGAATGCGGATCGCCGAATCCCTTTATCCTAAATCACATCGCTTAAATCCGAACCCAGAGAGCGAGTATCAGAAACCGGCTCGCGCAAATCCTATTGCGCAAGGCATATCTCTTTAATCATTTGTCTGATTACCGGATGCGTATGTCTTTTATCTGATCGCGCAATGCGTGTATCATAAGGCGCAGCCCTGATCACACGTCACCGATGCCACAAGACGCATCCCACACTTCCTTTCCCCGAACCCGCAACACTGAACGTCTGGGTCGTACATCAATCAAAACAGGGCGTTACCGCCACTTCTTCGCGGAAAATGACCTCCTGCCAAAGGCTTGGGGGGCAGCTTCTCCGGTTGCGCCTTGTGCATTCAGCGATCAGCGAAGTGCACTCGGTGGCAGGTGAGTTACCCAAGGCGAACACAACCTGCAAGTAGGAAAATCCCGCATAGATTGTGCTTGATCAAGGGGTGAAAGAAGGGGATAGAGAAGGTGGCAGGAAATGCGGGATGTCTACAAATAATCGGTGGCAGAAGTTGGCGGTAAAATCAGAAACTCGCAAAACAGGGCTTAAGTCGGTGCCCGTCGTTTCTGCCAAAGAGAGCCACGCCGCTACTGATTCTGCAGTGCAGCAACTCGCCCGCCGGGGACGACCCCGGTCAGCGGACAAGGGTCAGGTCGTGAGCTGTCGCCTGCCTGCCGAAGAACTCCATGCCTTCGACGCCCTCTGCGCCCAACTCGGCGCGAAATCCCGCTCGGACGGGGTGCGAT
Source organism: Albidovulum sp. (assembly GCA_041739655.1). Lineage (GTDB taxonomy): Bacteria > Pseudomonadota > Alphaproteobacteria > Rhodobacterales > Rhodobacteraceae > Albidovulum. The sequence goes on along the minus strand of JBGSNN010000284.1, from coordinate 1,216 downwards.
CGGTGGTGCGCATGGCCTCGGGCTTCCTGGAGTTCAGCCGGGAGGACAGCGCGCGGCTGGAGGAGATCCGCTACGAGTTGGCAAAGATCGGCACCAATGTGAACCAGATCGCGCTGGCCGCGAACCGGGGCAGAGCACCGATGGTGCGGGCGCAGTGGGCGGCGGTGGAGGAGCTGCGCCGGTCCCTACCGGCTGTGGCGCGAGCGCTGAACCAGATCATTGCCGAACGGCGGCGGCAGGGTGTGGCTCTCTTCCGCAAGTTCGCGGAAGGACAGGAAGGCGCGCGGCATGGTTAGGATCGGCTCGCGTCCCATCGGTCTCGCCGAGGCTGTCCTCGGGGACATCGACTTCCTGCGGCCGCAGCAGGGTAGGGTGAAGTTGGGGAACGCATCCCCTTCCCGGCAAGGCTTCCGGTTCTCGCCACGCGCCAGCCAGCTGTGGCGGTTTTCGCTGGGGTCGAATGCCGCCGTCATAAAGAAGATCGGCAAGGGCGGCACGGCGAACGCGAAGGAGCTGGCCGCGCAAATGGATTACCTCTTCTCGAAATCGGCTGCGATCTTCGGCAACGGCGTGGCGCTGGACGACAAGGCCAAGGGCTTGACCCGGGAGGAGAGGAACGAGATCGTCGGGGAGTGGGTCGAGGACTGGCGTGGGTCGCCGAAGAACGGGCACACCAGTCATCTGCTCCTGAGCTTTCCGTCCCATGTGCGGCCCGACAAGGCCAAGCTGGTTGCCGAGATCTGGGCCTTCGAGATGTTCCAGTCCGGCGCGCACCAGGGCGATGTCTGGTCCTACGTCGCGGCGCTGCATACGGACCGACCGCATCCCCATGTCCATATCGTCGTGAACAACCGGGGTACGCTGAACGACAGCTGGTTCTTCATGGCGAAGGAGCATGTGTTCAACCTCGATGTGATGAAGGAGCGCATGGTGGCCATCGCGGCGGAAGAGGGCGTGTTCCTGTATGCGACCTCCCGCGCAGAGCGGGGGCTTCTGACCTATGGCCCGTCGAGGGCAGAGATCGAACGGGCGCGGGGAGAAGGCCGGACGCCAGAGGAACGGCCGCGCGAGGGCAGGGCGCTGGAAGATGCGCTCGCCACGATGGCGCGCACGGCCGACACCATGCGCAGCCTGAGCCATGTTGCGGCCCTGACAGGTCTACCGGAGATCGGCGAGAAGATTGCCAAGGCCGAGGAAGCCCTTCGGCAGGGCGGGG
>JBGSNN010000241.1:0-9449 GCA_041739655.1 Albidovulum sp. | reverse complement strand
GGGCGGGGCTGGGCGCGCTTGGTCTCAGGCCGGAGCAGTTCTGGCGGCTGACGCCGGCGGAGCTTGTGCTGATGCTGGGCGACCCGGCGTCGGTGGCGCCGCTCGACCGGGCCCGGCTGATGGAACTGGCACGGGCCTGGCCCGATACGATCAAGGAGGACGGAGATGGCAGTGACGGACGGGCTGGACGGGCTGGCCGCGCAGACGGCAGCACTTGAGCAGTCGTTGGCGGGTGCGCAGGCGATGACCGCCGTATTCGACGCCGAGTTGGGCCGCATGCGTGACAGCATGGTGTTCACGGGGCGCGAGGTTTCATCGCTCTCTAGCAGCATTGGCGGCGGGCTGAGGCGGGCGTTCGACGGGCTGGTGTTCGATGGGATCAAGCTGTCGGACGCCTTGAAGACGGTCGCGCAGACCATGATCGACAGCGTCTACAACATCGCCACGAGGCCGGTTCAGCAGGCGGTGGGCGGCGCTGTTGCCAACGGCCTGAACGGACTTTTGAGCGGGCTTTTCCCGTTTGAGAAGGGCGCGAGCTTCGCGCAGGGCCGCGTCATGCCCTTTGCCAGGGGCGGTGTCATCTCGTCACCGACAGCGTTTCCGATGCGGGGCGGGCGCGGGCTCATGGGGGAAGCGGGGCCTGAGGCGATCATGCCATTGACGCGCGGCCCGGATGGTCGGCTCGGGGTGCAGACCCAAGGCGGCGGACGGGCGGTCAATATCGTGATGAATGTCACAACCCCGGACGTGCAGGGGTTTGCCCGCAGCCAAAGCCAGATCGCGGCCCAGATGTCACGCGCCCTGTCGCGTGGCGAACGCAACAGGTGAGGGCGGATCATGGCTTTCCACGAGGTGAGATTTCCCGCCAAGCTGAGCTTCGGCTCGGTCGGCGGCCCTGAGCGCCGGACAGAGATCGTGCAGATGACCAATGGCTTTGAGGAGCGCAACACGCCCTGGGCGCAGTCGCGGCGGCGCTACGATGCGGGCCTCAGTCTTCGCAGCCTGGACGATATCGGCGACCTGATCGCGTTTTTCGAAGCGCGACAGGGGCAACTGAACGGATTCCGCTGGAAGGACTGGGCAGACTACAAATCATGCGCGGCCTCTGCGACCGTTGCGTTCGAGGACCAGGTTATCGGCGTGGGCGATGGTACCACCGTCACCTTCCAGTTGTCGAAAACCTACACTTCTGGCCCCTCGTCCGAGCGCCGCGCGATCACGAAGCCGGTGCCGGGCAGCGTGCGTGTCGGTCTGCAGGGCGATGAACTGGTCGAGACGGTGCACTACCTGGTCGATCACGCCAGCGGGGTCGTGACCTTTCTGTCGCCGCCCGCCGTCGGCGAGCGCGTGACCGCAGGCTTCGAGTTCGACGTACCGGTACGGTTCGATACCGACCGCATTCAGGTCTCGGTCGCATCATTCCAGGCTGGCGAAGTGCCGCAGGTGCCGGTCGTCGAGGTGCGCCTGCCATGAGCTATCCCGATGAGTTGAAGGCGCATCTTGCGGGTGGCGCGACAACGCTTGCGCGCTGTTTTGCGGTGACGCGCAAGGATGGCATCGTCCTCGGGTTTACCGATCACGACCGGGACCTGAGCTTTGACGGCACGACCTTTCGCGCCGACAGCGGCATGACGGCCAAGGCCATTCAGCAGGGAACCGGCCTCGCGGTCGACAACAGCGAGGCTTTCGGTGCGCTGCGCTCGGACGCGATCGCGGAGGAGGATATCCTGGCCGGTCGCTACGACGGGGCGGAAGTCAGGGCCTGGCTGGTGAACTGGACCGATCCGGCGATGCGGGTCCTGCAATTCCGCGGAACACTGGGCGAGATCGTGCGGTCGGGCGGCGCGTTCACTGCCGAGTTGAGAGGGCTTACCGAGGCGCTGAATCAAGCGGTAGGCTTCATCTACCACGCCCGCTGTTCGGCCGTGCTGGGCGATGCGCGGTGCCGCTTTGACCTCGGCACGCCCGGATACACCGAAGAGCGCCCCGTGGAGGTGGTGCAGGACGGCCGGATTTTCCACTTCGCGAGCCTTGCGGGTTATGATGATCGCTGGTTCGAGAAGGGGCGGCTTCAGGTGTTGACCGGGGCCGCTGCCGGGTTGATCGGGTCGATCAAGAACGACAGGGTTTTCGGGTCGGGCGGGCGTGAAGTTGAACTCTGGCAGTCCTTCGGGATCGCGCCGGCGCCGGGCGATCTTGTGCGGATGGAAGCCGGTTGCGATCGGCGTGCCGAGACCTGCCGGTTGAAGTTCGCCAACTTTCTGAATTTCCGCGGGTTTCCGCATATTCCGGGCGAGGACTGGGTGATGTCCTACCCGAAAACAGCCGGTCGGAACGACGGCGGGAGCCTCAAGGGATGAGCGGGGTGTCGGAGCGCGCGGTTCGGATCGCGCGGGCGTGGATCGGCACGCCCTACCGTCATCAATCCGCCGTCAAGGGCGCCGGGACAGATTGCCTCGGTCTTCTGCGTGGGGTGTGGGTTGAGCTTTACGGCACTGAGCCAGAGCCTGTGCCAGCCTACACCGAGGATTGGAGCGAGCCGGATCGTGAGGAGCGGCTGTGGCAGGCGGCGCTGCGGCACCTGAGGCCGGTCGCGCCGTCAACTGCGCTGGCGTCCGGGCAGATCCTTCTCTTCCGGATGCGGGATGGGGCGGTCGCGAAACATCTCGGGTTGGTGGCGGAAACCGCAGGTTGCGCCACGTTCGTCCATGCCTACAGCGGACATGCGGTCGTCGAGAGCCCGCTGTCGGCACCTTGGCTGCGGCGCGTCGTGGCCAGGTTTGAATTTCCCTGAAGGAGCTTTCTGATGGCAACGATTATCCTTTCTGCCGTTGGGGCTTCGCTTGGCGCGGGCTTTGGCGGCTCGGTTCTGGGCTTGTCGGGCGCGGTGATCGGGCGTGCGGTCGGCGCCACCCTTGGGCGTGCGATCGATCAGCGTCTCATGGGTGGCGGATCGCGCGCGGTCGAGACCGGCAAGGTCGATCGCTTCCGCCTGAGCGGCGCCAGCGAGGGGGCGCCGATCGGCAAGGTCTGGGGCCGCATGCGCGTCGGCGGGCAGGTCATCTGGGCGTCGCGCTTTCTGGACCAGACGACGTCGAGCGGCGGTGGCGGCAAGGGCGCGCCGTCGCAGCCCAAGGTTACCGAGCACCACTATTCCGTCAGTCTGGCCGTCGCGCTTTGCGAGGGGGAGATCGGGCGGGTTGGCAGGATCTGGGCCGACGGCATCGAGATCGCGCCGAGCGATGTGACGATGCGTGTCTATTCCGGGGCGGAGGATCAGTTGCCGGACCCCAAGATCGAGGCCGTCGAAGGCGCCGGCCTGGCACCCGCCTATCGCGGCCTTGCCTATGTAGTTTTCGAGGACCTGCCGCTTGCAGCCTACGGCAATCGCGTTCCGCAGTTCAGCTTTGAAGTCATCCGTCCCGCGCAAGGCGATGGGCTGGACGGTGTGCCCGATCTCAGCCATGCGATTCAGGGCGTCGCCCTGATCCCCGGAACCGGGGAATATACGCTCGCCACGACACCTGTGCACTACGATCAGGGGCTTGGCCGCACCGTGACGGCCAATGTGCACGCTCCGGGAGGCCAGACCGACCTGACCGTCTCGCTGGCTGCGCTGGGCGAGGAATTGCCCAATTGCGGCTCAGTCTCGGTGGTGGTGGCGTGGTTCGGCAACGATCTGCGGTGCGGCCAGTGCACGCTGCATCCCAAGGTCGAGGATACCGCATTTGATGGTGTGGGAATGCCCTGGCGGTCAGGCGGGATCGGCCGCAGTCAGGCGCAGGAAGTGGTGCGAGACGGCGGCAAGCCGGTCTATGGGGGCACCCCCGCTGATGCGGCCGTCGTCGAGGCCCTTGGTGCCCTGAAGACGCAAGGTAAATCGACGGTCTTTTATCCGTTCATCCTGATGGAGCAACTGGCGGCGAATGGGCTCACGGACCCCTGGACGGCGGCTGCCGATCAGCCGGTCTTGCCGTGGCGCGGCCGCATCACGCTGTCCGTGGCGCCGGGACGGCAGGGCAGTGTCGATGGCACCGCCGCAGCCGATGCGGAAGTTGCCGCGTTTTTCGGGACCGCGATTCCGAGCCACTTTTCCCAGGCGTCCGGCAGCGTGACCTATTCGGGGCCGGCCGAATGGTCCTATCGCCGGTTCATCCTGCACTATGCCCATCTCTGCGCGCTGGCCGGCGGGGTCGATGCGTTCTGTATCGGCTCCGAGTTGCGCGGGCTGTCACAGATCCGCGGAGCAGGCGGCAACTTTCCGGCGATCGCGGCGCTGCGCCAGATTGCCTCCGATGTGCGGAGCATCCTGGGGCCGGGGACCAAGATCGGCTACGCAGCGGATTGGTCGGAATATGCGGGCTATCAGGATGGGACGGGCGATCTCTTCTATCATCTCGATCCGCTCTGGGCTGACGCGAACATCGACTTCATCGGCATCGACAACTACATGCCGCTGTCGGACTGGCGCGACGGGACGGACCACGCCGATGCCGCGTGGGGGGCGATCTACAACATCGACTATCTCAAGGCCAATGTCGCAGGGGGCGAAGGCTACGACTGGTTCTATGCCAGCGCGCAAGAACGCGATGCGCAAATCCGCACGCCCATCGCCGACGGGGCCTACGGCGAGAATTGGGTGTGGCGCATCAAGGATATCCGCAGTTGGTGGGAAAATCCGCATCACGACCGGATTGGCGGGACGAAGGGGCCGCAGACCGGCTGGGTGCCGAAGGCGAAGCCGATCTGGTTCACCGAGTTCGGCTGTGCCGCGATCGACAAGGGCACCAACCAGCCGAACCGCTTTCTGGACCCGAAGTCCTCCGAGTCCGGCCTGCCCTTCTATTCCAACGGCCGGCGCGACGATCTGGTTCAGATGCAGTACTTGCGCGCCGTCGTGGACTACTGGCAAGACCCCGCTCACAATCCGATCTCGGATGTCTATGGCGGCCCGATGGTCGATCTGACGCGGGCGCATGTCTGGGCTTGGGATTCACGGCCTTTCCCACAGTTTCCCGGCAATCGTGACCTCTGGGCCGACGGCGCGAACTATGCATGGGGCCATTGGCTGAACGGGCGGGCCACGACACAGCCGCTGGCAAATGTTGTCGCGGAAATCTGCGACAGCTCCGGAGCCGTCGGTGTCGATGTCTCCGGTCTCTATGGCCTCGTGCGGGGCTATATGCTGGCTGAGAACGGCACCGGTCGCGGGGCGTTGCAGCCGCTGATGCTCGCCTTTGGGTTCGATGCGATCGAGCGGGATGGAGCGCTGCGGTTCCGGATGCGTGACGGTGTCGCGGATGCCGTCATCGGGCCCGATGATCTGGCGGTGACGGAGGAGACGGAGGGTTGGGTCGAGACCCAGCGCGCGACGGTGGCCGAGGCGATCGGACGGGTGCGGCTTGGCTATGTCGAAGCCGAAGGTGACTATGAGACACGAGCGGTCGAAGCGCTTCATCCGGCGGGCGATCTTCAGTCGGTGTCCCAGTCTGAATTCGCGCTCGCCCTGACCCAGTCCGAGGCGCAACGGGTCGCGGAGCGCTGGCTGACCGAGACCCGCGTCGCGCGCGATGGCGCGCGTCTGGCGTTGCCGCCGTCGCTTGGCCATGTCGGGCCGGGCGATGTGATTGCGCTCGGCTCCGACAATCGGCAGCTTTACCGCGTGGACCGCGCCGAGCAGGCGGGGGTGATCGGGCTTGAAGCCGTCCGGGTCGAACCGGCGGTCTATGAAGCCTCCGATGAGGCCGAGGCGCAGGTCACCCCGCGCAGCTTCGTTGCGCCGACACCGGTTCTGCCGCTGTTTCTGGACCTGCCGCTGATGACCGGGGCGGAAGTGCCGCACGCGCCGCACCTTGCCGTGGCCGCATCGCCCTGGCCGGGATCGGTCGCGGTCTATGCGTCCGACCAGGATGCGGGATATGTGTTGAACCGGGTGGTAACGGCCCAGTCGGTGATCGGGGTGACGGAAAGCGCCATGGGACCGGCGGTCGGCGCTGTCTGGGACCGTTCCGCGCCGGTGCGTGTCCGGCTTTCCGGCGGTGCGCTGAGCGCGGCTGCCGCGGCGCAAGTCCTGAACGGTGCCAACCTCATGGCGGTCGGGGACGGCGTGTCCGGCCCATGGGAGTTGTTCCAGTTCGCCGACGCGGTTCTTGTCGCGCCGGACACCTACGACCTATCGACGCTCCTGCGCGGGCAGGCGGGGACCGAGGAGGCAGGCGCTTCGGGCTGGCCGGTTGGCAGCTTTGTCGTTCTGATGAGCGGTGCACCGCAGCAGGTTGCGCTCTCGGCCAATGAGCGCGATCTGGCGCGGCACTACCGGATCGGACCGTCGCAGCGTGGCTATGACGATCCGTCCTACACCCATCTCGTCAGTGCCTTCGAGGGCGTTGGGTTGCGGCCCTATTCGCCGGTGCATCTGCGCGCGGCGCCCGATCCGGCTGGAGATCTGACGGTGCGCTGGGTCAGGCGGACGCGGATCGGCGGCGATAGCTGGTCAGGGCTCGATGTGCCACTGAACGAAGCCTACGAGGCCTATCTGCTGCGCGTCGTGAAAGCGGGCGCGGTGGTTCGGGAGGTTTCAATCGGTCAGCCGCAATGGACCTATTCCGCCAGCATGATCGCTGCCGACGCCGTCGGGCCGAGTTTCGAAGTTCATGTCGCCCAACTGTCCGATGTCTACGGGCCCGGGCCATTTGCAAGGATGATCGCCGATGTCTAAGACCACCCAACTGGGCCTTCCCCTTGTGCAGGCCGCGCAGGCGCAAAAGCATGTCACCGTGAATGAGGCTTTGCTGCGACTGGACGGCCTTGTCACGCTTGTGCTGCAATCGGCGACGACCCCGGTGCCACCGGGTGTTGTCATTGACGGAGCCAGTTACTCAGTGCCGGTTGGCGCGGTCAACGCATGGAGCGGGCAGGAGGGGCAGATCGCCATCGGCGCGAATGGAGGATGGGACTTCGCGCAGCCGGCGCGGGGCTGGCGCGCCTTCATCGTCGATCAGAGCGCGGGTGCGATCTTTGATGGAGCCGCGTGGCGCGTGGGCTTCGCAACCCTCTCCGCGCATAATGCAGGCCTGTCGCTGCGTGTGGCCGAGATCGATCATGTCATCGCTGCCGGCCCGGTTTCGGCGACGAGCTTCGTGATCCCGGCAAACGCCACGGTCGTTGGCGTGACGGGCCGGGTGACGGCAGATATCACCGGGACGCTGACAAGCTGGTCGCTTGGCAATCCCGGCGCCGTGGGTCGCTATGGGACGGGACTCGGCCTTGGCACCGGGGCTTGGGTCCGCGGGGTGCTGGCATCTCCCACGGCGTTCTATGCGCCCGAGGTGCTGCAGCTTGACGCGGTCGGCGGCGACTTCGTCGGCGGCACCGTTCGCCTTGTCGTTCACTTCATGGAAATTGCGCTGCCGGACCTTTGAGCGATGCGCGGCCTCACCCACGGCGATGTCGTTGCTGCCGCATCGCTTCTGCGCACCACGCCGCGGGAGACCTGGGATGCAACCGTTGACAGGCTCCTTGACCAGGCACACGCAGCAGATGTGTACCGCAAACGCCTTGGCCGCCTTCATCCGCGCTGGGGCAACGGCAGTCTGATGAGTATGGTTCTGTGCGAGAGTTCGGTCTGGCCGGAGTCGAGGTTCAGCGATTCCGACTATGTCGAAGCCTTGGCGGCCGTCCTGCTGGCGTTCGTCCACAGGCGTCGGCGCCGTCATGACAAACTTTGATGTTTCACGGCTTTCCGTTCCGCGAAATCGCGCTATCTGCTATAGAGGCGCCAAGTTCGGAGGAGATGTCATGGCCGAGAAGCAGGCAATCATATCGCGGGTCGATCCGGTCTGGACCCATATCTGCGACGAGGCGCGGTCGGCCGTGCGCGATGAGCCTTTGATGGGTGGGCTTATCCATTCGGGCATCCTGCACCACGCAACATTGGAGCGGGCGCTTGCCTATCGCTTTTCGCTGAAGCTCGCGTCCGGCGAGATGAGCGAGCAGATCCTGCGCGAGATTGCGGATGAGGCCTATGCCACGGACCCTGATCTGGGGCAATCGGCGCGCGCCGATATCGTCGCGGTCTATGACCGGGATCCTGCATGCCACAGGTTCATGCAGCCCTTGCTCTACTTCAAGGGCTTTCAGGCGGTTCAGGCCTATCGCATCGGCCACTGGCTCTGGACCAAGGGGCGCCGCGACCTTGCCTACTTTGTCCAGATGCGGGTCAGCGAGGCCTTCGGTGTCGATATTCACCCCGGTGCAGTGGTCGGCAAGGGCATCATGATCGACCACGCCCATTCCATCGTCATCGGTGAAACCGCTGTCGTCGGTGACAATGTCTCCATGCTGCATTCGGTGACGCTTGGTGGGACCGGGAAGGAGGACGGCGACCGTCATCCGAAGATCGGCGACGGCGTCATGATCGGCGCCGGCGCAAAGGTTCTGGGCAACATTCACGTCGGCAATCGCTCACGAATCGCGGCGGGGTCGGTCGTGCTGCACGATGTGCCGAGTTGCAAGACGGTGGCCGGAGTGCCCGCCAAGGTGATCGGCGATGCGGGCTGCGATCAGCCCGCGCTGAGCATGGATCAGCTGATCGGCGAATAGACCCGCGGCGCTTGGCAAGCGGCGCAACGAAAGAAGCCCGGGCATTGTGCCCGGCCTTCTTTCGATTCAGCTTGTCTTAGGCGAGCATCGCCATCGGGTTTTGCAGGTTGTCGACGATGGCCTTGAGCAGTTCCGCCCCAAGCGCGCCGTCGATCACGCGGTGATCGACCGAGAGGGTCATCGACATGACCGTTGCGACGCCAATCGATCCATCCGCCGTCACGACCGGCTTCTTCACGCCGGCGCCGACGGCAAGGATCGCGCCATGCGGTGGGTTGATGACCGCGTCGAAATTGTCGATGCCGAACATGCCGAGGTTCGAGATCGCAAAGCTGCCCCCCTGATATTCATGCGGGGCGAGCTTGCGTTTGCGCGCCCGGGCGGCGAGGTCCTTCATCTCGGCCGACAGCGCAGACAGCGTCTTCTGATGCGCGTCCTTCAGGACCGGCGTAAAAAGCCCGCCTTCAATGGCGACGGCCACGGCCACATCCGATGGCTTCAGTCTGAGGATACGGTCTCCAGCCCAGACCGCATTCGCATCCGGCACCTGCTGGAGCGCGTTGGCGCAGGCCTTGATGATGAAGTCATTGACCGAAAGCTTGACGCCCCGGCTTTCAAGCTGGGCGTTCAGCTCACCGCGGAACTTCATCAGAGTGTCGAGCTGCACGTCGCGCCGCAGGTAGAAATGCGGGATCGTCTGCTTGGCCTCGGTGAGGCGCGCCGCAATGGTCTTGCGCATCCCGTCGAGGGTGATCTCCTCATAGTCGCGGCCTTCATAGAGTTTCGCGACCGCGCTCGCCGAGGCACCCGAGGGTGCCGCCGGCGCCGGCGCGGGGGCGGGGGCGGAC
>JBGSNN010000165.1:0-2939 GCA_041739655.1 Albidovulum sp. | reverse complement strand
TCCGAGCCGGTCACGTCCGCCGTCCGCCGCAAGAGCGCGCTTCCCGCAGCGCGGTCCGCCGCCGGGTCGAGCGCCAGCGCAATCACCTCGGGATGATCGGCCATCAGCACCGTCATCTCGCGGTAGCGCTGCAATTGTCCGGTCAGCCGATCCCCCGCGAGCGCGAGGTCGGCGTGCCCGCGTTCGGCCAGACGCGACAGCGAGTCACGCAGCGCGAGCCACCAGACCGTGCCCGTCACCGCACAGCTGGCAATCAGAAAGGCGGCCAGTACAGCCGCGCGTCGGCCCATCACGATCTCCCCTCCCGCCGCAGGGCATCAGCTTAGCGGCTGGACGCGCGGGATGGCCAGTCCGATTTGACAGGCGCGGCCGTCGCGCGGAGCCTCATCGGGCAGGATTCTGCGCCGTGCCGGGCAAGAAGCTGCGCGGTGATTTCGGGTCATCGGAAGAATTTCGGTGACGGCTGGGACTGCGTGCGCCCAAGCTCTCGCCACCCCGTGCGAGAGGGCGCGGGGCAGGACTTTCTAGGGGAGGACACCATGAAGACGCTGAAGGCCAGACTGACGGCCATGATCGCGGCTGCGATGCTTGCCATGCCGGTGGCGGCGCGGGCCGATGAATTCATCAACATCCTGACCGGCGGCACCTCGGGCGTGTATTACCCGCTCGGCGTCGGCCTGTCGAAGATCTATGCCGACAACATCGCCGGCGCGCGCACGCAGGTGCAATCCACCAAGGCCAGCGTCGAGAACCTGAACCTCTTGCAGCAGGGCAAGGGCGAACTTGCGCTCGCCCTCGGCGACAGCGTGAAGCTGGCTTGGGAAGGCGATGCCGACGCCGGGTTCAAGGCGCCGCTCGACAAGCTGCGCGGCATCGCCGCGGTTTATCCCAACTACATCCAGATCGTCGCCTGCGCCTCTTGCGGCGCGACCTCTCTCGACATGCTGAAAGGCACGCGGATGTCAGTTGGCGCCCCAAAATCGGGGACCGAACTCAACGCGCGCGCGATCTTTGACGCGGCGGGGATGAGCTATGACGACCTTTCGAAGGTCGAATACCTGCCATTCGCCGAATCGGTCGAACTCATGAAGAACCGCCAGCTTGACGCGACGCTGCAATCGGCCGGCCTCGGCGTCGCCTCGATCAAGGACCTGTCCACCTCGGTCGAGATCAACATGGTGGCGATTCCGCCCGAGGTCGTCGAGAAGCTCGGCGCACCCTACATCGCGGCCACCATCCCGGCGGGCACTTATCAGGGCCAGGACGCCGACGTGCCGACCGTGGCCGTCGTCAACTTCCTCGTCACCCATGAGGACGTGTCGGAGGAAACCGCCTACCAGATGACCAAACTTCTGTTCGAGAACCTCTCGACGCTGGAATCGGCGCACAAGGCCGCAGCCCAGATCAAGCTGGAAAACGCGCTACAGGGGATGCCGATCCCGCTGCATCCGGGCGCGGAGCGCTACTACAAGGAAAAGGGCCTGATGTAAGGGCCCTGCTCCGGGCGGCGCCTGTCGTCCGGAGCCTGCGATTTCCGGGGAGGGGAAACCAATGGCCACGGCCCAGCCACATCACGACCTGCCGAAGGACGCGCCCGACCTCGGGCTGCATGATCCTCTGGCCGACAGCTTTCCGGCGGGGGCCGAGGGTCGGCTTCTGTTCTGGATCGCCGTCGCCTTCTCGGCCTTTCAGGTCGCCACCGCCGCGCATCTGATCGACATGCCGAGCCAGGTTGTGCGCGCGATCCATGTCGGCTTCCTTGCCCTTCTGGGCTTCCCGCTGATCGCGCTTCTGCGCCGCAGGGGCGCCCCGCTGCGGGCCGCCGCCTGGGCGCTGGCGCTGGCCGGGGTCGCGGTCGCCCTCTACCAGTGGGTCGAGTATGCACCGCTCATCCTGCGGGCCGGCGATCCCTTGCCGCGCGACATCGTCATGGGCGTGGTCGCGCTCATTGTGGTCTTCGCCGCGGCCTGGACGCTGATGGGGCCGGCGCTGCCGATCATCGCGGGCACTTTTCTCGCCTACAGCCTTCTCGGGCAGTACCTGCCCGCGCCGCTCAACCATCGCGGCTATGATGTGGCGCAGGTCATCGACCACATGACCTACGGCACCGAGGGCATCTACGGCATCCCGATCTATGTCTCGTCGAGCTACATCTTCCTCTTCATCCTCTTCGGGTCGTTCCTGGAGCGGGCGGGAATGATCAAGCTCTTCACCGATGTCTCGCTTGGCCTTGTCGGCCACAGGCAGGGCGGTGCCGCGAAGGTCGCGGTGATCTCGTCCGGGCTGATGGGAACGATCTCGGGGTCCGGCGTGGCGAACGTCGTCACGACGGGGCAGTTCACCATCCCGCTGATGAAGCGCTTCGGCTATCGTCCGGCCTTCGCGGGCGGCGTCGAGGCAACCGCGTCGATGGGCGGGCAACTGATGCCGCCGGTGATGGGCGCCGTCGCCTTCATCATGGCCGAGACCCTGGGCGTCGAATATGTCGAGGTGGTGCGGGCGGCGCTGATCCCGGCGATCCTCTACTTCGCCTCGGCCTTCTGGATGGTGCATCTCGAAGCCGGGCGCCACCGCCTGATGGGGATGGCGGTCGCCGACCTGCCGTCGCCTGCGAAGGCGATCCGCGAGGGCTGGTATCTGCTCCTGCCGCTTGGCGTGCTCGTTTATCTGCTCTTTTCCGGCTACACCCCGCTGTTCGCTGGAACCATCGGCCTTGCGCTGACGGTGATGCTGATTCTCGGCGGGTCGGTCGCGCTTGGCCTGCCCTCGGCGGTGCTGCGTGCCGTGGTCTGGGTTGCGCTTGGCCTCATCGCGGCCTCGTTCTTCGAATGGGGCCTCATGCCGGTCCTGGCTGCACTGGTCGCGCTGATCGCGTGGAACGCGCTTTCCAGCGGCGGGCGCGCGACGCTGCTGCTCTGCCGCGATGCGCTGGCCGACGG
>JBGSNN010000150.1:0-9412 GCA_041739655.1 Albidovulum sp. | reverse complement strand
TGTCTTGTCCAACTTAAGTGCGAACCCGCGTCATTGCAAATCACGCCTCGGATCCCTGCATCCTTTCTCCGCCGCACCGCCATCCGTCCCCTTGGCCCGGCCCGCAGTCCCCCGCCGAAACGCCCGCTTTCCGGCCCTGTGCCAAAGACGGCATAAACCCCCTTGCGCGCCGATGCGCGGTTGGCTAATGAGCCGCACCACGACCCCGCGGAGAGGTGGCAGAGTGGTCGAATGCGGCGGTCTCGAAAACCGTTGTGGGTGCGAGCCCACCCAGGGTTCGAATCCCTGTCTCTCCGCCAATCTCAATTGAATTCATTGTAATTTATGGCGATAGTTCATACACACCCCACAATAAACCCCACATAGAAAAAACGCTTGGTGCTTGAGCGTCGCTACCCATGCGGGAAGCAAGATTAAACCGCTCTTGCGATCAACTTCGGTAGCTCAATCGGCATGTTCTCCATCAGCACCAGCGCGCATTCCACCGTCTCTCCGGTCATCGCAATCTGTAGCTGACCGGCAGGCACCGCCTGATCCCAGGAGAAGTTCTGCGTCAGGAAGTCCAGCACGTCGCGCTTGTAGTCGGTGTCGGGGTTTTGCAGGTGGTCGCCTTTAGTTTCCAGCACCACGATCCGCCCAGCGCCCGCCTTGCCGCCAGTGGCGAAGATGAAGTCAGGGTATATGCGCCCGCGCTTCCAGCCTTGCAGGCCCATGCCGTAGCTGGCCTTGGCAACGTTGCGGTGCCACCACTTCACCGTGCCATCACCGTCCAGATGCACCGCCACGTTCTGTTCCTCTCCGTTCAACTCGTTGCGGAAGACGGGGGAAAACAGGCTGCGGCCCAGCGCGCCGCCATCCGCCCCGGTCAGGTGGGGCGCGTTCGACAGTTCCGTGGTCAGCATGTGGTCGGGCATCTGCCAGTTGTTCCCGTCCAGCCGCAGCCGGAATTGAATGTCACCGGCCTTCACAGCCGCGCGGAACAGGGCTTCGGATCGGGCATCGCGTTCCTTGGTCAATGCCACTCGCAGCCGGTCGATGATCACGCCCGATGCAGCGCCCAGCTTGGCTGCTTCGAAGCCCCGTGCTTCCAGCCCTTTCACCAGATCGGCCACGATCCCCCGCGCCACGAAGGGGTTGGGCACCAGATCGGAGATCACGCGCACCGCGTAGGTGGGGTCAAACCGCAAGGTTTCCGCCGCCGCCGCGACAACCTCGCCCCGGAAATACTCGTCCTCCCCGGCATCGGTCAGGGCGATGCGCTGCAACTGTGCGGCCACCTGTGCCGGGTTGTCCGGTAGGCCGGCCACCACGCCAACCGGGGAAAAGTCCCGCCAGTCGATTGCCGCCAGAATGTCGGTTTCATAATCGAGGTCGCGCACCTCGCCGCCTTCCACCTTCAGCACCTTGGGCAGGTAGATTTGCAGGCTCTTGAAGGCTGCGCGCCGCTCCACCTTGCGCGCCTCACCGGCACCAGTGGTCCCGCCCTCTTGCGGCACCTCGATCACCAGATCGGCCAGGCCATCGCGTTCCAGCCCGGTCTTGATCGCCTCCACCACGTCGCGGGTCGCCGCGTGATGCGTGACCACATAGCATTCGTCCAGCGCCGCCACGCCGGTCTTGAGCGCATAGGGCTGGCGCAGGATGCGCCCCACAAGCTGCGTCATGGCGGAACGGTTCGACGCCGCCGCCAGCGAACACAGCACATAGGCAAAGGGGCAGTCCCAGCCCTCTTGCAGCGCCGCCTTGGTCACGATCACCCGCACCCGGTTCGTGGGTGACAACAGGTCTTGGTTCTCGGGCTGAGAAAGGTCGTTCTGTTCGGCGGTCTTGATCGCAACTTCGGCCTCGTCCAGCCCTGCCGCCAGCAGCCATTCCTTCACATCGTCCGCGTGAATGTGCTGCCCGTCGCGCTGATCCTTGCCCGTCCGCTCCACCTGCACCAGCATGATGGGCCGGATATAGCCCAGCGCGCCCCTGTCCGCCCCGTAGGCACGCGCCTGCGTCTCCAGGGTTTTCAGCCTGCCCAGCGCCGCCGTGAGCGTCCCACGCCAGTCTGTGCCCTGCCGGGGGTCGAGGTTCAGCGGCATCTTGATCATGTCTTCGGCGTGCAACTCGCGCCCCGTCACCTCCACCAACAGGTTCGCGGCCCGGCCCGGCTTCGTCCCCTTCGCCGCTACATCCTTGGGCGTCGCGGTCAGTTCCAGAACGAAGATCGGGTTGAAGCCGTAAAGCGTGTCATGTGCCAACTCGGAGGTGGCCTTCTGCCCCTCGTCCATCACCACAACCGGCCTGATCTTGCGCAGCGCGTTGCCCAAGCTGTCCTTCACCATCGGGAACATGCCCTGATAGCCGTCCAGGTTCGGCACCGCCGCGAATTCCCGCGCGTGCGCCGCCTGATCGCCTTCGGGGGCAAAGAATCCGTGCACGTCGCCCCTGTCCTTGAACATGCGCAGCGCATCCTGCGTCTGCCGATTTGCCGATTGCAGCATCAGGATCATCACGCACAGGTTCGCCTCCACATCCCGCGCGTCCAGTCGGTCGAATTTCTCCATCACCTTCACGCGCCCCGCCGCCGCGCGGTCGAGCGCCTGCCGATAGGGGTGCTGGCGATTCTTCAGCGCCTTCAGCGTCTGGGAATAGATCGCCTCGTTCGGCACGATCCACAGGACAAAGCCGGTGTTCTTCGCCAGATACCGCCCCATGATCCGGCTGACCCCGTTCACTGCCAGCCAGGTCTTGCCGCCGCCCGTGGGCACCTTCAGCGTGACGTTGGGCACGGCGCGGCCCACGCCATCGCGGCGCGGGGAAAAGGGCACGTTCGCGCGGGATGCAGGCAAGCGCCCGGCACCTTTCAGGGCTTCCCATGCCCGCGCCGTGAAGTCGGGCACCTCAAGCCCAAGGTCAGGGTCCGCTTCGGCCATCGCAGCAATCTTGTCCGCCCGCGCCTTTTCGGGCTTCAGCGCATCCAGATACGCATCCAGCGTGTCCAGCACCCGCGCCTGATAATCGAGCGTGCGCATCAGGTCCGTTCCACCCGGTAGAGCGCGAAGGGAAGCGGCACGAATTCGACGGGCAGGCCCTCGGCGTCCAGCATCCTTTGCGAGACATAGCGGGCGGGGGCAAAGACAAGGTGGCGCGCGTCGGGCTGCGCCTCGGCCACCTGCCGCGCGAAGGAAAGCGTCAGTGCCGCCTCGGGCGATTTCAGCCAGTCGAGGTCGGGGCGGTAGATCAGCCACACATGCGTGCCGTTCGCCTCGCCCACATAGGCGCGGCCCTCGTCCAGCTTGGCGGGGTCGAGCGGCTGCGAGGTCGCCATGTGGAACAGCACACCGGCAAGGGCGGCATAGCCGGGCAGGTCTTCGCCGGTCAGGATGTGGTCCAACTCCACCGGCTTGCCCAACGTGCAATAGGTGAACTCCCCGCCCAAGCCTTCGGCGCGGTCAGCCACCCGCTTTTCGCCGGTGACGATCAATTCGCCGTCCTTCACCTGCTTGGTGATGCGGTCGAATTCGTGGCCGTGCAGGTTCTCGATCTTCTCCACCTGTTCGGTCAGCCGGTCGGCCTTTTGCAGCTTGGTCCAGGTCAGGCTTTCGCGCAGAAGTTCGGTGCGCTGCGTGCCGGTGAAATCATAGCCCTTGATCACGCGCCGCACCCGTTCGGCGGTCAGGCGGTCGGCGTAGTCCTCCATTTCCACAAGTATGAACTGGCGGTTGCCGCCGTCGCGCTTGTTGGCTTCCAGAACGGCATGGGCCGTGGTGCCGGACCCGGCGAAGGAGTCGAGGATAAGGGAGTCCTTGTCGGTGGCCACTTCAAGAACGCGGCCAATCAGCCGAACAGGCTTCGGGGTAATCGTCGCGTCGCTGCCTGAAAGCTCAGGGAAAACCTGCAACAGGTCTTTGCGCGCGCTATCTGTATGCCCCGCAAACTCCCAATCCCAAATCGTTCCGGGCGTCGTTTTCCCACCGTCTTTGAGCATGTGACGATAACGCTTGAAGCCGGGGGTCTTTGATTTTCCGTCAGCACCCCACCAAACTAGGTCTTTTGCCACATTCTCGGCATGGGCTTCTGGACCATATCCCCAAACTCTCGTTTTGCTAGGCCAGCATTCTTCTCCCGTTTTGGGGTTAATAATCGGATAATAGAGATTTGGCCTTTCGTCCGAATTTTTGTTGCATGTGTAATCGCTAACCCGAAACACTCCGCCCTCGTCTTCAAAGCGATATGCCGCATCTTTCCCTTCCACACGCTCCAGTTTGTTCCTTGTCCACTGGGATTTCGAATAGACCAATAAATGATCATGCATCGGTGCAATGCCGGTATGATCAGAGGAAGCGGTATATTTCTTCTGCCAAATTACATTCGCAGCAAACCCGTCTTCTCCAAAAATCTCGTCGAGCATCAGCTTTGCGCGCTGGGCTTCATTGTCGTCAAGCGTGACCCAAAGGCTCCCATTCTCGGAAAGCAACTCATGCAACAACCGCAGCCGGGGCCACATCATCGCGCACCATTTGTCGTGGCGCAGCCCGTCCTCGATCCCGATGGGGTTGGCGTCCAGCCATTCCCGGATCATCGGCGCGTTCACGTTGTCGTTGTAGGCCCAGCCCTCGTTGCCCGTATTGTAGGGCGGGTCGATGAAGATGCAGTCCACCTTGCCCGCATACATCGGCAGAAGGGCTTTCAGTGCGTGCAGGTTGTCGCCCTGAACGATGAGGTTGGCGTCAAGGCGGGCGTCACCAATCCCCTTGTCAGGCTGCATCTCCAAGGGCCGGAACGGCACCGCAAGGTGATGATTCCAGACGAATTCCTTGCCCTTGAACACCAATTCCGTCACGCCGCACCTCCACTTTTGCCGCGATAAGACAGTCTTCGGGCCGGAAGGGCAAGCAGGCGTTAGTGCAAGGTACACATCAAGCCATGCCCCGGATCAGTTCCCCCTGCCGCGTGGTCGAAACCGGGCAATAGGCGCTGAGCGTAGTGGCAATGTTCTCGTGGCCAAGGTTCATCGACCAAGCCTTGAACGCCTCGGGCGTCCGGCAATGTTCGTTCGCCAGAATGCCCAGCGTCTTGCGGAAACTGTGGGGGCCGAAGGGCGGCAGGCCCGCAGAAGTGAAGGCGTCTTTGATTGCCGCCCGGATGCGTCCCGCGTTGCCGTAAGTGTCGCGCGATAGCCCGAGACAGGCAAACCCGCCGTCCTTCAGGCCCATCAGGGGCTTGGGGAAAAGGGCGTCCGCCGGGCCGAAAAGCTGATCGGTGCGCAGATACTTCACCCAGTCGTGGAAGCATTGCAAGTAGAGGGCATCGACGGGGAAGAACCAGGTGGTGAAGGTCTTGGCGAACTTGGTCTTCACGTCGCGGGCGTCCTGATAGATGCATCCCTGCACCAGGTCGATGTGCTTGAGGCGGAAAGACGCAACCGCCCCGTCCCGCGCCCCGGTGAGCATCAGGAAAGCAAACAGGGCCTTTTCGCGGCGCTGCAAGGGCGTGGCGCTAGGCATCTGTGCGAAGGCGTGGCGGCACTGTTCCATCGTCGGATAGGGTGTGTCGCGCTGGGCATGGGCAATGCGCGCGTCCTTGGCGTTCAGGTTGAAATACTCGGTGTCCTCATAGGCGATGCGTGAGCGATAGCCGGACCGCCCCGCCAGCCAGTGGACAAACGCCTTTACAGCGCGCAGCGTGCCGTCAATCGTGGCCTTCGACAGCGGCGCGCCCGTCCGCTCGTTCTTCGCCGCCGCAAGCTGGAACTTGAACTTCACCGCCTGTTCAATGTGGAACCTCTTGAACGGCTTGAACCCGGTGCTGCGCTCAAAGCGCAGAATGGCATCAGCGGCCTTGTCCACAGTCGCCTGATCGCGGCGCATGGCTTCTCGCAGATACTGCAGATAGCGCCTCTTGATCCGTTCATTTTCTTCGTTGTGTTTCCGCACCATCAGGATGCCCTTTCGAAGTGATGGTTTCAGAGGGGTTTGCAGGTATCCCTTAAGCCTTGCTTCCGCCCTTCACGGCGAGGTCGAAGATTCCCGCCAATTGGTCAATCTTCGCGCGGCTCACCATCCGGTTGCAGGTGCCACCGCAGTGATCGCATAGGCCCACCAACCGGGCGGTCCTAGCCGTTTGCGGGATGCAATCGACCATGCGCCCCATCGGTTCCCGCCCGACTTTGCAACTGAAGCAATAGAGTTGCTCCGGTTGCAGTGCGACCTTCGCCCCCGTCGCGCGTGCCGTGAGGAAATGGCGCAGCGCATCGCCAAGTATCAGAAAGGGCCGCCGCGCATTCATCAGGGGCAGGCCATCCTTGACCCAAGCGCGGATCGTCCCGGTTGATACGTCCAGCGCCTGCGCGGCTTCCTCTATCGTGTAGGTGCGCGCGGCACGGATTCGCCGGGCGCTGGGCCGCTTAGCCATGCCCGAACTCCGCACGGAACAGGCCGCGAACTGGCACGATCATTCGCCCTTGCCTTGGGCCTTCATGGCTTCCCATGCTTCAATCTCAGAGAGTCTCCAGCGCGTGCAGCCCGGCGAGAGTTTTACCGGGCGCGGAAATGTCGGATCGTCGCGCATCCAGCGACGCGGGGTCAGATGATGGACCCCGAACCGCGCGCCAATCTGACGATCGGAAAGGTAAGTTTCTTTGGTTTGCGCTGCCATGAAATGCACTCCTTCGGGTTACGATTGGGTGCAATTATGGGCTTTCCGACAGAGACATTGGCGGGCAGTGTCCCAACTAATTTTGGCGCTGCCTTGCCCACAGCTTTCTATTCGCCTCAGGACTGGAACCCAGCCCCTCTCTATGGGTTTGACGCGCGGCGTTAGCGATCGACTGCCCAGCGGCAATCCGACTCTGCATAGCCTTGATGATTTTCTGCGAGGCCGCTTTTTTGGATGCGCCCCTCGCAATTCCACCGTTTTTCGCGCTCTTTACAACATTTTCGCCGCGCACCGCGTCCTTCTCAACATGCATCCGCATTCGATATTCCGCCCAAAGGAATCCCAGACGAAATTCGTCACGGTGGCAGTAATAGAGCGCGAGCATGTTTATGGCATACCAAAGACGGCTCAAAGGTTGAACAAGACGGGTTGAGGCGAGTTCAGCGATTCTACCTTCCCAATTCTCGCCGAACTCCAACTTTGCCTTTGTGATCGCACATGCGCCAAACTCATCGCGGAATTGATCAATAATATGATACCCGAGACCTCCACCCGCTCGGTGCCATCCGTGAGCTTCCATCACTTGCCAGCATTCTCCAAACCAGTCGTCTTCTCTAAAAATATCGAGTTCGGTGGCCGCAAAGCCCTTTGTTCCTTCAATTCGTATGCCCTCATCGGTCTCAATGAGCTTTACAGGCTGGTGTGGACCATATGCACGTTCACGTTCTACATTGTGTAAGACCCTTCCCGAGCTAACAATGTGGTGGTAGTCGTCTAAATGCGGGCTGGACGGAAACTCTAGCTTATCGTCTGGCTCCGTACGTTTGAGGAAAATTTGCTCATCGTCGTCGTACACCCTTCCGCCTATGCCACCGAACATCTTATTAAACTCTGAGCCTTTTAGAACATGAAAACTGCGCCCAAGCGGGTCGGTGTATATCTCGTCCGTCATCTTTGGCCCAACACAACCAAATTGCCGCCAGCTTTCGATTCTCGCAGAAAATCTGCCCAATCCGTCATCATCCGCCGCCGTTTTTCGATCATGTCGCCGCGCCGATAGCTGGCCTCGACCGCGTTGCTGATACGGTGCGCCAAGGCGACCTCGGCCATTTCGCCGGGATAATTGGTTTGCTCGGCCACCCAATCGCGGAACAGGCTTCGCAGGCCGTGCGGCACGGCAGGGCGCTTGGAGGTGCGGTCAAGGAACCCTGTGCGGCCTTGGGCGGTTTCGGCCTCGTGCATCCGCTTCATGGTGGCGGAAAGGGTCATGTCGGAAAGCATCCCGCCGCGTGCCGCTGGAAAGACAAGCGGGTTGCCCTCTAGCCGGGGAAGTGCCTTCAACAGCGCAATTGCGCGGGCAGAAAGCGGCACCCGGTGTTCCTTACCCATCTTCATGCGCACGCCAGGAATGACCCATATCGCCTTGTCCAAGTCGATTTCTTCCCAGAGCGCGCCCCGGACCTCTTGCGACCGGGTGGCAGTCAAGGCAGCCAGTTCCAGCGCCCGCGCGCCGAACCCTTCCCTCGTCTGCAACGCGGCAAACCAGCGCGGCGCGTCGTCAAGCGACAAGGCGGGGTGGTTGCCTTCGTTCGCCACCGTGGACGGGGGCGGCAGAAGTTCTTTCAGGTTCCCCGCCCAGCGCGCCGGGTTGTCGCCGTGCCGATGCCCCGCGACCGTGGCCCAGCTCAGAACCGCCTCAATGCGCCCGCGCAACCGGCTGGCGGTTTCCGTCCGGTCCGCCCAGTGCGGTTGCAGAACCCGCAAGACATCCTGCGTCGTGATATCCTGCACCAGCATCTTGCCCAATTCGGGCGTGGCATAGGCGGCAAGGGTGTTTTCCCATTGCTGGCGGTGCTTGGCGTTCTTGAAGGCATCAAGCTTGGCGGCAAGGCATTTCTCTACCGCCTTGGCAAAGGTCAGGCCCCGGCGCTGCGCGGCCACCAGCGCGGCCTTGGCGGCCTTGCGTTCCTCTACTGGGTCAATGCCACTTTCGATCTTGGCGCGCGCCTCACGGGCCTTGTCGCGGGCCTGCGAGAGCGTGACGGCAGGAAAGCCCCCCAGCCCGATATCGCGGCGCAAGGTGCCGACCTTGGCACGCAAGACCCAGGACCGCCCGCCCTTGGGCGTGACCTGCAAGTGAAGGCCAGGCACGCCACCGACCGAAAACAGGACATTCCGCTTGCCGCCCGGATGGGCCAGCCGCTTGACGTCCAGCGCGCTAAGTTCGTCGGCTACTCTCGGCATTTCATCTATCCAACATGCTACCCCACAAAGGAAAGGTAACCGGATGCAATGGATTGCACAAGGCCGCATAGGCGGGTTGTGGGGTATACGGCATGAAAACAACGAGATTTCGCGCGCTATGCATCAGATTGTAAACGATAAAAACGACACTATGGCGGGCTGTCTCTCCGCCACTTGCCCTCGCGAAAGCGTTCTCCCGATCCGGCTGCGGCCGGATTTTTGCGTTGTTTTCGAGGGTTATGCGGGTGTGGCTGTTAACCGTTGCCCGCACCTGCAGGCCCGGACGTGGTCTCTCCGGGGCGACATTCTCCAGACCTGTTGCCTAGGCCGATCTGGTGAATACTCTGCATCTCCTTGTGATTAAAGCATATGCTACCAAGCGCGGCGTTGTTGCGCAATTCACGCTTGAGGCATGACAGCCCCTTTCCCCGTTAGAGTCAGGCCACGCGAACGATCTCGGCGGTGCCGAGTGCGTTGAAGCGGTTCATCAGGGCAACGCGGATCTGGATTTCGGCAGTCTGGC
>JBGSNN010000149.1:0-2003 GCA_041739655.1 Albidovulum sp. | reverse complement strand
CTGCCGTTCGCGCCGCGCCGCGCCCTCAGGTCCCCCGTCAGCGCGACCTGCGGCGCCAGGTCGACCGAGATCGCCTGCCCCTCGCGCCAGTAGGAACTGATCTGGAGGATCGACGGCCCGGAAAGGCCGCGATGGGTCAGGAGCAACCCCTCTTCGAAGGCGATCTTGCCGCACCGCACCCGCGCCGGCACCGCGACCCCGGCAAGCGGCGTCATCATGTCCAGATCCGTCCCGGCAAAGGTCAGCGGCACCAGCGCGGGCCGCGTCTCGGTCACCGCCAGCCCGAACTCTGCCGCGAACTGGTAGGCAAGGCCCGTCGCCCCCATCTTCGGGATCGACTTGCCGCCCGTTGCCAGCACGAGGCGCTCGGCCCGGACCATGCCGCGGCTGGTCCGGATCAGGAACGCCCCATCGCGCGCCACCGCCTCGATCGCGGTGCCAAGCCAGAGCGCGACCCCGGCCTCGGCCATCTGCCGCGTCAGCATGTCCACGATCTGTCGCGCGCTGCCGTCGCAAAACAACTGGCCGAGGGTCTTTTCGTGCCAGGCAATCCCCGCCGCATCGACCCGCGCGATGAAATCCTGCGGCGCAAAGCGCGTCAGCGCCGACACCGCGAAGCGCGGGTTTTGCGACAGGAACCGCTCCGGCGCCGTTGAAAAGTTGGTGAAATTGCAGCGCCCGCCGCCCGAGATCCGGATCTTCTCTCCCGGCGCCGCAGCATGGTCGATGATCAGCACGCGGCGGCCGCGTCGGCCCGCTTCGACCGCGCACATCATTCCAGCCGCACCGGCCCCGAGGATCACGACATCCACCTGCATCACGCCGTCCGACTAGGCCGGTTTCGCACGAGGAACAACGTCATTTTTTCGGTTTGCATCTTGCGGTGCGAAGCCGCCTTGGATAAGAACCCGCGCAGTTGGGGCGTGGCCAAGTGGTAAGGCGTCGGTTTTTGGTACCGTGTACCGTAGGTTCGAATCCTACCGCCCCAGCCAGCCTTCCCGCGCAAACCGAGACATTTGCCCATCGCAGTCGATTGTCCCGAATGTGCGGGGAGTTGCGGGGACAATGACCAATCCCGAGACGCGGGCGCAGCGCGCCAAACGGGTGCAATGTGCCGTCTGTCTCTGATTGCGCTTTCGGGGGTTGGTGATCGGACGGCCGGTTCAGAGGCGGGAGACGAGCGCCCGCTGCTCGTCCCAGCGGACCGGCAGGTCGGCGGTGATCAGCCGCTCAGTGGTCAGACACACCGGCTGGCGGCCCTCGGCGATCATCTGCACGATGTCGGGGGCGAGGAAGGCCATAGGCAGCAGTTGCTGGATGCGCTGCTTCGAAGTGCCCTCGCGGGCGGCGATCTCCGCATAGCTCTCGCCGCGGGTCAGCGCACCGAACCAGTCGCGCGCCTTCACCAGATTGCGGATCAGCACGCGGTCGGGCTCCGCTGGCTGGTCGCCGAGCACGACCCTGGTCTCGACCCCGCGCCGCCGGGTGCGGAACGGGGCTTCGAGGACGAGGCATGCGGGATCGAGGCGCTCCGGCGCGACCTGCAACCGCTCGGCGAGAGCCTCGGCGGCCACCTCAATCGCCATTCGCCCTCGCGCGATCCGCACGCTTGCGACCAGCGCCCGGAGAACCGCAGCGGCATGGCGGCCGTCGAGCTCTGCGACGAGACTGTCGATGCAGGTGCCGATCCGCGCCATCTCCTCGGCCAGCGGGTCGCGGACGAGACGGCTCGCCTGCCCGGGCGCGGTGAGCCAGGCCCGCAGCCGGCCGATGATGCCCTGCTCCAGTTCCGGCGCCGGCAACCGCCAGGCATCGGGATGTTTGCCGCTTCGGTCGTTCACCAGGCGGCTCGAGATGTAATAGGCGTTGTTGCGCAATTCACGCTTGAGGCATGACAGCCCCTTTCCCCGTTAGAGTCAGGCCACGCGAACGATCTCGGCGGTGCCGAGTGCGTTGAAGCGGTTCATCAGGGCAACGCGGATCTGGATTTCGGCAGTCTGGCG
>JBGSNN010000141.1:0-3851 GCA_041739655.1 Albidovulum sp. | reverse complement strand
CCACCGCGCTCGCCCGTCACCTCGCGCGCGGCAAGATGGCGCCGCGGGACCGCGTGGCGAACCTGCTCGATCCCGGCTCGCCCTTCCTTGAAATCGGCGCCACCGCCGCGCATGGTCTCTATGACGGCGCTGCCCCCTCGGCTGGCCTCATCGTCGGGATCGGCCGCGTTCACGGGGCCGAGGTCATGGTGGTCGCCAACGACGCCACCGTGAAGGGCGGCACCTACTATCCGATGACGGTGAAAAAGCACCTCCGCGCGCAGGAGATCGCGGCCGAGAACCGCCTGCCTTGCGTCTATCTGGTGGACAGCGGCGGCGCCAACCTGCCCAATCAGGACGAGGTTTTCCCCGACCGCGACCATTTCGGCCGCATCTTCTACAACCAGGCGCAAATGAGCGCGCGGGGCATCCCGCAGATCGCCGTCGTCATGGGCTCCTGTACCGCCGGCGGGGCCTATGTCCCCGCGATGTCCGACGTCTCGATCATCGTGAAGGATCAGGGCACGATCTTCCTCGCCGGCCCGCCTCTCGTCAAGGCCGCCACCGGCGAGGTTGTGACCGCCGAGGACCTCGGCGGCGGTGACGTGCATACACGGCTCTCCGGGGTCGCCGACTACCTCGCCGAGGACGACGCCCATGCGCTCGCACTCGCCCGCCGCGCCATCGGGCATCTCAACCGCCGCAAGCCCGAGACGGTGCAGTGGCAGAAGCCCGAAGACCCCGCCCATGACCCCGAGGAGATCCTCGGGATCGTTCCGGTCGATCTCCGCACGCCTTACGACATCCGCGAGGTCATCGCGCGGATCGTCGACGGCTCCCGCTTCGACGAGTTCAAGCCGCGCTTCGGCGAGACGCTGGTGACGGGATTCGCCCATCTGATGGGTTGCCCGGTGGGCCTGATCGCCAACAACGGCGTCCTTTTCAGCGAGAGCGCGGTCAAGGGCGCGCATTTCGTCGAACTGTGCAGCCAGCGCCGCATCCCCCTGGTGTTTCTGCAAAACATCACCGGCTTCATGGTCGGGCGCAAATACGAGAACGAGGGCATCGCCCGGCACGGCGCCAAGATGGTGACGGCGGTGGCGACGACCGCAGTGCCGAAGATCACGATGATCGTCGGCGGCTCCTTCGGCGCGGGAAACTACGGCATGGCGGGGCGCGCCTACTCCCCCCGTTTCCTCTGGACCTGGCCCAACAGCCGCATCTCGGTGATGGGCGGCGAACAGGCGGCCGGCGTCCTCGCCACCGTCCGCCGCGACGGCATCGAACGGGCCGGGGGCATCTGGAGCGCCGAAGAGGAGGCTGCGTTCAAGCGCCCGACTATCGAGATGTTCGAGGAACAGTCGCACCCGCTCTACGCCTCGGCGCGGCTCTGGGACGACGGCATCATCGACCCGCGCAAATCGCGCGCGGTGCTGGCGCTCTCGCTGTCCGCGGCACTCAACGCCCCGATCGACGAGACGCGCTTCGGCGTGTTCCGGATGTGACGATGCGGCGGCGCTCCCCCCTCGACCGAATGCTGCGGCTCCTGATGGGCGGGTCCCTGGCGCTCGGCATCGGCCTGCCCGCGCTGTCCTTTGCCAACGGCACCCTGAAGCCGCATGAGGGTTGCGCCGTCGTGCTGGTCGTCGATGGCGATACCGTGAAGCTTCTCTGCCCCGCCGAGGGCATCGTCACGGCGCGGCTCCTCGGGTTCGACACGCCCGAGATCTTCTCGCCCGGCTGCATCCCCGAATTCGCCCAGGGGATCGCGGCCACCGCCTGGCTGACCGGCGCACTGCTGCGGGCCGGCCATATTGCCGAGGACGGTGCTCGGACCGATCGCTACGGCCGCCGCCTTGTCACCCTTCGCCTCGATGGCGGCGATGTCGCCACTGCCATCGTCGCGGCAGGCCTTGCCCGCCCCTATGCGGGCGGCCGCCGCGCGGAGTGGTGCGCATGACCGACCTGAGGCTCGCAACCGTCATTGCTCGCTACCCAGGCGCGCAGACCTTCACCTTCGGCGACAGCCGCGAGCTTTGCGACCGCCTGCTCGCCCTTGTCCGCGCCGGAACGAAACGCGCCACCTGCGGCGCGCTGCGCGATTTCGCCGAGGGTGGTGACCCGCTGCCCGTCGTCGGCCGCCGCGACATCGCGCTCGACTGGGACGGCAACCCCGCCCTTGTGATCGAGACCGTCGAGGTCATCATCCGCCGCTTTTGCGACGTCGATGCGGATTTTGCCCTGGCCGAGGGCGAGGATGAGACGCTGCAAGGCTGGCAGGCCGGTCACCGCGCCTGGTTCGCGCGCAACGGCGGCTGGGCGCCGGAGATGGACCTGGTCTGCGAAAGGTTTCGCATGGTCGAGGACCTCGAACGATGAGCCACTGTCTCCCCGGCACGTCTTCTTGGCTCAAATACTCCACGGGGGTCCGGGGGTGTGAAACCCCCGGCCGCGCCGGAAGGACATCGTCATGTTCACGAAAATCCTGATCGCCAACCGCGGCGAGATCGCCTGCCGGATCATCGACACCTGCCGGTTGCTCGGCGTCCGCACGGTCGCGGTCTATTCCGACGCCGATGCCGGGGCACGTCATGTCGCCATGGCCGACGAGGCGATCCATATCGGCGGGCCCGCGCCAAAGGACAGCTACCTCAAGGCCGATGCGATCATCGCCGCCGCCCGCACGACCGGCGCGCAAGCGGTCCATCCCGGCTACGGCTTTCTCTCCGAGAACCCCGATTTCGTGGACGAGGTCACGGCGGCGGGGCTCACCTTCATCGGTCCCTCGGCGCAGGCCATCCGCGCCATGGGGCTCAAGGATGCCGCCAAGGCGCTGATGGAGACGGCGGGCGTGCCGGTGGTGCCGGGCTATCACGGCGCCAACCAGGACCCCGGGCATCTGGCTGGCGCGGCCGATACCGTCGGCTACCCGGTGCTCATCAAGGCGGTGGCGGGCGGCGGCGGCAAGGGGATGCGGCTCGTCGAGCGGCCGCAGGACTTCGCCGAGAAACTCGACAGCGCACGATCCGAGGCACGGACCGCCTTCGGCAACCCCGCCGTGCTGATCGAGAAATACGTCCAGAAGCCGCGCCATATCGAGGTGCAGGTCTTCGGCGACGGGACGCGCGCCGTCCATCTCTATGAACGCGACTGTTCGCTCCAGCGCCGCCACCAGAAGGTGATCGAGGAGGCGCCCGCGCCCGGCATGACCGAGGAGATGCGCGACGCGATGGGACTGGCGGCGGTGCGCGCCGCCGAGGCCATCGGCTATGCCGGCGCGGGCACCGTCGAGTTCATCGTCGATGGCTCCGACGGGCTCCGCCCCGACCGCTTCTGGTTCATGGAGATGAACACGAGGCTGCAGGTCGAACACCCGGTCACCGAGGCCGTCACCGGCATCGACCTCGTCGAATGGCAGTTGCGCGTCGCCGCGGGCGAACCGCTGCCGGTCACGCAGGACCAGATCCGCCTGACCGGCCACGCCTTCGAGGCCCGGCTTTATGCCGAGGACGTCCCGGCGGGCTTCCTGCCCGCGACCGGCACGCTCGCCCATCTGCGGTTTCCGGCCGGGGCGCGGGTCGAGACCGGAGTGCGTCCGGGCGACAGCATCAGCCCGTGGTACGATCCGATGATCGCCAAAGTCATCACCCACGGGGCCACCCGCGCCATTGCGCTCTCAAAGCTCGCGGCAGCACTCGACGCGACCGAGGTTGCGGGGACGGTCACCAACCTTGGCTTTCTCGCCGCCCTCGCGCGGCACCCAGGATTCGCGACGGGCGATGTCGATACCGGCCTCATCGCCCGCGATCTCGGCGCGCTGACACGGGAAGCGCCCGCCGATCTTGCTACCCGCGCGCTCGCGGCGCTGGGTG
>JBGSNN010000133.1:0-1891 GCA_041739655.1 Albidovulum sp. | reverse complement strand
AGCGCTCTTTCAACATTTTTCGTGTGCAAGTCGGCTCGTTCGCGAACGATCTTGAGATCACTTAAGAACTGTTTACTGCGGGCAAGATCGTAGGAACTTACACCTAAGGCGTCAAGCAACATGACTACGCCAGAGCGATGGCTGGGCGCGGATGCGCCTTGCGGGGCCGGGCACGGAAGCGGTCCTGGCACGGCTGGTTCCGGTGGACCTGCGGTCGTCGGTCTTTGCCGAAGGCCAGGTGGCGCGCACCGGCCTCAACCACATGATGGCGATCCTCCTGCGCACCGGCGACCAGAGTTTTGACATCATGGTCTTCCGGTCGATGGCGGTGTCGGCCGTGCACGAACTCGGGCAGGTGATGGAGGCGGTCGCAATCCGCGCCCCCTCAATCTGACCGCCGCCGGGGGGGCGCCGCCCCCCGTCCCGGACAGGTCCGGGACTCCCCCGGAGGTATTTGGAAACAGAAGAATTCGAACGGCAGTCTTCTTCTGTTCCGAAATACCTCGGGGGTGAATGCGCCGTCAGGCGCAGAGGGGGCAGCGCCCCCTTGCCCGGCCCAGCCGAAGCGCCGATATTCAGGCGATGAGTCTGCCTCCCGGTTTCCTTGATGAGCTGCGCAACCGCATCTCGCTGTCCAGCGTGATCGGCCGGAAGGTGATATGGGACAACCGCAAATCCAATCAGGCCAAGGGCGACATGTGGGCGCCATGCCCGTTCCATCAGGAAAAGTCGGCCTCGTTCCACGTCGATGACCGCAAGGGCTTCTACTACTGCTTTGGCTGCCATGCGAAGGGCGATGCGCTGACCTTCCTGCGCGAGGCGGAGAACATGTCCTTCATGGAGGCGGTCGAGACCTTGGCGCGCGAGGCCGGGATGGCGCTGCCCGTGCGCGACCCGCGTGAGGCCGAGAAGGCCGATCGGCGGAGCGACTTGGCGCGGGTCATGGAAGAGGCGGTGCGCCACTACCGGCTGCAGTTGAAGACGGGCTCAGGCGCGGCGGCGCGGGACTATCTGCAGCGGCGGAAGCTGTCCGACACCGCGCTGGACCGGTTCGAGATCGGTTTCGCGCCTGACGGCTGGCATGGGCTCTGGGAGCAGTTGAAGGGCCGCGGCATCGCCGACGATCTGATCCTCGGGGCCGGGCTTGCCAAGGCCAGTCAGAAGGGCGGGGCGCCGTATGACACCTTCCGCAACCGGATCATGTTCCCGATCCGGGACGCGCGCGGGCGCTGCATCGCCTTCGGTGGCCGCGCGATGGACCCGAACGACAGCGCGAAATACCTGAACTCGCCGGAGACCGATCTCTTCGACAAGGGGCGCAGCCTCTACAACCACGGCCCTGCGCGGGAGGCTGCGGGAAAGGGCCAGCCGCTGATTGTGGCCGAAGGCTACATGGATGTGATCGCGCTCGTGACCGCGGGGTATGAGGCGGCGGTGGCGCCTCTCGGCACCGCGATCACCGAAGACCAGCTTCGCCTGATCTGGCGGCTTCATCCTGAACCCCTGATCATGCTTGATGGCGACAGCGCCGGGATCCGCGCCGCCACGCGGCTTGTGGACCTTGCCCTGCCGATGCTCGAAGCCGGGCGGGGGTTGCGCTTCGTCATCCTGCCCGAAGGCATGGACCCGGACGACATGATCCGGGCGCGGGGCCGGGAGGCGATGGCGAAAGCCATCGATGCGGCCGAGCCGATGGTGAACCTGCTCTGGCGCCGCGAGACGGAGGGCAAGGACTTTGACAGCCCCGAGCGGAAGGCGACGCTCGACAAGGCGTTGCGCGCGGCGATCGGCAAGATTTCCGATCCGTCGATCAAGGCGCATTACGGCGACGAGATCAACCGGTTGCGGCGCGCGCTCTTCGGCACTGGCCGCCCGGCCTTCGTGCCGCGCG
>JBGSNN010000123.1:0-5197 GCA_041739655.1 Albidovulum sp. | reverse complement strand
CGCCAGATCGGCCTCCGTCAGCCGTCGCGCCGCCGCCACCGGATCCCCCCCCTTGGCACCGACGGCCCGGTAGAGAAGTCCTGTATCGAGATAGGCAAAGCCGAAATGCGCCGCCACGGCGCGCGCGATCGTTCCCTTGCCCGCCGCTGCCGGCCCATCGATCGCCACCGTGAAGATCATCGCCCGGCCCGCAGGTGGCGCCAGGCTGCAAGCGCCAGCAGAACGATCAGGCTGACGAGCGCCAGTGTCACCGCCGCGCTCTTCAACTGGGTCCAGCGGCTGGCGGCCGCGATCATCGCGTCGCTCGCGCCTTCGGGACCGCTGCGCAACAGGGCGGCGACGGCACGGTTCTCCAGATAGTCGAACCCCGCCGCAGCAATTGCGACCAGCGCCAGAACCCGCGCCGCGGCGAGCGGCGCCAGCAGGTGGTAGGCAAGCGCCAGCGTCACCGCCATCAGCGCCGGAAAGGCGGTGTCGAGCCCGTGCTGCACCGTCAGGTAGAAGTCGCGCCCCGCCGGGCCAAGCGCCGCCAGAAGGTCGCGCGCCGCCGTCGCGTCATAGCCGAAGGGCCTGAGGTCGAAGGGATCAAGACCGCCGGCAAGACCGCGCAGACGCGGCAGCGACCAGACCAGCATCGTCGCATAGACCACGAGGGTCAGAGCGAGACAGACCCCGAAGAGCGCGGCCTTGCCGGTCCGGTGCCGCCCGGTCATGCCCCGTCTCGCGTGATCATGGCGCCGAGATCGCGCATCAGCGGTTCGAAAACCGGGAAAGAGGTCGCGATCGGCGACCCGTCATCGACGCTGACCGGCCGTTTCGAGGCAAGACCAAGGATCAGGAAGGACATCGCGATCCGGTGGTCGATATGGGTGACGCAGGTCGCGCCGCCCGGTACGCCGCCCGGGCCCATGCCGTGGACGATCAACACATCCGCTTCCTCTTCGACGGTCACGCCACAGGCCTCCAGCCCGCGCGCCATCGCGTCGATCCGGTCGCTTTCCTTGACGCGCAATTCCTTCACGCCGCGCATCACGGTCCTGCCTTCGGCAAATGCCGCGACGACGGCAAGGATCGGGTATTCGTCGATCATGCTCGCCGCCCGCCCCTCGGGAACCTCGATGCCGCGGAGCGCCGAGGCCCGGACGCGCAGATCGGCAACCGGCTCGCCGCCCTCCTCGCGCGGGTTCTCGAACGCGATATCGGCGCCCATCTCGACCAGCGTGGTGTAAAGCCCGTTCCGCGTCGGGTTCTGGCTGACGCCCGGCACGAGGATGTCGGAGCCATCGACGATCAGCGCCGCGCAGACCGGAAAGGCCGCCGAGGATGGGTCGCGCGGCACCGCCACCGTCTGCGGCCTGAGCTCCGGCTGGCCGGTCAGGGTGATGATCCGGCCCTCGGGCGCGTCCTCGACCGTCAGCTCGGCGCCAAAGCCCCTCAGCATCCGCTCGGAATGATCACGCGTCGGCTCAGTCTCTATCACGACGGTCTGGCCCGGCGCATTGAGGCCCGCCAGAAGCACCGCCGATTTCACCTGCGCCGAGGGCACCGGCACCTGATAGCGAACCGGCACCGGATCGGCGGCGCCGACCACGGCCATCGGCAGCCTTCCGCCCTGCCGCCCATAGGCGCGCGTGCCGAAGAGCGCCAGCGGATCGGTCACCCGCCCCATTGGCCGCTTCCGCAGCGAGGCGTCCCCTGTGAAGGTCGCAGTGATGGCGGTGGTCGCCATCGCCCCCATGATAAGCCGCACCCCGGTGCCGGAATTGCCGCAGTCGATCACCTGATCGGGCTCGGCAAGGCCGCCGACGCCGACGCCGCGCACCGACCATTCCCCCGGTCCGTGCCGCGTCACCTCGGCACCGAAGGCGCGCATCGCGCTGGCGGTATCGAGCACATCCTGACCTTCCAGAAGCCCGCTCACCCGCGTTTCGCCCACTGCCAGCGCTCCGAGGATCAGCGCACGGTGAGAGATCGACTTGTCGCCCGGCACCTCAGCGCGGCCGGTCAGCGGCCCGGACCTGCGGGCGGTCATCGAAATCGGGGAACCGTGGCCGGGCATTACTTTCTCCTTGGGCAAACCGTCCCGCTGATAGCGCAAGCGCCGCGGCCGGTCCATGCCTCTGGCCCATTCATCGTGGCGAAAATATTCCCGCCGGGGGCTCCCGGCCTTACAAGCGGCGGAAGGTGAGGTACTGCGGCGGACGGCCTTCACGCAGCGCCTTCTGTTCATAGCGCGTCGACATCCAGTCGTCCCAGGGCGTAGCCGCCACCGTCACGAGTGCAAAGCCGGCGGCCGGCACTTCTTCCAGCGCCTGGCGCACATAGTCTGGAATGTCGGTCGCAATGCGGAACTCCGCCCCCGGCCGCATCACCCGGGCCAGCGGCCGAAGATGGTCCGCCGTCACGAAGCGGCGGCGGTGGTGGCGCCGCTTCGGCCAGGGGTCGGGGTAGTTGAGAAAGGTTTTTGCCACCGAGGCGTCGGGCAGCACCTCCATCACGTCGCGCGCATCGCCCGGATGGATCGCCAGGTTGCCGACCCCTGCCCTGCGGATCTTGCCCAGCAGCATCGCCACGCCGTTCACGAAGGGCTCGCAGCCGATGATCCCGATCCCGGGATAGCGCGCCGCCATATGGACAAGATGCTCGCCGCCGCCGAACCCGACCTCCAGCCAGATCGGCCGGTCGTCGCCGAAGATCGCAGCAGGATCGATCGCCGTCCGCCCGGGGTTCTCTGCGGGGCTGATCCCGCGCGGGCGAAGGCTGTCGAGGTCTTCGGAGAGATAGCCCTTCTGGCTCTGGCGCAGGGTCTTGCCATGGATGCGGCCATAAAAGTTGCGCCGCGCCGCCCGAGGGGGAGTGTCGTCATTGCTCATGGCGGCGCACTACGCCCTGAGACGCCGAGAGGTCAAGCCGGGCCGAGCCGAAAAGGCAGAAATGGGGCGCCGCGTGGACGCCCCCGTCGCACCTGTGACCTGCCCCTGGCCGGGCGGCCTCACACGGCCTTCTTCAGCGCCTCGACGAGATCGGTCTTTTCCCAGGAAAAGCCGCCCTCCGCATCCGGCATCCGGCCGAAGTGGCCGTAGGCCGCCGTGCGCTGGTAGATCGGCCTGTTGAGACCAAGATGGGTGCGGATGCCGCGCGGGGTCAGGTCCATGACCTTGCTGACAGCCGCCTCGATCAGCGCCTCGTCAACGTGGCCGGTCCCATGCGTATCGACATAGATCGACAGCGGTTTGGCCACGCCGATGGCATAGGAAAGCTGCAGCGTGCAGCGCTCGGCCAGACCGGACGCGACGACGTTCTTTGCCAGATAGCGCGCGGCATAGGCCGCGGACCGATCGACCTTGGTCGGATCCTTGCCGGAAAACGCGCCGCCGCCATGGGGCGCAGCGCCGCCGTAGGTATCAACGATGATCTTGCGGCCGGTCAGGCCCGCGTCGCCATCGGGCCCGCCGATGACGAACTTGCCGGTCGGGTTCACATGCCAGTCGGTCGCCGCAGTCAGCCAGCCGTCGGGCAGCACCTCACGGATGTAGGGCTCCACGATCGCGCGCACGTCGGACGAGGAAAGATTGGGATCGAGATGCTGGGTCGACAGCACCAGCGAGGACACACCGACCGGCTTTCCGCCCTCATATCGGATCGAAAGCTGCGACTTGGCATCAGGGCCAAGGCGCGGCTCGGTGCCGTTCTTGCGCACCTCCGCCAGGCGGCGGAGCATCGCATGCGCGTAAAGGATCGGGGCCGGCATCAGCTCTGCCGTTTCGGTCGTGGCATAGCCGAACATGATGCCCTGATCGCCCGCGCCTTCGTCCTTCTCGCCCGAGGCATCGACGCCTTGGGCGATGTCGGCGGACTGCGCGTGCAGATAGCTCTGCACCTTCAGGTTGGCCCAGTGGAAACCGTCCTGCTCGTATCCGATGTCCCTGACGCAGGCGCGGGCAATGTCCTCGACGCGCTCGATGACCGAGCCGGGGCCGCGCACCTCGCCGCCGATGATGACACGGTCGGTTGTGGCGAAGGTTTCGCAGGCCACGCGGGAATAGGGGTCTTCGGCAAGAAAGGAATCGAGGACCGCATCCGAAATCCGGTCACAGACCTTGTCCGGGTGCCCCTCCGAAACGCTTTCGGAGGTGAAGATATAGTTCTGTCTGGACATGAAGTGCTCCATTGGGATCAGCCCGTCACGCCAGGAAGCCGTTGTGACGAGGGGTCCGCCCTGCCTAGCCCCTCGCCACGCCAGCGTCAATCGCGTTCGCGACGCCGACGGAGCGATAGCGCCAATGCCGCCACGGCCAGGAAGATTGTCGCGGGAAGGTCGCCAGTGCGCGCATAGAGCGGGCGCGGAAGTGCGGCGGGCACATCGGCGTCGATCACGCCGTCAGTATTCAGCGGCAGCGATCGCAGCACCCGGCCCTTGGCGTCGATCACGGCGGAGACGCCGGTATTGGCGGCGCGCAGCAGCGGCAACCCTTGTTCGACCGCCCGGAGCCGCGCCTGCGCCAGATGCTGATAGGGTCCGGCGAGATTGCCGAACCAGGCATCGTTGGTGATCTGCAGGATCCAGTCCGCCCGATCGGGTGCGGCGTTGAGGTCCTGCGGAAAGACCGCCTCGTAGCAGATGAGAGGCAGGACATTGCCAAGCGGTCCGAGCCGCAGGATCTCCGCCCCCGGTCCGGCGGAGTAGCCATAGCCCTCGCGCGATGCGAAAGCCCGGATACCGACGTGCGAGAGCGCGTCGCCGAACGGGACATATTCGCCGAAGGGAACAAGGTGAGATTTGTCGTAGAGGCCAAGGACCGAGCCGCCCGGCCCGATCACCGCAAGGCTGTTGTAGTACTGCGTCCCCACGTTGCGCTGGATGCCGGCCGCAATGGGAATGCCGTCCGAGACCATTGCCATCTGTTCAAGAAAAGGCTTGGCGCGGTCGAGAAGGAAAGGGATCGCGGTTTCCGGCCAGACGACAAGATCGGGGCGCGGACCGTCGCCGGGGGCGCTGGCGCGCAGCTGTCGGTCGAGGAAGAGGCGCCACATGTCCTCGCGCCATTTCAGCTCCTGCCGGGCGTTCGGCTGAACCAGGCGCACGCGGATTTCGGAGGCTCGCGGCGCAGGGTCCGAGGCGAGCCGCAGCGTTCCGGCTGACCAGGCCAGCGCCACCAGGACGGCTGCGCCTGCGGCCAGCGCCACGCGGACGCGG
>JBGSNN010000106.1:0-12550 GCA_041739655.1 Albidovulum sp. | reverse complement strand
GCACCCGGTAGCCGCCCAGCGTGTTGACCGCTTGCGGCGTCAGCCCGACATGCGCCATGACCGGAATGCCGCGCGCCACCAGGAACGCGATCGTCGGCGCCATATGCGCCCCGCCTTCGAGCTTGACCGCCGCCGCGCCGGTCTCCGCCACGATCCGCGCTGCATTGCGAAAGGCCTGCTCCGGGGTTTCCTCATAGGACCCGAAGGGCATGTCCACGATCATCATCGCTTGCGACAGCCCGCGCGCCACCGCCTGGCCATGCAGGATCATCATCTCCAGCGTCACGCCCAGCGTCGAGGGCAGCCCGTGCAGCACCATGCCGACACTGTCGCCGACAAGAACCATGTCGCAATGCGGATCGACGAGCCGTGCGACCGGCGTGGTATAGGCCGTCAGCATCACCAGCGGCTCGCCGCCCTTGCGCGCACGAATGTCGGGCGGCACCGGCCGCCGCACCTGTCCCGTCACACTCATCCGGCATCCTCCCTCGGCCCGCCTGCCCGCGACCATAGTGGCAGCGCAGACTCGTTTCCAGTCTGCTCGGCCGCTGCTTCCACTTGAACCGTGCCCCGAACCGTCCAAGAATGGGCGGGCGTTTCCGCCCCTCCGGGCCATAGCGAAAGGATACCTCCATGCTGGTTCGCCTCGCCTCCTCCGTCGCCGCCCTCTCGCTCTTGGCCGGAACGGCTTTCGCGGCGCAGGACACGATCACCCTTGGCATGGTGCTCGAGCCGCCCAACCTCGACCCGACCGCCGGCGCCGCCGCTGCGATCGACGAGGTGGTCTATGCCAATGTCTTCGAGGGCCTCACCCGCTTCGGCCCCGACGGCGCGGTGCGCCCCGCCCTCGCCGAAAGTTGGGAGGTGTCGGACGACGGCACGAGCTATACCTTCCACCTGCGGAGCGGCGTCCTTTTCCATGACGGCACCAGCTTTGACGCCGAGGACGTGAAATTCTCGCTCGACCGCGCCCGCGCCGATGACAGCGCCAATGCACAAAAGGCGCTCTTCGCCGGGATCGACACTGTCGCGGTCGTGGACCCGGCGACCGTGACGATCACGCTCAAGGCCCCCGACGGCAATTTCCCCTTCAACATGGCCTGGGGCGATGCCGTCATCGTGGCGCCGGAATCGGTCGCCGATCTGGCGACGAAACCGATCGGAACCGGCCCCTTCCGGTTCGAGACCTGGAGCCAGGGCGACCGGGTCGAGCTTAGCCGCAATGACAGCTACTGGGGCGAGAAGGCCGCACTCTCCCGCGCCACCTTCCGCTTCATTTCCGACCCGACCGCGGCCTTCGCCGCGATGATGGCAGGCGACGTCGATGCCTTCCCGAACTTCCCGGCGCCGGAAACTCTGGCGCAATTTGCCGCCGACGCCCGCTTCAAGGTCATCGTGGGGTCCACTGAGGGCGAGACGATCCTTGCGATGAACAACAATCAACCGCCCTTGGACAACGTGAAGGTGCGCGAGGCGATCGCCCATGCCATCAACCGGCAGGAAATCATCGACGGCGCAATGTTCGGCTACGGCACGCCCATCGGCAGCCATTTCGCGCCGCACAATCCCGATTACGTCGATCTGACCGGGCTTTCCGCCTATGACCCCGAAAAGTCGAAGGCGCTTCTGGCCGAGGCCGGCGTGTCCGACCTCAAGCTCCGCCTCGCGCTGCCGCCGCCCACCTACGCACGGCGCGGCGGCGAGATCATCGCGGCTGAGCTTGCCGCCGTCGGCATCGCGACCGAGATCAGCAACCTCGAATGGGCGCAATGGCTCGAACAGGTGTTCAAGGGCAAGGATTTCGACCTGACCATCGTCAGCCATACCGAGCCGATGGACATCAACATCTACGCCAGGCCCGACTATTACTTCCAGTACGGCACACCGGACTTTGTCGCGCTGATGGACAAGCTTTCAAAGACCACCGACGCCGCCGCCCGCTCCGCGCTTCTGAAAGAGGCGCAGGAGATGATCGCCAAGGACTACGTCAACGGCTACCTCTTCCAGCTTGCCAAGACCGGCGTCGCCAACGCCAAGATCGAAGGCTTGTGGGAAAACTCGCCGACGCAGGCCAACGACCTGACGGCGGTGCACTGGGTCGAGTAAGAGGACGGCGCCTCAGCCGGGAACAGGTGCCTTCACCGCCCAGGCCCGCGCGGTGAGGGCGATGCTGCCATCCGGCTCGCGCGGCAGGTCGCGCTCCAGCTTCTTGCGGAGTTGCTCCCGCCGGTCGGGCGGGAGGGAGACGCAGTAACCCGGCGCGGGGCCCGCGCCGAGCGTGAACGGCGTCCAGTAATCCGCAAAGTCGCGAAACCGCGTCGGTACCTTGAGCGCAGTCGTCTCCACCCCGGGGCCCCACACCTCCGCCGCCAAGCCGCGCAGCCCCGCTTCGGTGCAGTCGGGAAAGCGGCGATCCTCCGACAGCGCCACGGCGTCGGGGTCAAGCGCAGCCGCCGCGCGCCAGAAAGCGCGCATGAACGCAACGCCGCCGCCCGGATAGTCCCAGACGAAAAAGCCCAGGCGACCGCCGGGCCGCGCGATCCGCGCCATTTCGGACAGCATCGCACGACGGTCCGGCACGAAGTTCAGCACCAGACCCGAGACGACGGCATCGTGGCTGGCATCCGGAAGGTCGATGGCCTGCGCATCACCGCGCCGGAACCGCGCGCGCGGGTCCGCTGTCGTTGCCGCCGCATGGCCCACGAACCCCTCCGAGGCGTCTATACCGGTCACGCTGGCAGGCGCCGCCTCGGCAAGGATCGCCTGCGACAGCGCCCCCGTGCCGCAGCCCACGTCCAGCCAGTCACCGTTGTCCGGGGCACCCAGCCAGTCGAGAAAGGGCGGCGCGATCTTGCGGCTCCAGCGGCCCATATAGGCGTCATAGTTGGCAGCGGCCTGCCACGCATCGTGCCGTGACGTTTCGGACATCCGGGAATCCCGCTTCTGCAAACTGTTGCATGAAACGACATCAGCATACGCCTCTTCCCGCGATTTGGCGCGGCCTGTATCAGGGACAGGCACATTCCGGCCAATCCGCGCAAAGGACAAGACGATGCCCGCCTTCCTCCGCCTCACCCCCGCCGCCGCCGCGACACGCGAGATCACCCGCCCGGCCCCCGACAAGGTGATCGCGGGCGATCCGGTCCACAGCACCTGGAACGTCGAGGAGCGTGACGGGCTTTATTGCGGCATCTGGCAATCGACGCCCGGCAAGTGGCGCATCGCCTACGATGAATGGGAATACTGCCGCATCCTCTCGGGCCGCTCGGTCATCACCGATGCAAACGGGACCGAACATGCGCTCGGCCCCGGTGACAGCTTCCTTCTCCGCCCCGGCTTCACCGGCACCTGGGAGGTGCTCGAAACCACGCGGAAGGACTATGTGATCCGGGTCTGAGCCTCAGGTCCCGGCATCCGGCGCGACTTCGGTCGCACCGTAGATCGATTCCGGCGAGACGATGGTCGGCGGCAGTTCGACGCCGCGCGGGCTGAACTGCGGCCCGACAAGACGCAACGACTCTTCCGCGCTGCGGATCTTGACCGTCGTCGGGACCGAGACGCGGTTGTAAAGGTCGATGATGTCGTGGTTGAAGAGCCTGATGCAGCCCGCCGAGCCGGAATTGCCGATTGAGCCAAGATCGTTGGTGCCGTGGATGCGGTAGTAGCTGTCGCGCCCGCCCCGGTAGAGATAGAGCGCCCGCGCGCCAAGCGGGCTCGCCAGACCGCCGGGGACACCGCCCGCGAAGGGGCCATAGACCTCGGGCTGGCGGCGCAGCATGTTGGCGGTCGGCTGCCAGCCCGGCCATTCCTTCTTCTGCCGGACCACGGTCGTCGATTTCAGGCTGAGACCGGCACGCCCGACCGCGATCGGATAGCGCCAGGCGGTGCCGTCGGCGAGCACATAGTAGAGGAACTTCGCCGCCGGATCGATCTCGATATCCCCCGGCGCGGCAGAACCTTCGTAGAACACAAGCTGCCGCCGGTTCGGCCATTCCAGATACTGCGGCGGGACGGCGGGCAGCGTGTATTCGCCATCCTGCAGAACCTCGTAGCCCTCGACCGGCTTGAAGCTCTGGGTGGTGCCGTCGGGCGAGGTCTGGGTGAAGACGTCATCGGGCGTTCGCGGCGCACAGGCGGCAAGCAGCGCCGATCCCGCGAGGCCAAGGAATGATCGCCGGTTGGGAGAAAGATGAAACATCGGGGAATCCACACACCATTTCCTGCCCCGTATCCCTAGCAGCCCTGCGCAGGGTTGCAACTGGCGCGCCATTGCTGGCGCGCCAACCGTTGCAATTCAGCCGACCACGTTGAAGCCGGGTCCGTAGGGGTAATGCGTGATGTCCTCGGCGCCATCCTTGGTGATGACGAAGATGTCATGCTCACGGTAGCCGCCCGCCCCCGGCTGGCCCTCGGGAATGGTCAGCATCGGCTCCATCGAGATCACCATGCCGGGCTCCAGCACCGTGTCGATATCCTCGCGCAGTTCCAGCCCCGCCTCGCGCCCATAGTAGTGGCTGAGCACGCCGAAGGAATGGCCGTAGCCGAAGGTGCGGTATTGCAGCAACTGCCGCTCGGCCAAGAAGGCATTGATCTTCGCCGTCACCTCGGAACATTTTGCGCCCGGCTTCAGAAGGCTCATGCCGTATTCGTGGGCGGCGACGTTCGCCTCCCAGATCTTCAAGGACGCCGCATCGACCTCGCGCACGAAAAGCGTCCGCTCCAGCGCGGTGTAATAGCCCGAGATCATCGGGAAGGCGTTGAGGCTGAGGATATCGCCGACCTGAAGCCGGCGCGCGGTGACTGGGTTGTGGGCGCCGTCGGTGTTGATGCCGGACTGGAACCAGACCCAGGTGTCGCGATACTCGGCCTCGGGGAAGCGCCGGGCAATCTCGCGCTCCATCGCGTCGCGGCCCGCCATCGCCACGTCGATCTCGCGCGCGCCGACCGCGATCGCCTCGCGGATCGCATAGCCGCCGACGTCGGCGGTATTGGCGCCCGCCCGGATCAGCGCGATCTCGGCCGGCGACTTCATCATCCGCTGCTTCATCGTTGCCGCGGCGACATCGACCACCTTGGCGGGCTTCAGGAACGACGTGAGCTTGTCGGACTGCAAAAGCGTAAGGTGATCCGCCTCGAAGCCGATGACCTTGCTCGGTCCGGTCACCGAAAGCACCGCGCGCCAGTAGTTGTCACGCTCCCAGTCGGTAAAGGTGATGTTGTCGCCATGGCTCCGCCGCCAGGGCTGGCCCGCGTCGATCCCGGCGCTGATCGTGACATCCTGCGTGGCGGTCACGACAAGCCCGTAGGGCCGCCCGAACGAGCAGTAGAGAAAGCCCGAGTAATAGGCGATGTTGTGCATCGAGGTGAGGACGACTGCCTCGACCCCCATCGCATCCATGATCGCGCGCAACCCGCCGAGCCGCGCGTCGTATTCCGACCGCGCGAAGGGCAGCACGCGGTCGCCCTGATGAAATTTGTAGTGCTGTGGACGTTCCATGTTTCAGACCTCTGTGGCCGGGGTCTGGAGCATCGCCCGGACCCCGAAAGGTCCCGGCGTACAGGACGTTGCGGATTACTCCGCGAGCGTTGGGGACTCCCCCTGCGGCGACGCCATCGCCGCGAGCTCAGGCAGGACAGTAGCGGAGCGGCGGGCGCTCGGCTCGCCGGAAAACGACATCTGCGCGCGCTTTCGCCCGGACCGCCCCGATGTGGCGCAGCGCCACCAGCCTTTTCACCTTCACCTCCGACGGTCAGATCCTGGCTGCCGTAACACCGGACCTGCCCGCGACGTGCTTGGCAAGCTTGTCCAGCGTCTGGGCACCATATTCAACCGCACCAAACCCGATGACGGTGGCACGACGATCCGCAGTCGGGTGCATCTGACGCAAGGTGACAACGGTCTTGCCGTTCTCCTGCTGATCGAATGTCACCAGCATCCGGAAGCGGCTCGGGTCGTTGTCGGCATCGGTGCCGTGATTGACTTCGATCAGTCGCGGTGCCTCAACGCGCAGAAACTCCATGCGGTTGGAGTAGCGCGTGCCATCCGGCGCGACCATGTCGAACCGCCACCGGCCGCCCGCGCGGATGTCGATCTCCTGTGTCGCGATGCGGAACCCGTCGGGTCCGAACCACTGCACGATCTGTGCCGGATCGGTCCAGGCGCGAAACGCCGTGTCGCGGTCAGCATCGACAACACGGGCAATGACGACTTCCCTGTCCAGGGGCCACGACGCCCAGGCCGAGCCGCTGTTCCTGCTACGCTCACTCATCCGATGTCTCCCTCTTCGCTTGGGCAAGGTGCGCCTCAAAACGGTCCAATCGTTCTTCCCACTGACGCCGATGCGCGGCGAGCCAGTCCTCCGCGTCCCGCATGGCCTTCGGATTTAGCGAACAGATTCGCGTCCGCC
Source organism: Albidovulum sp. (assembly GCA_041739655.1). GTDB lineage: Bacteria > Pseudomonadota > Alphaproteobacteria > Rhodobacterales > Rhodobacteraceae > Albidovulum. The sequence goes on along the minus strand of JBGSNN010000106.1, from coordinate 6,143 downwards.
CTTCTCGTCTCGACACGATCAGGCCCGCGCGTTCCAGAACCCCGAGATGCTGCGTGAACGAGGGCAGTGCCATGGCGAAGGAACCGGCCAGTTGCGAGACTGTCGCCGGCCCCCTGCTCAGGGTTTGAACCACCGCACGTCGGGTCGGGTCCGCGAGCGCGTTGAAAGTACGTTCAATAGGCTGAGCTTCGTTAGGCATAACCCTAAGTATAGAACCGTCAATAGTTAGGTCAATACCTAATTTTCAGGCGAGCACAGCGCCTGCCTTGCGCCACGAACCCTCGGCGGAATCAGCCGCGTTTCGGCCTGCTACACCCAAGCCGACGGCCCTGCGCACCACGCCATCCCGCCCTCGTTCCCGAACCTGAAGGGGTTTACCGCGCTGTCGCTTCCATCTCCGGCTCGCCGCCGAAATGCGCCCAGAACTCGTCGCGGGCATTGCTGCGCGGGAAGGGTGTGGCGGGAACCGGGACGCCGAGGAAGTTGCAAAGCGGTTCCCAGCCGTCCGCGGCCGTGAAGACCAGCAGGCGGTCCGCGGGGATCGTCTCGCGGACCTTCTCGTTGTTGCGCCGGTAGGCCGCGATTGAGGTCTCCCGGTCCAGCCCACCGAAGATGCCCTCGATCAGAAGCTTGTCCATCGACGCGAAGATGGCCGCGATCGGCGGCGGCAGCGGAAGGGAGTCCCGCAGCGCAAAGAACTTGCCGATGGTCTTGGAATAGCTGGCCCACCAGTCCTCTTCCGGGCGCTCGGTGTGGATGACCTTGGCCTCCGGAAAGGCGCTGGCGATTTCGTGCCAGAACGCGGCACCGGGAAAATCGACCTGGCTCGTGTAGCCTGAAAAGGCCTCGGCCCAATCCACCTCGCGGCCTGCGGCAAGTTCGGCCCAGACCGCTGGCTGGGCAGGATTGCCCATGACCTCGACCATGTGGTGGCACGGCCCGAACCCAAGCTGCTCCAGAGCGATCTTCGTGGACATCGTACCCGTGCGGCCAAAGCCGCTCCCAATCACTTTCAGTGACATGTCCGCCCCCCAAGCGTCGCACCAGAGCTTTGATGCCGGCCCAGTGTGGCCGCAAGACCGGCGAAAATATAGCGATGAGTTTCGACCGCCGTCCGGCCCCGACCGGATCGCCCCCGCCCCGCGCAAGGGCAACCTTGCCCGCCCGCCCCTCCACCTCTGTAGCTACGGAAAACCTACAGCTCCCCTACGCAGAAACGACGCATGTCCGACGCGGTTCTCCCGGCCCTCCGAACGCAGAGCATCCCCACTGGACCACCGCCCGCCTTGCCCCTAGCTTCGGGCCATGCAACGCTATCTCCTCAGACGCCTGATCTCGCTCGCGCTCAGCCTTGTCGTGGCCAGCCTCGTGATCTTCGCCGTGATCGAGGTCGTGCCGGGCGATCCCGCCGCCTACATGCTCGGCCTGAATGCGGCGCCCGAGACCGTCGCAGCACTCCGCGATCAGCTTGGCCTCAACGCCTCTGCCCCGGTGCGCTATCTGGGCTGGGTCGCGGGCATGATGCAGGGTGATTTCGGCCTGTCCTACACCTACAAAATCCCGGTTTCCCAACTGGTTACGCAGCGCCTCGCGGTGTCCCTGCCGCTCGCGCTCTATGCCCTTTCCGTTGCCATCCTGATCGCCTTTCCGGCCGGACTTGTTGCCGCCGCGCGGCGCGGGCGAGCGACCGATGCGGCGGTGATGGGGGCGACGCAGGTCGGCATTGCGCTGCCGAACTTCTGGTTCGCCATGCTCCTTGTTCTCGCCTTCGCGCTGCATTGGCAACTGTTCCCCGCAGGCGGCTTTTCCGGCTGGGATCAAGGGCTTGTGCCCGGGCTGCGGGCCCTCACCCTGCCCGCCATCGCCCTCGCCCTGCCACAAGGCGCGATCCTCGCCCGCGTCCTGCGGTCCGCCCTCATCGAAACGCTGGACCAGGACTATATCCGCACCGCCCGCGCCAAGGGTCTGAGCCGCGGCCAGACGATCCTCCGGCACGCCCTGAGGAACGCCATGATCCCGGTCCTGACGATCCTCGGCATGCAATTCTCATTCCTTCTCGCCGGCGCCATCATCATCGAGAATGTCTTTTATCTTCCTGGGCTTGGGCGGCTGATTTTCCAGGCGATCACGCAGCGCGACCTGATCGTGGTGGAGTCGGTGGTGATGATCCTCGTCTTCGCCGTGATCCTCGTCACCTTCCTCGTCGATCTCGCCTATGCGGCCATCGACCCGCGCCTGAGGAAACGGCAATGAGGGCGCCGCTCATGTTCGGCCTTGGCCTGTCGGCCACGGCGCTCATGGCCGCCGCCATCGCGCTGGTCTGGACGCCTTATGACGTCACCGCACTGGCCATCGCCGACAAGCTCCAGCCGCCCTCTGCCGCGCATTGGCTCGGCACCGATCATTTCGGCCGCGACATCGGCTCCATGCTGATGGCAGGGGCGCAGACCTCGATCGCAGTCGCCCTTGTCGCCGTCGGGATCGGCATGGGGCTCGGCGTGCCGCTCGGCCTGCTGGCCGCCGCCCACCGCGGCAGCCTCATCGATGAAATCGTTATGCGTGGCAATGACTTGATCTTCGCCTTCCCGGCGCTGGTGATCGCGATCCTCATCACCGCGGTCTTCGGCCCCTCGGCCATCAACGCCATCCTCGCCATCGGCATCTTCAATATTCCGGTCTTTGCCCGCGTCACGCGGGGCGGCGCGCTCGGCCTCTGGACGCTCGACTTCATTCGTGCGGCCGAAGTCGCCGGCAAGGGCCGCGTTCGCATCTCGGCCGAGCATATCCTGCCCAACATCGCCAACCTGCTGATCGTTCAGGGCACGATCCAGTTCTCGCTCGGCATTCTCGCCGAGGCCGGGCTTTCCTATGTCGGCCTCGGTGCGCAGCCGCCGACGCCAAGCTGGGGCCGGATGCTGGCCGAGGCGCAGACGATGGTGACGCTCGCCCCGCATGTCGCGATCTTTCCCGGCCTCGCCATCGTGCTGACGGTCCTCGGCCTCAACCTCCTCGGCGACGGTTTGCGCGATCATCTCGACCCCCGGCTCAGGCGCGCGGCATGAGCCTTCTGTCCGTCCGCGACCTTGCAGTCAGCATCCACGACGTCCCGATCCTCACCGGGGTCTCCTTCGATATTGCGCCGGGCGAGACCTTTGGCCTTGTCGGCGAGTCGGGGTCAGGCAAGTCGATGACGGCGCTGGCGCTGATGGGGCTTTTGCCGCAGGGCGCCGCCGCCGTGGGCGCGGCGCAGTTCCTTGGCCAGAACCTGCTCACCCTTCCCGAACGCGCCCTCGCCGATCTTCGCGGAAACGAGATCGGCATGATCTTTCAGGAGCCGATGACCGCACTCAACCCGATGATGACCATCGGCGATCAGGTGGCCGAGACGCTGATCATTCACCGCGCCGCCTCCCGCGCCGACGCCCGCAGCGTGGCGCGGGAAAGACTTGCCCGCGTGGGTCTGCCCGCGGATCGCTTTCCGCTGGCGCTGTATCCGCATGAACTCAGCGGCGGTCAGCGCCAGCGCGTCGCCATCGCCATGGCCATCGCGCTTCGCCCGCGGCTCCTCGTCGCCGACGAACCGACAACCGCGCTCGACGTCACGACACAGGCGCAGATCCTCGACCTCCTGAACGGCCTTGCGAGGGATGAGGGCATGGCGCTTCTCCTGATCACCCACGACCTTGCCGTGGTGGCCGGACGGACGACCCATACCGCCGTGATGCAGTCAGGGCGGATCGTCGAGCAGGGCGAGACCGGGCAGGTCTTCCGCACGCAGCGGCATGACTACACCCGCCGCCTGTTCGCCGCCTCGGCGCATCGCCCCGCACGCCGCCCGCAGACACGGCCCGAACCCTTGCTGAGCGTGACGGACGCCGTGCGCGACTATCTCCTGCCGCGCCCGTCCGCCTTCGCGCCGCATCCCCGCCTGCGCGCGGTCGATGGTGTTTCCCTCACCATCCGAAAGGGCGAAAGCCTCGGCCTCGTCGGCGAATCCGGCTGTGGAAAATCCACGTTGAGCCGCGCGATCCTCGGGCTGGATCCGCTGCAGGGCGGGGCGATCCAGCTCGACGGGCAGGAGGTCACGTCGGGCCATCGAATGCCGCGCGCGTTACGCGCGCGCATGCAGGTCGTGTTTCAGGACCCCTATGGCAGTTTCAATCCGCGGCAGCGGGTGGACCGGCTGGTGGCCGAGCCCTTCCACCTGACCGGCACCCCGAAGGATGCCCGTCAGCGGGTCGCTGCGGCCCTTGAAGAAGTCGGGCTGATGGCCTCTGACATGACCAAGTACATCCACGAGTTTTCCGGTGGCCAGCGCCAGAGGATCGCCATTGCCCGCGCGCTCATCATCCGGCCCGACCTGATCGTGCTGGACGAGGCGGTGTCGGCGCTGGATGTGCGGGTGCGCGCGCAAGTGCTCGACCTGCTGGCCGGTTTGCAGGAAAGTCATGGGCTCGCCTATCTTTTCATCAGCCACGACCTGGCGGTTGTCCGCGCGATCACGGACCGGGTCATGGTGATGCAGGCCGGGCGGATCGTTGAAGAGGGTGCGACGGAAGCGGTCTTTGCGCGGCCGACGCATCCCTATACGCAGCAACTGATCGCCGCGACGCCGGTCATTCCGGCAGCGTGGCAGAGGACGGGAGGGTGAGATGAGGCTGGAGGGCAAGATTGCCATCGTGACCGGCGCAGGCTCGGGCTTCGGCGCCGGGATTGCGCGAAAGTTCGCGGCTGAGGGCGCACGGGTCATGGTCGCGGATATCAACGCCGATGCGGCGCAGGTGATCGCGGACGAGATCGGCGGCCTTGCCTGGCAGGTCGATGTCGCTTCGGGCGAGAGCGTCGCGGCGATGGCCGCGGCGGCGGCGCGACTCGGCCCGGTCGATATCCTGGTGAACAACGCCGGCATCACCCATCTGCCGACGCCTCTGGAAGCGGTGAGCGAAGCAGAGTTCGACCGGGTCTTCGCGGTCAATTGCCGGTCGGTCTTTCTGACCGCGCGCTGTTTCGTTCCGGGCATGAAGGCGCGGGCGCGCGGCGCGATCCTGAACGTCGCCTCGACGGCGGGCCTGTCGCCGCGGCCGCGGCTCAACTGGTACAACGCCTCGAAGGGCTGGATGATCACCGCGACCAAGACCATGGCGGTGGAACTCGCGCCCGCCGGAGTGCGCGTCAATGCGATCTGCCCGGTGGCGGGAGAGACGCCGCTTCTGAAAAGCTTCATGGGCGAGGATACGCCGGACATGCGGGCGAAGTTTCTGGCGACGATCCCGCTCGGCCGGTTCTCGACGCCAGAGGACATGGGCAATGCGGCCTGCTACCTCTGTTCCGACGAGGCCTCGATGGTGACCGGCGTTGCGCTGGAAGTCGATGGCGGGCGCTGCATCTGAGGCCGGACCGGGGGCCAGCCCCCGGACCCCCGAGGTATTTGGGAACAGAAGAAGGAGCGGCCATGAAGAGCGTCAATCTTGCGGGGAGGTGCGCGCATTTGAGCGCGCGGCGCGACCCGAACCTTGTGGCAGGGTTTCCGTGGCTGTTTCCGTTCCAGGGCCATCCGCAGACTGACGATGTCGTTCCGATGATCGCAGGCACGGTCGTTCCGGCGACGGCGACCACGAAGGAGCGTATCTGATGCGGCCAGGCCAGCGAAACCTCATCACCGATGTGTCCGGGCTGCGGGTCGGCAACGCCGAGGATCATCGCATCCGGACCGGCGCGACCGTGCTTCTGGGCGAACGCCCCTTTACCGCCGCCGTTCATGTCATGGGCGGCGCGCCGGGGACGCGCGAGACCGATCTTCTGGCGCCGGACAAGCTGGTGCAGGAGGTGGATGCGCTGGTTCTAGCCGGCGGGTCGGCGTTCGGCCTTGATGCGGCCTCGGGTGTGGCGGACGGGCTGCGCGCCATGGGACGTGGCTTCGATGTCGGCGGGCAGCGGGTGCCGATCGTGCCCGGGGCGATCCTCTTCGACCTCTTGAACGGCGGCGACAAGGACTGGACCGAGAACCCCTACAAGGCGCTTGGCGGGGCCGCCCTGGACGCGGCGGCGGAAGATTTCGCGCTCGGCACCGCCGGGGCGGGCACCGGGGCGCAGGTCCACGATCTGAAGGGCGGGCTCGGCTCGGCCTCGGTGGTGCTGGCGGG
>JBGSNN010000104.1:0-3076 GCA_041739655.1 Albidovulum sp. | reverse complement strand
CGAGGCGGGCGAACAGCGCGGCTTCGCCGGGCGCCGCCTCATCGCCTGTTGTGCCGAGAGTTCCGGCGCGGGCGAGCCGCGCGAGAAAGAGGTCGAAGAGCGTCAGCATCAGGTCGAGTTTCTCGGCCGCACCGCGTTGGGCGACGCTGTCGGCAAGCCTGAGCGCCGCGGACCGGTCGAGCCTGGGAAGCGCGGAAAAGAGCTTCACCAGGCCGGCATAGGTCTCAAGCCCGCCGAGATTGAGCAGCCGGATCGCCTCGCCCACCGACCCTGCGGCAAGGGCTGCAAGCGCCGCGCTGTCGCCATGATCGGCCCCCGCCGCGCGCACCGCTTCGGTCAGATCGGCCGGACTCAGTTTCATCAGGCGCAGTTCGCGGCAGCGCGAGCGGATCGTTGGAAGCAGGCCCGAAGGCTGATGGCTGACGAGAAGGAAGACAACGCCATGGGGCGGTTCCTCAAGCATCTTGAGAAGCGCATTTGCCGCCTGCGTGTTCATCTCGTCAGCCGCATCGACGATCACCGCGCGCCGCCCGCCATCGGCGGCGGACATGTGCAGGAAGTTCCGCAGCCGACGGACCTCATCGACCGAAATCACGGTCTTGAGGCGCTTCTTTTCGTCGTCCCATGCCCGACGGAGGGCAAAGAGCCGGCCTTCGGACCGGGCCAACAACCGGCGCGCGACTGGATGATCAGCAGGAATGTCGAGCGTTCCGGGCGCCGGCGATGGTTCCCCGAAAAGCCCGCCGCCGCCGTCTTCCGGCGTGGCGAGCAGAAAGCGCGCGATCCGCCAGGCGAGTGTCGCCTTGCCGACGCCCAGGGGACCGGTGATCAGCCAGGCGTGATGCAGCCGCCCAGAGCCATAGGCCTCCAGGAACGCGGCTTCAGCCCCACCCTGCCCGATCAGCCGCTGCGTTTCGCGCGGATGCGGCGCGCCCTCGATGCGGTCCGATTCAGGCAGGCCATCGTCGCTCATGCCAGCGCAGCCTTGGCGATGGCCGCGATTTCGGCGGCGACGACCTCTGGCATACGGTCGCCGTCGATCACGCGGCAGCGTCCGGGGAATTCCTTGGCAAGAGCCAGGAAACCGGCGCGCATCCGGTGTTGCAAGTCGACTCCGAAATCCTCGAACCGCTCCTCCGTGCCGTTGCGGCCCCGCGCGCGGGCAAGACCGATCTCGGGGTCCATGTCGATGACAAAGGTCAGGTCCGGCTCGCGTTTGATCATCAGGGCGTGGAGTTGGTCGACGGCCGCGCGCAGATCGCCACGCGAAAGGCCCTGATAAACTCGCGTGGAATCCGCGAAACGGTCGGAAATCACGATCTTGCCCGCCGCCAGCGAGGGGTCGATCAGCCGCTCCAGATGATCGCGCCGGGCCGCGGTAAAGAGCAGGATTTCGGTTTCCGCGGACCAGCGGTCAGGGTCGCCCTCAAGCACCAGACGGCGGATCTCCTCGGCCCCCGGGCTTCCGCCCGGCTCTCGCGTCAGGACGACCTCGTGGCCCATGGCGCGCAAGGCCTCCGCCAGCATCCGGGCCTGGGTCGATTTACCGGAACCGTCGATCCCCTCGAATGTGATGAACATCGCGCGCCGGATCAGCTTCCGACCTCGGCCATTGCACGCTTGGCAAGGATCTCGAAGGCGGTGCGCAGCCTGGTGGTGAAACCGCCCTTGGCGATTGCCCGATCAGCGACAAGCGGTATGGTCGCGCTGGGCATTCCGGGCACCTCGACTATCATCTCTGCGAGGTGTTGACCCTCGGCGATCGGCGCCTCGATCGGGCCGGTGAACGTCACCTCGGCCTTGATCTTGTCCTGTGCGAGCGAGGGCAGGAGCAAGGTCAGATCCTCAGGCAGGACGAGGCCAACCGTGGTCGTGGCACCCATCCAGACCGCGGCATCGGCGATGCGGGTTCCCTTGGTTGCGACCGTTTTCTGTGCAAATTCGCGAAATGCCCAGTTGATGATGCGCTCGGCTTCCTGCGAGCGGTCGCGATCGCTTTGCAGACCGGAGATCACTACCACAACGCGCCGGCCATTCTGAACCGCCGAGCCAACAAGGCCGTAGCCGGCCTCCTCGGTGTGCCCGGTCTTGAGCCCGTCAGCCCCGATACCAAGCTTCAGCAAGGGATTTCGGTTGAACCGGTTGTCGGGCGCGCGCCCGTCGTAGGCAAACTCGGTCAGGCCGAAATAGCCGTAGTATTCCGGAAACTCGCGGATGAGACGTGCGGCGAGTGTCCCAAGGTCATGCATGCTCATGCGTTGGTTCGGGTCCGGCCAGCCGCTGGCGTTGGAGAAGGTGCTGTCGGACATGCCGAGCGTCTTGGCGCGTTCGTTCATCTTGCGCGCAAAGGCTTCCTCCGTCCCGGCGAGTCCTTCCGCCACCACGACGCAGGCATCGTTGCCGGACAGGACGACAATGCCCTTGATAAGCTCTTCGACTGTCGGCCGGTCCGTCTCATTGAGGAACATGGTCGAGCCCTGCATCGACTTCGCATAGGCCGAGACAGGGAAGCGGTCTTCGAGATGAACACGCCCATCCCTGAGCGCCTCGAAGAGCATGTTGATCGTCATCAGCTTGGACATCGACGCAGGCGGCAGCTTTTCATGTGCGTTCTTTTCCAGAAGCACCGTGTCGGTCGTGACGTCATAGACCCAAGCCGATTGCGCCCGCGTCTCGAAAGCGCGCGCGGGCAGGGCCAGGCTCAGGACCGCGATCAGGACAGCTGCGAGTCGGACCATCACCGGCGGAACGCTCCCCTCTGTCACTTTGAGACCGGGTAGGCATCGGGATACCCGATGCCCTTCACCCGGCTCGCGAAGGCATCACGCTCGGCCACGCTCGCGGCGGGGCCGACGATCACACGCCAGTAGTCTTTGCCATTGCTCTGATCGGGGACCACGGTCGCGGTCATTCCCGCCGCCTTGAGCTGCGCCACGGCGGTTTTTGCATTCGACTCGCTGCTGAAGATGCCGACCTGCACATAGGCCCGCTTGAGCGCTGGCTCTGCGGCCGGGCTGGCGGCGGCTTGTTTGCTTTCGGCGGCCGCGATCCCGGCGGCGGCGACCCCGACCACCGG
>JBGSNN010000071.1:0-8344 GCA_041739655.1 Albidovulum sp. | reverse complement strand
AGCTGTGCCGCAGGAATTGGATGCCGTTAAATATGCGGCGCGGCGAGCGGAGCGGTGAGCGCCCGCAACAGAACCGGCGCCGGAACGACGACCAGCGCGGTGAACGCGGCAATGATGACTATCGCCGCCCCGCCGTGGTCGCGGAGGAGCCGAGTGAGGATGAGGGCCCCGGTCTCGTCGAGACGCCCGAATCCCGGATTGCCGCTCAGCCGATCGCGAGCATGATGCCCGATCTGTCGCAGGTCGCCGCGGCGGCCCCTGCGGACGACGGTTCGACGCCCGAGCCGCGCAAACCGGTGCAGCGTCGTCCGCGCAAGCCGAAAGCACCGGCGGAAGCGGGCGAAGCGCCGACGCCGGTCACGCCGGACGAATGATCGCAGTCTGACTGACCTGACAAAGGCCCCGCCGCATAGCGGGGCTTTTTCGTTCCGGCGCGCTTACGCCGCGCTGTCGCCGTCCAGCACCCGCGCGAGCCTGCACCAGCTTTCCAGCGCGATCTCCTCGGCCCGCGCGGTCGGGGCGATACCGGCCGCTTCGAGCTTGCCCTCGATTCCCGGCGCAATGCCCCTGAGGCTTGATCGCAGCATCTTGCGGCGCTGGTTGAAGCCTGCGGCGACGATGCGGTTCAGTATGGCGGCATTGGCGGGATAGCGCGGCGCGGGCAGCGCCTTCAGATGCACGACCGAGGAATGGACCTTGGGCGGCGGCGTGAAGGCTTCGGGCGGCAGCGTCAGGGCGATGGCGGCATCACAGCGCCACTGCGCGAGCAGGGCGAGCCGCCCAAACGCCTTGTCGCCGGGCCGCGCCACGATCCGTTCGGCGACCTCGCGCTGGAACATCAGCGTCAGGCTTTCCCACACTGGCGGCCAATCCGTCGGTGTCAGCCAGCGCACCAGAAGCTCGGTCCCGACATTGTAGGGCAGGTTCGCGACGATGCGGATCGGCGGCGCAAGATGCGCCAAGGGGTCGATGCGCAGCGCGTCGCCGATCAGAACCTCAAGCCGGCCAGGGTAGGCGGCGGCAATCTCTTGCAACGCGGGCAGGCAACGCACGTCCTTTTCCACGGCCAACACATGTCGCGCGCCTTCGGCCAGCAGGCCGCGGGTCAGGCCGCCGGGACCGGGGCCGATCTCGAGCACGTCGCAAGCGCTCAGATCGCCCGCAAGCCGGGCAATCTTGGCGGTCAGGTTGAGGTCGAGGAGGAAGTTCTGGCCAAGCGCCTTTCGTGCCGCGAGATCATGCGCCGCGATGACCTCGCGCAAGGGCGGCAGGCCGTCAATGGTGGCCATCGGCGGCGTCCTTCCTCATCCGCGCGCGCCCGCCATGTCGCGCGCCATCCTGAGGGCGGCGATCAGGCTTGACGGATCGGCGATGCCGCGTCCGGCGATGTCGAAGGCAGTGCCGTGGTCGGGCGAGGTGCGGATGAACGGCAGGCCGAGCGTCACATTGACCCCGCCGGCGAAATCCAGCGTCTTGATCGGGATCAGCGCCTGATCGTGATACATGCAGATCGCCACATCATAGCGGGCGCGCGCGGCGGGGTGGAACATCGTGTCGGCGGGCAAGGGGCCGGTGATGGTCAGGCCCTCGTCCCGCAGCCGGGCGATCACCGGCGCAATCAGCCGTGCCTCGTCCTGCCCCATCGCGCCGCCCTCGCCGGCATGGGGATTGAGCCCCGCGACGGCGAGCCGTGGGCTGGTCAGGCCGAAATCGCGGCGTAGCCCTTCATGCGTGATACGGATCGTGTCGATCAGCAGGTCTTCGGTCAGCGCGCCCTGCACATCGCAGAGCGGGATGTGGATCGTCACCGGCACGACGCGCAAGGCATCGCAGGCCAGCAGCATCACCACCCGCTCCACGCCCGCGAGATGGGCGAGAAATTCGGTATGGCCGGGAAAGGCAAAGCCCGCGCCGTCCTTCAGCGCCTTCTTGTGGATCGGCGCCGTGCAGAGCGCCGACGCTTCGCCCCGCATCACCAGATTGACGCCGCGCTCGATGGCCGAAATGACGGCGGCGGCATTTTCCGGCGCGGGCTGGCCGGGGATGGCTGCGGCGGGAAAGTCATGGCGCAGCACCGGCAGAACGTCCCCCGGCACGGTCATCGCCTCGGCCGCGGCGGCGATGAGGCGATGGGGCGTGCCCTGCGGCAGATGCGCAGGATCGCCGATCCAGAAGAACGGCAGCCCGCCCCCGAGCCGGGCGCGGGCCGTGGCGGCGATCTCCGGCCCGATGCCGGAGGGTTCGCCGCAACTGAGCGCGATGGGTCTTGCCGTCATCGCCGCGCCCTCACGGGGTGCGGATCACGGCATTGGCCTTCAGGTCCTGAAGGTAGGATTCGGCGATCTGACCGAGCCGCTGGTTCGTCAGTTCGTTGCGCATGTCGGGCAATGCGGGACCCTTGGCGAAAGTCAGGGCGGGATCGATCGGCGGCGGTGCCTCACCGCTTTCGGTCACGGCGGGAGCGGTTTCGGCCTTGGCTGCGGCCTCAAGCGTCGCCGCGTCCGAAGATTGCGTGGCCGAGCGGCGGCACAGCATCAGCAGCACCAGCGCATTGCCGCGCGTCAGCCCGGTCGAGACCTCATTGTCGTCGAGCGTGGCGATTTCACGGCCGAGATCGGCAGGCAGTTGGCTTTCCATCCGGGTTTCGCGGGTCAACTGATCCGCAGGCAGACCCTTGGCAACGCGGTAAAGGTCGTCGCAGGTATCGACCTCGCCGCGGATGCGGGCAGCCTCGGCGAGGGCCCCGGCGCTGCGACCGCCGGGGATCAGAAGCTGGGCAAAGTCAACCGAGATGTCGCCCGGCTGGATATCGCCGCCCTGATTTGTGCCACGCATGCGGATGATGGCGATGGCGCCGCCGACCGGAACCGGCGGGCTGATCTGACCGGGCGACATCCGGACGGCGATCTCGCGAAGCTGCGGCGGCAGATTGGACAGCGGTATCGATCCGATCTGGCCGCCCTGCAGGCGCGACGGGGCCGCCGAATAGCTGCGGGCGGCGCGGGCAAACTCCGCCTCCGAGCGGATCTTGCCGACAAGATCCTCGGCCAGAAGCGCCTTGTCGATGCGCGTGCCCGGTGTCACCGGGATGAGGATTTCCGAGATGAGGACACGCGGCCCTTCGCCGCGGCGCGCGCTGATCGACGTGGCCCGGTTGATCTCGGACGCCGAAATCGCCACCCTCGGCCCGAAGCGGGCGCGAACGACTTCGCGCCAGGCGATACCGGAGCGGACGAAATCGCGAAAGGTTTCCGGCGCGACGCCCGCCTGTGCGATGATCTGAAGGAACTGATCTGTCGTCAAGTTCCCGCGGGCAGCGAATTCTTCCATACCGGCGGCGATCTGCTGATCGGTGATCTTGATCCCGGCTGCGGTCGCCGCCTCGAGACGCAGGCGGTCCTCGATCAGGCCTTCGCGCGCCTCGGTCTCGATATCGCCTGCGGCGCCGAGAACTTTCAGGAACTGCCGGCGCTGCTCAAGCTCGTAGCCGGTGACCGCGCTGGCGTTGACGATGATCGCCGGTGCAAAGCGGTTGCCTTGCGCGAAGGCGGGCAAGGCACAGGCGGCCACGGCGGCCAGGGCGGCGGGGAGAAGGGGAATGATGCGCATCTGTCCGGTCCGTCTGCTCTGTTCTCGTCGGGGCTTCGCCCCTGATTTTCCGTCGGGTCTGGTCCCTATCTGGCACAGCTTCGGCGGTAGGAGCGCCCGTCTGCGCCGGCACCGAACCCGACCAGAGACACGGAAACATTGAAATCCGTGCTCGGCGCTACACTAGTCGAGGACGTGAAGCGACGCGAGAGGGAAAGATCGACCACCGCGCATTCGTTGCGGTAGCTCAGCCCGATTTCCGCCTTCGCGGCGCGTTGAAGGTTGAAGTCGTAGCGTCCTGCCACCAGACCGCGCCAGTTGTTCGTCATGTCCCAGCCCGCGTCGAGCACGAGTTCGGAGGTCGCGGTCGGTCGTCCCTCCAACGGGTCGGCCACCAGCCAGAGGTAATTCGCGTTCAGCGCGTAGCGATCCGAGGCCCAGGCAAGGCTGAATTCGTTGCGGCTGAAATCGAAGCCGTCGTCGAAAAGCACGCGGTTGTTGACTGCGAGGCCACCGCCAGTCAGCAACTGCGCCGAGAAAAGCCAGTCCGACGCGGTGCCGTCGAGACCCGATCCGGGCGTGAACTGCCCGAGATCATCGGCGCGGAACACCCGGCCCCCGGTTACCCCCAGAGACCAGCCCGCAGCGTCATAGCGCGTCCAGGACAGGCCGAGGTTGAGCCGGTTCCCGATTTCACGCGCATCGGCGCCGGGAAAGCGCGAAAAGGCAAACAGGCTGCCTTCGTCGAAGGTCGCCACCGTACTGTCGTCGTTCGGCACGGCATCGAGGCTCCGTGGTGCGAAGATCACCTGCGCCACGGGCTCGATCACCTGTGACCCGCCGCCCGCCTCGGACTTGACCCAGGGCCAGCGCAGTTCCACCGCCGCCTGCGGCAGCACACGCGCGACCGAGCCGGGAAACGCGGCATCCTGCGAGATTGCGTAAACATCGGCCGCGATATTCGTCGCGCCGCTCAGCACCATGCCGTTCGCCATGGTCCAGCTTCTGCGCCAGTCGAGGCCAAGGGTGGCGCGGCTGACATCGCGGCCGTCGGTGACGCCGTCGCCGTTGGCGTCGAAATTCACCGATGAGGAGCGGCGATGGCCGTGCATCTGGAACGACACCTTGCCCTCACCGCCGATGAAGCGGGGTGAGAAGCGGCGCTGAAAATCGAAATCCGCGGCCAGATTGGGCAGGGTAGAGTTGGTGTCCCCGGCGCGCAACGACTGATGGTTGAAGAAACCGAGCCACACATATTCGTTGCGCCGGGTGCGCTCGATGGTGACGCCGCTCGATAGCCAGTCGGTATCCGAGATGCCGTAGTCCAGGAGATAGGCGTCGTCGCTGGCGACCAGCACCTCCACGCCCAGAACGAAATCCAGTGGCAGCTTGACGGTCGCGTCGCCGAAGACATATCCGCGCGTCTCACCGGGGCGGATATCGTCATCGCTCAGCGCGCCTTCGACCTCGATGCTGCCGTTGCGCAGCGCCTCGCGGTAGCGCAGGGCCAGGGTCGCGGTGCGCTGCGTGGACAGGTAGGGCGTCAGGGTCAGGTCGCGGCTGTCGCCGATCGCGATGAAATAGGGCAGTTTCAGCCCCGGCCCAAGCTCGGACGTGGTGCGCAGAACCGGCAGCAGGAAGCCCGTCGCCCGCTTCAGCGTCGGGTCCGGCATCCTGAGCCGCGGCGCATAGAAGATCGGCACGCCCGCGACGCGGAATTGCGCATGATCGAAATAGATCTGGCGCGCCTCTTGATCGTGGACCACGCGCCGGGCACGGATCTCCCAGAGCGGCCGCGGATTGGAGGGGCAGACCTGGCAGGAGGAGGCGACGACCTTGTCGAGCCGCGTGTAGCGCCCGCCGATGCGGTTGACCTCGATCGCGGCAAGCTGAAGCTGTTCGTCCAGAACCATCCGCGCGCTTTTCAGGATGCCGTCCTGAAGATCGCGCGACATTTCGGCGGACTCTGCAAGGATCACCGTGCCGCTCTGATCGGTCAGGGCGATCGGCCCAGTGATTGTCATGCGGTCGGTCGTGGCGTCATAGACGATGCGCTCGGCGCGGACGCGGGCGCCTTGATAGTAGGCCTCGACCGCGCCTTCGGCGGTCAGCAGGTCGTTGCCGGTCAGAAAGATGCTGTCGGCGATCAGGGTGGCCTTGTCCTGCGCCAGCCCCGGTCTGGCCAGCGGCAGCACCGCCAGCAGGACCGCAGCCAGCAAGAGGCGCAGCGCGCGATCCATCAGCCATCCTCCAGATGCAGGATCAGGCTGAGCGACAGCAGAAGCGCCGCGAGCGGCGGGCTCCAGGCCGCGGCGAGGACAGGGATCTGGCCGCTCTCGCCAAGAACCTGGGCAAAATTGCGCAGCAGGAAGATCGCAAAGCCGGCGGCGACGGCGAGAAGCACCATGGTGCCGGTGCGGCCGGATCGCGCGTGGCGCATGGTAAAGCCGGCCGCCACCAGCACCATTGCCGCCATCAGCAGCGGCAGCGCCAGTTCCATCTGGAACCAGACGAGGTGCCGGCGCGCAGAAAACCCGGCGCGTTCCAGCCCGTCGATAAAGGCGGGCAGTCGCCAGATCGCGATCGAGGAGGGGGTGCCGAAGCTGTCGCGGATCTGATCCGGCGTCAGGCCCGAGGCGATCCGCAAGCGGTCCTGCCGCACCGCCGCACGCTCGGGGTTGCCGCCGGTCTCGAAGCGCCAGGTCTTGGCATCGGTGATCGCCCAGTCGCTGCCGGTCAGCGTCGCCTCGGCGGCATCTGTCCGCGACACCGGTCCACCTTGCGGCGCGAAGGTGATGAAGCTGACGTTATAAAAGGTGGTTCCGTCGCCATCCGTGCGCTCGGCATGGATCACCGTCTGCCCCTCATCGCCGCCCTGACGCAGCCATATCCCTTCGCCCGAGACCGAGAGCACGTTGTCGGCGCCAAGCCGGTAGCGGTTCGACAGTTCCTCGTACCGCTTGGCAGTGCCTGCGACGACCGGATTGAGCACCGCGACCGCGAGCGCGCCCAAGGCGAACGCCGCGAGCAGCGGCGACAGCAGCATCCTGAGCGCCGACCGGCCCGCGGCACGGATCACCACGAGTTCGGACGAGCGCGCGAGCGCGAGAAAAAGCCCGATCGCCGACAGGATGACGATCAGCGGCAGGATCCGGTAGAGCGTGGCGGGCACATTCAAAAGCGCCAGTTCCGCGGTCTGGCCAAGCCCGATGTCGGCCTGCCCGAAGCGGCGCACCTGTTCGACCATCTCGATCAGATACATCACCGCAAAGAACCCGCCGAAGACCAGGGCGAACATGGCCAGGAACCGGCGCGCGATGTAGAGCGACAGCTTCATGACGCCAGCGCCAGTCCGGCGATGGGCTTGACCCGCCGGGTTCGCCCGGCCAGTGCCAGCATCGCGGCCGCAGCCAGAAGGCCGAAGACCGCCGGCAGGTAGACGGCGGGCCAGAGACCCGGCGTCTGCCGCACCGCCCCCGCGACGGCATTGACCAGAAGCTGCACCACGATCAGGAGGACGGTGGCCACCATCATCTGGCGCCAGAGGCCGAAGCGGCTGAACCCGCCCATGAGAAGGGCCGCGAACCCGATCAGGGCTGCGACCAGGGGCAGGACCATCTGGCTGATGCGCTCATGCCCCGCGAAGATCAGCGCCTCGCGGCTGGTCTTGAGCCGTTCGACCTCGGCCGGATCGGGCCAGAGCAAGGCTGCGGTCGCCATCTCGTCCACGCCGAGTCTGCCAGACGCAGCCGGGCTGATGAGCGCGCCGATGTCATAGGAGGAATCGGCAAAGCGGGTGGCGGCGAGCTTCGCGGTTGATACGGTGAGCGTTTGGGCCATGCCGTCGAACATCACGAGCTTCGGTCCGGTCTCGCTCTTGACCAGGAGCGCGCGTTCGGCGGTGTAGGTGATGCGACGATCCGGCTTGCGCCCGTCGGACAGGAAGATGTCCTGCAACTCTCCAAGCGGGGTGATCGCGCGGATATAGAGCGTGAGGCCGGGGACCGGGTGGATGAAACTGCCATCGACCAGAAAGCGCGCGCTCACGTCCTGCGCGATCTCGCCCTGCCGCGCGGCCAGCGTGGTGCGGCTCGCCGGGACAAGGACATGGACCAGCGCGGCCATCATGAGTCCGACCACAAGACCGAAATAGAGGACGGGCCGGGCCAGACGGACAGGCGAAAACCCGGTCGCCTGCATCACCACAAGCTCGCTTTCCGCCGAGAGCCGGTTGGTCACATAGACCGCGGCGACAAAGGCCGCCATCGGCAGCACAAGGCGGATCACGTTCGGCAGGGTCAGCGCCGTGAACTCCAGGAATACCCAGGCCGACTGACCGTCCGAGATGAGCTGGTCGAACAGGATGACGGCGCGGTTGACCCAATAGACCGAGACGAGGATCAGGGCGAAGAACCCGAACAGCATCAGAAGCTGCGACAGCATGTATCTGTCGAATCTGGACACGTCCGGCCTTTCTTCTCTGGTCTGCTCGGTTCTTTCCTAACCTATGCGCGCCTGCGGGAAAACTCATATCTGGCCAAGCATGGCCGTGGCCGCTAGGGTCCGGCAAAACGATACCGGAGGACCACATGACCGAGCTTTTGCCGATCCGTTTCGCCAATGCCGACGCCGAGGCGCTGGCCACAGTTACGGGCCGTATCGCGGTGATCCTGCCGGATGAGGGCCGTCCCGGCCCGCTCTCGCGCAGGCTCGACCGGCTGAGCCGGGGTGCCGTGACCCGCGCGCGGGCGAGCGC
>JBGSNN010000044.1:0-5867 GCA_041739655.1 Albidovulum sp. | reverse complement strand
GCGTCGTGACGCCTGCCGCGCTCATCGCCCGGCCCCGGTCGGTGGATGAGGTGGCAGACATCGTCCGCGCCTGCGCCGAGGCGCGGGTGGGCGTCATTCCTTGGGGCGGCGGAACCGGGCTTGTCCTCGGCCAGGTGATGCCCGAGGGACCCGCGCCCCTGATCCTTTCGCTGGAACGGATGGCCGCGCTGCGCGGCGTCTGGCCCGACGAGGGGCTTATGATCGTCGAGGCGGGCATGACGCTAGCTGCGGTTCAGGCGGCGGCGGTAGCGGCGGGCCGGCTCTTTCCGCTGTCGCTCGCCTCGGAAGGGACGGCGCGGATCGGCGGGAACCTTGCGACCAATGCGGGCGGAACTGCGGTTCTGCGCTATGGCAATGCCCGCAATCTCTGTCTCGGGGTCGAGGCGGTGCTGGCCGATGGCACGGTCTTTCATGGGCTTAAGCGCCTGCGCAAGGACAATTCCGGCTATGACCTGACCGACCTTCTGATCGGGTCTGAGGGAACCCTTGGCGTCATCACCGCAGCGACCTTGCGGCTCTTTCCGCCGCCCGCGGCGCTGGCGACGGCGATGCTCGTGGTGCCGGGGCCCGAGGCGGCGCTGCGGCTTCTGGCGCTGGCGCAGGAGCGGACGGGCGGTTCGGTTTCCACCTTCGAGCTGATCGCGGGCCAGGGGCTCATGTTTCTCGACGAGGCGATGCCCGAGCTTCGCCAGCCGTTTCAGGGCCGCCCGGAATGGTCGGTTCTGATGGAGATCGGGTTGCCGCCGGGGTTGGACGCTGAGATGGTCCTGAGTTCGATCTATGAAGCCGGCGAGGCCGATGGGCTGGTCGCCGACGCGGTTCTCGCGGCGAGCGAGGCGCAGCGGCAGGCGCTTTGGGACCTGCGCGAGATGATCCCCGAGGCCAACCGTCGGATCGGTGCGGTGGCCTCGCACGACATCTCTCTGCCCTTGTCGGAGATCGGCGCCTTCCTGCCGCGTGCCGGGGCTGCGATTGCGGCGTTGGGGCGGTTCCGGATCAACTGCTTTGGCCATCTCGGCGACGGCAATCTGCACTACAACGTGTTCCCGCCGAAGGGTGAGGCGCGTGACGCCTACCTGGTGCGCGCTGGGGAAATTTCCCTTGCGGTCCATGACCTTGTCGCCGAACATGGCGGGTCTTTCAGCGCCGAACACGGGATCGGGCGGCTGAAGGTGGCCGACCTTGAGCGCTATGGCGACCCGGCGAAGCTGGCTGCGATGCGGGCGATCAAGCGGGCGCTCGACCCCCTCGGCATCCTCAATCCGGGTGCCGTCCTGCGGGCCTGAGATGGTGCGCCCCGCCGGGGAGAGAGCCGACGGGGCGAGGGCGATGACCGGTGCGTGCCATGACCGGATCGGACCCGCCCAGATCTAGGCGCAAGTCCTTTCGGCCCGGTTAACGCTGTATCAGGCCCCTTCGAAGGCGCAGAGAACATGGACGTTCATGCCGAGCTTTTCGAGCAACCTGCGCCCGCCGAGGTCCGGCAGGTCGATGACGAAGGCGCAGCCGACGACCTCGGCGCCGAGCCGCTCGCAGAGCCGAATGCCCGCCTCGCAGGTTCCGCCAGTGGCCAGCAAATCATCGACAATCAACACTTTTTCGCCCGGATGCAGGGCGTCGTCATGGATCTCCATCACCGCCTCGCCGTATTCGAGCGTATAGGATTGCGCGATCACCGCGCCGGGCAGCTTGCCCGCCTTGCGGATCGGCACGAAGCCCACCGAAAGCTGGTGCGCGATGGCACCGCCAAGGATGAAGCCCCGCGCCTCAAGCCCCACGACCTTGTCGATCCGCATCCCCGCGTAGGGATTGAGAAGCTGGTCGATCGCCATCCGGAAGCCGCGCGCATCGGCGAAGAGCGTGGTCACGTCGCGGAACATGATCCCGTCGTGCGGGAAGTCGGGGATGGTGCGGATATAGTCCTTGACGGTCTTTCGCATGAGGCGCTCCGGTCGGTCGTCCGAACCGGGTGGTAGCATGGCGGCAGGGGCGCAGGAAAGCCGGGAGGGGCCGTTCCTTTTCCGTCCCGACAGAGGCGCGCGGGTGGGGGAGGGGCGTTAAGGGCGCGGGTCACGGGCCGCGCGGTGGCGGGGCGGGAGGCAATGGTCAGGTGAGACGCCGGAAGGATTGCGCAAGCGAGCGTCCCGTGGACGGCCGCGCGATCCGTTTGGCTGAAGGCCCGCCCGCGTCGGGCGGTCAGGCATCGTTGGGCGGAGAGACGGTGCGCTGAAGCGCACCCTACGGCTTTCTTCGCCCGGTCCCCTTGGACCGGGCAGCGCCCGAACCGCCCCCACGGGGCAGGCGCTTTTCGCCCACCCCTCGGTTCGGGCGCAGCCCTCTGTATCGCTTAAAATCTGTGCGTTCGGGCTGCGTCAGGTCAGCCTTGGAGGGTGCGGACCCCGATGCCCTCGCCGCGCGCCTTCATCGCCTGCACCGCGGCAATCGCCCCGGCGGCGGTGGTGAAGTAGGGGATCTTGTCGTAAAGCGCCACGGCGCGGATCGAGCGGCTGTCCTCGATGGCCTGGGCGCCCTCGGTCGAGTTGAACAGGAGCGCGATCTCGCCGTTCTTCAGGCGGTCGACGATGTGCAGCTTGCCCTCCTGGCGGCCCTCATAGACCTTGTTGACGGTCTCTGCGGTGACGCCGTGACCCTCAAGGAAGGCGGCCGTGCCGCGGGTGGCGATCAGGCCGAAGCCCATGGCGGCAAGGTCGCGGGCGGCGGCGGCCATCTCGGGCGTCTTGTCCATGTCCTTGATCGAGATGAAGACGCGGCCGGCTTCGGGCAGAATGGTGCCGGCGCCCATCTCGGCCTTGAGGAAGGCGAGCGGGAAGGTGCGGTCCCAGCCCATGACCTCGCCGGTCGAACGCATTTCCGGCCCGAGGATCGTATCGACGCCGGGGAAGCGGGCGAAGGGCATCACCGCCTCCTTGACGCTGAACCACGGTGTGATCGGGTCGGCCAGCGTCATCGGATCGGCGTAGGGAAGCGGCGTGTCGGGGCCGACTCCTTTCGCGTAGGGCGGGCGCATCGAGAAGTTGGCGAGCGGCTCTCCGGCCATCAGCCGGGCGGCGATGGAGGCGATGGCGCTGTCGGTGGCCTTGGCGACGAAGGGCACGGTGCGGCTGGCGCGGGGGTTCACTTCGAGGACGTAGATCACCCCGTCCTTGATCGCGAACTGGACGTTCATCAGGCCCTTGACTTCGAGCGCGAGCGCCATGGCGACGGTCTGCGTCTTCAGTTCCGCGACGGTTTCGGACGAAAGCGAATGCGGTGGCAGGCAACAGGCACTGTCGCCGGAATGCACGCCCGCCTCCTCGATATGTTCCATGATGCCGGCGACATGGACCGATGTGCCGTCGCAGAGTGCATCGACATCCACCTCGATCGCGCCGGAGAGGTAGCTGTCGAGCAGCACCGGGCTCTTGCCCGAGACGGTGACGGCATGGCTGATGTAGCGGCGGAGCTGGTCCATGTCGCGCACGATCTCCATCGCCCGGCCGCCAAGGACGTAGGACGGGCGGATGACCAGCGGAAAGCCGATCCGTTCGGCGATGGCGATGGCCTCATCGTCCGAGGCGGCGATGCCGTTCACTGGCTGTCGCAGGCCAAGGCGGTGCAGCAGACCCTGGAACCGCTCGCGGTCCTCGGCACGGTCGATGGCGTCGGGCGTGGTGCCGAGGATCGGGATGCCCTCGTCCTTGAGCGCCTGGGCAAGCTTGAGGGGGGTCTGTCCGCCGAACTGCACGATGACGCCGTGGAGCGTGCCGTTCTGCTTCTCCACCCGCAGGATTTCGAGGACATGCTCCAGCGTCAGCGGTTCGAAGTAGAGCCGGTCGGAGGTGTCGTAGTCGGTCGAGACGGTCTCGGGGTTGCAGTTGATCATGATCGTCTCATAGCCCGCGGCGGTCAGCGCGAAGCAGGCGTGACAGCAGCAGTAGTCGAACTCGATCCCCTGGCCGATGCGGTTCGGGCCGCCGCCGAGGATGACGACCTTGCGGGCCTCCGTCGGCCGCGCCTCGCATTCCACGTCGCCCATCGCGGGGACCTCGTAGGTGGAATACATGTAAGGCGTCTGCGCCTCGAACTCGGCGCCGCAGGTGTCGATGCGCTTGAAGACCGCGTGGACGCCGAGCCGCAGGCGGGCGCGGCGCACCTGATCCTCCTCGCGCCCGGTCAAGAGGGCGAGGCGGGCATCGGTGAAACCCATCATCTTGAGACGGCGCAGGCCGCTTTCGGTGACTGGCAGGCCCTGCCTGCGGATTTGCGCCTCTTGTTCGATTATCTCGCGAATACGGGTCAGAAACCACGGGTCGAAGGCGGTCGTATGTTGGATTTCCTCATTGGTCAGCCCATGCCGCATGGCCTGCGCGATCAGCCGGAGGCGGTCGGGCGTCTGCGCCGAGATCGCCTTGATGACCGCGGCCTTGTCGGGCGCGCCGTCGATCCTGATCTCATCGAAGCCGGTCAGGCCGGTCTCGAGCGACGCCAGCGCCTTCTGCACACTTTCATGGAAGGTGCGGCCTACGGCCATGACCTCGCCCACCGATTTCATCGCGGTGGTCAGCTCCGCCTTCGATCCGGGAAACTTCTCGAAGGCAAAGCGCGGGATCTTGGTCACGACATAGTCGATGGTCGGCTCGAACGAGGCGGGGGTGACCTTGGTGATGTCGTTGTCGAGTTCATCAAGGGTATAGCCCACGGCCAGTTTCGCGGCGATCTTGGCGATCGGAAAGCCGGTGGCCTTCGAGGCCAGCGCCGAAGAGCGCGAGACACGCGGGTTCATCTCGATCACCACCATGCGGCCGTCTTTCGGGTTGATCGCCCACTGGACGTTGGAGCCGCCGGTCTCGACCCCGATTTCGCGCAGCACGGCAATGCTGCCGTTGCGCATGATCTGGTATTCCTTGTCGGTCAGCGTCAGCGCCGGGGCGACGGTGATCGAATCGCCGGTATGCACCCCCATCGGATCGACGTTCTCGATGGCGCAGACGATGATGGCGTTGTCGGCCTTGTCGCGGACCACCTCCATCTCGAACTCTTTCCAGCCGAGCAGCGACTCGTCGATCAGGACCTGCGCCACCGGCGAGGCGTCAAGACCGGAGCGGACGATGGCCTCGAAGTCATCGCGGTTGTAGGCGACGCCGCCGCCGGTGCCGCCGAGGGTGAAGGCGGGGCGGATAATCAGGGGCAGGCCGATGTCGGCCAGGACTTTGCGGGCATCGTCCATGTTGTGAACCACGCCGGAGCGGGGGACATGCAGACCGATTTTGATCATGAGGTCTTTGAAGACCTGTCGGTCTTCGCCGCGGTGGATGGCGTCGCGGTCGGCGCCGATCATTTTGACGCCATATTTTTGCAGGATGCCCTTGTCCCAGCAGGCCATGCCCGTGTTGAGGCCGGTTTGGCCGCCGAGGGTGGGGAGCAGGGCGTCGATGGGGGTGCCCTGAGCCTTTTCGCGGGAGAGGATCTTTTCGACGGTCTCGGGGAGGATCGGCTCGACGTACGTGGCGTCGGCGAACTCCGGGTCAGTCATAATGGTGGCGGGATTGGAATTGACCAGCACGACGCGGTAGCCCTCGGCCTTGAGGGCGCGGCAGGCCTGGACGCCGGAGTAGTCGAATTCGCAGCCTTGGCCGATGACAATGGGGCCGGAGCCGATGATCAGGATCGAGTGGATGTCTGTTCGTTTGGGCATGGTGGTTTACGGCGTGCCGGAACACCGGCCGATCGTCGCGGGAGTGTAGCGAAAGCCGGCGGCAATGAAAAATATGCAGGGAGGCTATGATGCGGGCAGTGAGAAACGTTGTCGTGCTTCATCATGGGCTCATGGGTTTTGACCGGTTTCG
>JBGSNN010000021.1:0-2756 GCA_041739655.1 Albidovulum sp. | reverse complement strand
CCGCTACCTGCGCGCCGTCGCTCCGGCGCACGACCGCTACAACCGCTTCCGCTCGGGTATGGGCCTGACGGCGCTGCCGCCGGGCGAGTTCCTGGAGCCGTCGCCGCATCTGAACCTGCTGCTGGCCCCCTCGATCCTGCGACACGACCGTGCCCGCCCGCTCGACCCCGCCCGCTTCACCTTTCTTGAGGGGGCGGTACGGCGCGAAGGCCCCTACGACCTGCCGGAGTTTCCGAAGGGCGAGGGGCCGCTGGTCTACGTCGCCTTCGGCAGTCTCGGGGCGATGGATGTCGCGCTGATGGAGCGCATGATCGCCGCCTTTGCCCATGTGCCTGCGCGGTTCCTTGTGAACGTGGGCGCGTTCCGCGATGCTTACCGCGCGGTGCCCGACAACGTGCACCTCGAAGGCTGGTATCCGCAGCCCTCGGTCGTCGCCATGGCCGATCTCTTCATCCACCATGGCGGCAACAACAGTTTCTGCGAGGCGCTCTACCACGGCGTGCCCTCGCTCATCTTGCCCTATTGCTGGGACGGCCATGACAACGCCGCCCGCGCCGAGGAGACGGGAACGGGGATGCGCCTTGACCGTGCCCGCTGGACGGCCGGGGATCTCGCCGCCGCCATCGGCGCGCTGGTGTCCGACAGGGCGATGCAGGACCGCCTTGCCCGGAACGCGCGCAGGATGCAGGAAAGCCCCGGCGTCGATCTGGCGGCCGAGCGCATCCTTGCCCTCGTGCCCGGTCGCGCCAAGGCGGCGGGCTAGAACCTGTCGGCCAGATGCGGCACGAACTGCCGCAGATGGTCGAGCGCCTGCCCGAGCGCGCGTGCGCGCGGCATCCGCGCGCCATGGATGTGAATCTGCAGCCAGAGCCCGTCCGTCATCGCGTCGACCGACCGCTCCAGCAAGTCCTGCGCCGGCCCGCCTTGGGCGACGACGAGGGCCTGTCCGACCGCTATGTCAGCCGTCTGCTGCGCCTGGCGTGCCTCGCACCGGAGGTCCTCGAGCGGCTGGTCGTCCACCGCGAGCCCTCGACGATCAGCATCTACGGTCTGTGCTTCGTCGCGTCCCTGTCATGGGATGAGCAGCCGGGGCGGGTGTTTGATTGAGCAAGTACTGTTGCTTCAGAGGCTTTCTGATGCGACAGGGCGCCAACGGAAATCGCTCAATGTCACCCCCGGATATTCAAGTTCGTTGGTGCCGAGAAAGATCTGAACCGACCAGTGATGGAGTTGGTTCAGCTGCTCGAGAGCGTGCGGGTTCCATTGGGCAATCGGGTCTTCAGTAAAACCGCGGAGAATGTCGCGTGCTGTCAGGAACAGCGACATCAAGGCCTCGGACAAAAAGTAACCGAGGTCATCGGCAAACATTTCTTCGGGGCGAACGCCCATGAACTTGACCAACGCCTGGCCGAGGCCCTGCGGCGTATGCCATCCGGGCATACGCACATAGTCGTCGCCTTCGGCAATCTCTTGCCCCATGTTCCAGATCAGATCCCAGACGGCATTGAAATTGGTCTCCCCCTTGACGTAGCCAATCGCGGCTTCCACGACCTGCTGAATGATGCCGGATACGACCTCCGGAGAACCAAGGTAATTCGGTTGCGCCGCTTGGGTCAGCATTTTCGCGAAATGGTCGTTCCTGGGACCGGTCGGCCCGTTGACGAGAAAGCCATCGATCAGTTCCGCAATCATTCGCTGATCGGTGGCATCATCTTTCTCGGTGTACTGTTCGGAGTTCCGGTTCACTCTCGCAGATACCGCACACCACCTATTGGCATCCTTCTGGAAGCGAACCTGGTAGATGCAGAAGCCCGTCCAGCTTCGATGCAGGTGCAGGACGGGCTCATCGAACCAGGCGAACCATTTTGCTTCCATGACCATCGGCAGGAAGCCCTTGCGGATCCGTGCCCATGGCGATCTCGTCAAAGGACAGGTCGAGCGTGACGTCGGTCCGCTTTCGGGGAAAGGGTTTCGTCTCCCAATCCTCTTTGCAGGTTGCCGGTCGCCGATCCCAAGGCAGTCTCTCCTTTGCGTCTTCGGCAGCGCGCAGGATTGCAAGGTCGCGCTCTCGTCCTGTCTTTGTCTTTGTCTGGGAGATCAGTTCCGCCGCTTCCTCGAGACTAACTCAGCGCGTCGCCGCAGTCTCATTCGTGGGCTTGCCATGCTTGCCCAGCGGTCCGGCAATGAAGAATGCCGAGGACGTGGTCGTGCCGGGAAAGACCTGAGGGATGACGTCCAGAAGTTCGACGCGATATCCGGTTTCCTCTAACGCTTCTCGAGCGGCCGTTTCTGCAGGGGTTTCTCCGGCATCAGGTCGTCCTTTCGCGAAAGTCCACACATAGCCGCCGAAGTGGCCAGATGGTTCGCGCAAGAGCACCTGGCCTTTGGCGTTGAACATGACCACGCCATACGCGTCGGCCTTCGGAATGTCGTACATTTCAGAATCACTTCCTCGTCTTTTGCGAGATGATGTGCCCGGCGCTGAACCTCGCCAAGGCATTGTTTTTGCGAGCTCGCTGGGTTCAGTCCGAATCGGTCCTCCGTGCTGCAAGCAGCGCCTTGGGGCGACGACCAAGATGGGCGAACGCTCGCTGCGACGTCTTTTGATCCTCGGCGCCAACCGCGTTATCATCAGGCGGCATGTCCATGCCGCAGCCCGACCGGGCACCTGGTTGGCACGGATGCTGTCGCGCAAGCCGCCGATGCTGATGCGCGTGGCACTGGCGAACAGTGAGCGGTGAGCGCCACCGGTTCGA
>JBGSNN010000015.1:0-2456 GCA_041739655.1 Albidovulum sp. | reverse complement strand
CGCCTTCGGCCCGGTCGGCGCCACCGCGCTCGGCACCGGCCTGCCCGCTGACCGCGAGCTTTTCGCCTGGTGGTCCGAGATGATCGAAGTGCCGGTGGTGGCCGAGGGCGGCCTGACCGATGCGCTGGTCCTCGACTATGCGGGCATCACCGATTTCTTCGCGATCGGGCCGGAAATCTGGCGCGCTGCGGACCCGCTCGCGGCGCTCAGGGCGCTGATCGCGCCGCTCGGCTGACGGCAGGTTCCCAGACCTCAGGCCCGAGTTCCGCGCAGAGCCCGGCGCGGATGACCGCTTCACACTGGCGCGCCAGCGCCTTGCGGTCGGCACAGGCATCGACCGCGACAGGCGCGTGAAACACCACCTCGATCGCGCCCTGCCGCCGCTCGGCGGCCACGATCAGGAAATGCGGCGCAAAGTCCATGTCGCCCCACCAGCCGTAGAATCGCGCCGATCGGCCCGGCGGAGCGCGGTAGATCACCGTCACCGGCTGGATCTGCATTCCCTGCGCAAGCCCCTCGGTAAAAAAAGCGGCGAACAGTGTCGGCTTGAAGGGCAGGACGCCCAGCCCGTCGGTCGATGTGCCCTCGGGGAAGAACAGAAGCTTGTGGCCGGCGCGGAGGCGCGCCTCGAAGGTCGCCCGTTGCGCCTTGGCCTGACGCGGGTCGCGGGCGATGAAGACCGTGCCGGTGGCGCGCGCGAGCCAGCCGATCCCGGCCCAGCCCGACACCTCGGCCTTGGAGACGAAATAGACCGACTGACAGGCGTTCAACGCAAAGATGTCGAGCCAGGACGAATGGTTGGCGACCACCGCGCCGCGCGCCCGCATCGGCCGCCCCCGCACCCGGTAGCGGATGCCGAGGATGCGCAGGCAGAGCCGGCAGACCGCCCGCGTGAGAGGCTGCGTGAACGGCCGGTCGGACCGAAAGAGCGGCACCTCGATCAGCCGCAGCAGGAGCAGAAGCGCGAGGCCGCCGTAGCAGACGGGTGCCATCAGCGCGATCCGGAAACCCGCGCGGAGCCAGCCCGCCGCGCCGATCGCGACCGGCTCGGGCACATCGTCGCGCTGCCACCGGCTCATTCCCGCGCCTCGTGCTTGCGGGTGTAGAATCCCTTGTGCCGCGCGCTCATCGCGGCGGTATCCATCAAGAGGCAGACATCGGTGGTGTTGAACGCGTGGTCGATGAAGGCACCGTCGCCGACGAAACCGCCAAGCCTGAGGTAGGCCTTGATCAGCGCCGGCATCGCCAGCATCGCCGCGCGCCGGTCCAGCGCCGCGACCGGCACCAGATCCATCGTCTGGTAATGCGCGGGCAGAACCCGGACCCGTAACTCCTCAGGGGCGAGATGCTTGTGGTAGAGCCAGGCGAGCGGCATGCGCAACCGCCCGAGATCGGTGCCGTGAAAGCTCGCCACGCCAAAGAGCACCTCGATCCCGTGTTCCAGAACGTAATCGGCCAGCGCGTTCCAGAGCAGGAACATCGCGGTGCCGCCGCGCTGCTCGGCCGCGACGCAGGACCGGCCGAGTTCCAGAAGCCGCCGCCCGGACCGACGCAGCGCCGTCAGGTCGTATTCGGCATCGCTGTAGAACCGCCCGAAGGCCGCCGCCTGATCCGACCTGAGCAGCCGGTAGACCCCGACGACATGATCGAGCGTCGCCGGATCGCGCCGCGTATCGACCAGAATCAGATGATCGTTGGCACCGTCGAACTCATCCCGCTCGAAGCGCCCGACATGATCGACGAGCGGGCCGTCGCCGCCCAGTTCCTCGACAAAGACCCGGTAGCGCAGGCGTTGCGCCGCCAGAAGGTCCTGCTCGGTGACCGCAAGGCGGCTCTGGAAGGGTGAGGTTTCGGGCGTCACGGGCATCCCATTCCGGCGGCAGTCCGGGGTTGCGCCGTGTTTAGGAGGCGCCACAGGTCTTTGCAACCGAAACGCCTCGGCTGCGGCCTCGTTGACACAGCCTTGGGTTGTGATAGCTAGGGCTGAGACGTGCCAGAGGACGGGTCCCGGCCGATGACCAGCCGCAAGGCGACCCGCGACCCGTCGATGACCACCTTGCCGCTATGCTCGAAATTGACCGTGACCTTCATGCCGATGCGCGATTGCACCTGACCAAGTCCCCAGTCCTCGTGATCGGGGTGCCGCACCAGCATCCCCGGTTCCAGTATCTCGATCATCCCCGCCTCCGACCAAAGGATCGCCCATGCCAGACCGCCAGCCCGACCTCGCCGCACTGATCGGGTCGCGGATCTGCCACGATCTTATCAGCCCGCTCGGCGCCATCGGCAACGGGGTTGAGCTTCTGGCGATGACGGCGGCCGGCACAAGCCCGGAAGTGGCGCTGATCGCCGAGAGCGTGACCCAGGCCAATGCCCGCATCCGCTTCTTCCGCCTCGCCTTCGGGGCGCCGGGGACCGGGTCCGTCGTCGCGCCCGCCGAGATCCGCGCCATCCTT
>JBGSNN010000006.1:0-6700 GCA_041739655.1 Albidovulum sp. | reverse complement strand
GCGCTCGGCCTCGCGCGCGATCTGCAGCCCGCGGGCCGCGGCATCCTGGGCGGCAGCGGGAAATCCGGCCATCAGCGCGATGGCGACGGCCGCGAAAAGCAGTCGTTTCATGGCGTCCTCCTCTCCAGGGCTTGTTTGTGGGTTTCGAGATGCGCGAGATAGCGTTGGGGATCTGCTTCGAAGCGTTCGCGGCAGCGCGCGGAACAGAAGTGATAGCGGCGGTCCGCGTGATCGAGAAAGATGGCGGAGGTCCAGGTATCGACCGCCATGTTGCAGACCGGGTCGCGAACCCATTCATGCGGCTCGAGCTTGCGGTCGCGCAGGCGCCCGTCCTCCAGCCACAGGATCCGGTCCGCGAGGTCCTCGACCCTGCGATCATGCGTGACAATCAGGACTGATCGGCCCTCGTCGCGGGCGATGTCGTGCAGCACCATGAGCACGTCCTGCCCGCTCTTGCTGTCGAGGTTCCCGGTCGGCTCGTCAGCGATGACGAGTTTCGGGAGGTTGATGAGCGCGCGCGCGATGGCGACGCGCTGCTTCTCTCCGCCCGATAGTGTCGCCGGCAGCGCACCGGCGCGCGCGCTGAGGCCTAACCGTTCCAGGAGCGCGTCGGCGCGGTCGCGGGCGGCGCGCACTCCGCCGGGCGCAAGATGCGCGGGAAAGAGCACGTTGTCGCGCGCCGATAGCGCCTCCAGCAGATTGAACGACTGGAACACGAACCCGATCTTCCGCGCCCGCAGCGCCGCCAGTCCGGCCTCGCCGAGCGTCGCGATGTCGGTGCCGTCGAAGATGATCGTGCCGGAATCGGGCCGCAGCAGTGCCCCGAGCATCGACACCAGCGTGGTCTTGCCCGATCCGCTCGGTCCGGTGATCGTGACCATTTCGCCGACACCGAGGTCGAGCGACACGTCGTCGACCGCGCGCACGAGGGTTCGACCCTTGCCGAAACTCTTGGCGAGATGCTCGGCGTGCAGAACCGGGGGTGTCATGATGGCAGCCTCATTGCTGAAAGGCCGAGACCGGATCGACCGAGAGCACCCGCCGGACCGGGATCGCGCCGGCGAGGAGCGATGTGACGGCGGCCACGGCGCCGGTGCGCAGCACAGCGTCCGAAGACAGCGCGAGGCTCACCTTCGGCATGAACGCCCCGGTGAGCGGGATCGCGATGAGGATTACGCCGAACGCCACCGCGAAGGCCGCGAGCCCGATGGCCAGCGCCTGCACCAGCATCGCGCCATAGATCGCCCGGTCGCGTACGCCGAGCGCCTTCATCATGGCGATCTCACGTTCGCGGTCCGAGACATGCGAATAGACGACGAAGCTCGTCAGGAGCACGGCGAGCGCACCGCCGATCAGCGTCATCATCCAGACGATCTCGAGCCCCATCTGCACGGCGATCGAGAAATCGCGCGCCGCGAAGGCCGCGGCGGGGAGTGCGTTGACCTCATCCACCTCCATCCGGATCCGCTCGGCCAGCGCCGCTGCATCGGTGCCGGGATCGGCGTCGACCAACATGTAGCTGACCGCTCCGACGCTCGACATGATGTCGGCCAGATCCGCCATCGTCACGAAGGTCACCGAATTTGCCATCGAGAAAGTGTCCGCAGACAGGCCGGCGACGGTGAAGTCGCGCCCGGCGATGCCGATGGCGTCGCCTATCGCCAGCCCGGCATCGCGGGCCAGCACGTCCGGGACAATCGCCTCGCCGGGGCCGGGAAGCCTCGCGCCCGCCGCCGGCGCCCAGGGGCCGGCCCGCGGATCGCCCTTCTCCAGCCCGACGACGAACGAGAACCAGTTCCGCCCCTCCGCCTGCATCACCGAATTCAGGTAGAGAATCGGCGTGACTTTCGCGACGCCGTCCAGATCGGCCACCGCCTCCACCTTCCAGTCCGCGACGAAGGAGGTGGTCATATGCATGTTGCCCACACCCTTCTGCATCACCCAGACATCCGCCTCGGTCCGCTCGATCAGCGCGACGATCTGTTCGGATTCGCCGGTGAAGACCCCCTCGAAGAACAGGAGCAGCGTAAGAGCGCTGGCCACGGCGGCGATGCTGGCCATCAGTTGTTGCGGCGCCGATATCATCTCGCGGAAGACCCAGTGCAGCATTATCAACCCCTGAACGCCGAAGCCGGGTCGAGCCGCATCAGGCTGCGCAGCGGGCTGAGCGCCCCGATCACGGCCAGCCCCAGAACCACAACGGAGGTACGGAGCAGAATGGCCGGTGCGCCGATCTCGACCAGATATACGGGCGTGTTGGACTGGAGCATGATCGCGAAACCCCGCGCCAGCAGAACCCCGAACGGGATTGCCAGCACCGTAACGACGACCGCCTCGGCAACGACCCCGGCGACCAGATGCCGCGTCGTGAAACCGAGCGCACGTAGCACGCCGAAGCTCTTGCGCCGGCCGCGGACGCCGACGAACATGAACAGACCGATCGCAAGCGCGCCCGCAGCGTAGCTGAGCGCCAGCAGCAGGTTCAGGATTGGCGCCAGCAGTTCGCGGCCAAGGCCGACATCGTTTTCGGCCAGATCGGCCGGACGCATGGCTTCGGCATCGGGCACCGCGGCGCGGATCGCCGCCGCGACCTCGCCCGGATCGGCCCCGGGCGTGATCTCGACCAGAAGGAAGCTCAAGAGCGGAAACGCGGCGATGTCGGCCGCCACGTCCGATTCGAAGTAGAAGTCGATCAGCCCATCGAAGCTCATGAAGGCGAACGGCGTGAACAGCGCGGCCGCGCCGTCGGCGACCCCGACAATCGTGAAGTCATATTCGGCGAGCGTCATCACGTCGCCGGTCGCAAGGCCGTAACGCTGCGCCAGTGCCCGGTCGATCACGATCTCGGCCGAGCCGGTGGCCTGCCGGCCGCTGATGAGGCTGGCGGCCGCACCCGTGTCATCCGTCACAAGGACGATGACCGGCGTCAGCCGCCCGTCCCTTTCGTATATGAACGACAGGAGCGCGAGCGGCGACGCGGCCGCGACACCCGGCACCGCCTCGACCGCCGCGCGGGTCTGCTGCGGCAGGATTGAACGCGCGGCGAGAAAATTGCGGATGCCCGCCTGCGCGACGATCACGTCGCCGCCGCGGTTCATCACCGCGCGGCGAAGCTGGGTATAGCTGCCCGCCAGAAACCCCTCGAGGATCAGGATTTCGGCCACGACGGCGGCAATGGTTAGAAGCACGAGCAAGCTGCGCCCTGGCTGTTGTAGAGCCGATCTGAAACTCAGCAGGAACACGAACCCCCCCGCCGAACATTCCTGCGCGAGACGCCCCGACCGCCCACCTCAGGTCCCCCATATCCAGTCCGGCGCGATGCCGATCTCGACCTCAAGCGCATCGAGCCCCCCCACGCTTTCGGCGGCCACGCGCGTGGCCTGTCGCTGCGCTTCACTCGCGACAAGTCCGCGCACAACGCCCTTGCCGTGCTGCACGATTACCTGGATATGGGCCATGATGATCCCTGGCACCTTGCCGATTTCCTCCAGTAGGGCGTCGCGCAGCGCCGCGTCATCGGCGCCTGGTGGCATCGGGTGACGCGGCGACTGGGCCAGCGCGTGCAGGAGGTTGGCCCGGCTTACAAGGCCGACCAGTCGACCGCCCATCACCACGGGCACGCGCTTGATGTGTTTGGCCTGGAGCAGGTGCGCGATTTCGCCCACCGGCATGTCCGGCGGCACGGTGACCACGTCGCGGGTCATCACGTCGCGCGCGTATTGTCCGCGCAGTTGAACGAAGTCCGTTGCCGAAAGTCCGTCGCCGAGGAACAGCCGCGCCAGCCGGCCACGCGGACGGTCGGCCGCACCCTCGACGCGGCGCAAGAGGTCGCCTTCGCTGACGATCCCGATGACGGCGCCATCCTCGTCGACGATCGGCACGCCACTGATGCCCTGCTCGGTCATCAGCCGCGCGACCTCGTCGATCTGTGTGTCGGGCGTCGCGGTCACAAGAGCCTTGGTCATGATGTCGCTGGCTTGCATCCCCTCTCCTCTCCTCGGTTGGTCGTGCTGGCGCTTGGTCTTGTCGTGCTTGCCCGCCGTCCGCCCCAAAAGGCCGGGGCGTGACATTTTTCTGCGATCTGCCGTCCGGCAACCGGACGCTCGACGCCGCCCGCGGCACGCTGTCGGATTTGTACTCCTAGTCTACCCGATACGCAGCACGGTGTCCGAAACGAACTCGTAGGGCGGCAGATCCAGGTTGCGCGGCGCCGGGCCTCTGCGAATCCGGCCCGCAGAATCGTAGACCGACCCGTGGCAGACGCAGAACCATCCGCCCCAGTCCCCACGAGGATCGGACTCGGCCTGACCAAGCGGAATGCAGCCGAGATGTGTGCACACACCGATTTGGACCAGCCATTCGGGCCGTTGCGCACGTTCGGCGTCCGTTGCCGGGTCGATCAGATCCGGATTGCCGTCATCGGCACGGGCGGCAGCAATTCTGCGTTCGGTCCTGTGGTCGACGAAAACCGGCCGTCCGTTCCATCTGACCGTAATCCTGGCGCCGGGCGCTAGGTCAGAGAGATCGACCTCGACGGTGGAGAATGCTTCCACATCAGCGCTCGGATTCATGCTGTCGGCAAGCGACCAGACACCAGCGGCGGTGGCGACGGCGCCCGTCGCCGCCGTCGCGAAGTAAAGAAAATCCCTCCTGCCACCTGCTGAAATCACCTCGGCGCCGGCCGGCGACCTGCTGGCGCTCATGTTCCCGGCCATCGGAAACTCCTTTCATCTTGCGGAGCGGCCTTTGCCACCTTCCGGCGGCGCGAAGCCGCTCCTTGAGTGCGTCCCGCTCTCCGATGGCGACAGCTTTCACCATCGCCGTTCCGGCAGCCACTCGATCCGGGTGCGAAAAGTGTCCATGGCCCACCGCAAAGAGGCATCGACCTTTTTGGCCGATCCGATTCGCGCTGTTTCCCGATTACCTGCATACGGCTTCCAGCAGGGGAAAGGTCAAGCCCCCGTGTCGCAGTGGACGCAGATCGGGGTTACGGAAAGACGCATGACCCGCAAGCAGACGGTGTGACGGCAGACGCCGGACCACGCGGCACACTTGCCGCTGCGGGCGCGCCCTGCGTGACCGCCACGGACCGGGTCAGTGGAACACCATGCCCTCGACATGGAACCCGGCGTCGACATGCAGGATTTCGCCAGTCACGGCGGTCGTGTAGTCGCTTGCCAGCAGCAGGGCCGCGCGACCGACCTCGTCGGGATCGACAATCCGGCGCAGTGGCGCCTTCTTGACGGATTCCTCGATCAACTCGTCGAAATGCTCGATCCCCGATGCTGCGCGGGTCCGCACCGCGCCGGCAGAGATGGCGTTGACCCTGATCGCCCTGCCTCCGAGTTCATGGGCCAGATAGCGGACCGAGGATTCCAGCGCTGCCTTGACTGGCCCCATGACGTTGTAGTGCTCCACCACCTTCTCAGCACCGTAATAGCTCAGCGTCATCAGGCTGCCGCCCGCCGGCATGAGCGGCTCGGACAGCCGGGCCATGCGGATGAACGAATGGCACGACACCAGCATCGCTTCGGCGAACCCCTCGGCCGAGCAATCGGTCAGCCGGCCATGCAGGTCTTCCTTGGGAACGCTGCCGATGGCATGCAGCACGAAATCCAGCCGGCCCCATCGTGCCGCGATCTCCGCGAACACCGCCTCGAGCTCGCCGGGGGCCTTGACGTTGCAGGGCAGGAAGATCGGCGCATGCACCGCCTCGGCGAGCGGCTGCACGAAAGGCCGCGCCTTGTCGTTCAGATAGGTCACCGCCAGATCGGCGCCCGCATCGCGAAACTGCCGGGCGGCGGCCCAAGCGAGGCTGTGTTCATTGGCGATGCCGACGACGAGCCCCTTGCGGTCCTTCAGGTCGAGACTGGCCATTCGCGCGTCCTCCTTGCCGTCATTTCCCGAATACATAGGTTCCCGGCGCGTCGCAGAGCGGTTTCAACCCCCGGCGCGGCGCGCCCAGGCCCGGCGGTTCGACCGGATCGCCCGCGTGGCGTCCGAGCCAGTCCAGCCAACATGGCCACCAGGATCCTTCGTGATGCGCCGCCGTCCGCTGCCACATGTCGGGATCGACATAGTTCTCGTTTTCCTGGTGTGTGGCGATCTGGTGCTCGCGTCGGGAATTGCCGGGCGGGCTGACGATGCCCGCATTATGCCCGCCGTTCGACAGGACGAAGGTAACGTTGGCGTCGGTGAGCGCCTGGATCTTGTAGACCGAGCGCCAGGGCGCCACGTGATCGGCCGCGGTGCTCACCGCGAAGACCGGCACGCGGATGTCGCGGAGCGAGACCGGGCGCCCCTCGACCGTGTAGCGGCTTGACGCCAGTTCGTTGTTCAGGAATAGCCGGCGGAGGTATTCGGAATGCATCCGGTAGGGCATCCGCGTCGCGTCGGCGTTCCACGCCATGAGATCGAACATCTCGGGCCGCTCGCCCATGAGATACGTCCTCACCATCCGCGACCAGATCAGGTCGTGCGATCGCAAGAGCTGGAATGCCCCCGCCATCTGCCGCGCGTCCAGCACCCCCTGCTGCGCCATCATGCGTTCGAGAAAACCGACCTGAGCCTCGTCGATGAACAGCGTGAGCTCGCCCGCCTCGGTGAAATCGGTCTGGGCGGCGAGCAGCGTCAGGCTCGCAAGCCGCCCGTCGCCGTCGCGCGCCATCGCGGCGGCGGCGATCGCAAGCAGCGTCGCGCC
>JBGSNN010000493.1:0-23455 GCA_041739655.1 Albidovulum sp. | reverse complement strand
GCGCTCGGCGCCGGGGCCGCCTGTCGCGGCTAGCGGGCTTGCGCCCGCCATCACGCATCGCTGCCACACTTGAAACATGAACCCGGCGCGCGCAGGCGATCCGCGCGCTGTCTTAACGCGGCATCCTGGGGCAAGATCTGGGCAGATCGGGAAGGTGCCGGACGGGCTGCGCGGCAGACGACCGTGCTTGCTGTCGCTACGGCGAAACTACGGATGCACGACGGGAAAATGACGCAAACCCGACGCTGTGTTCCGGCACCACAAGCTCATTCGGCGGCGAGATGATCCTCTCTCGCGTGTTCGATCACGTCGAGCGAGATCACGAAGGCCTCGGTCCCCGCCCGTGCGGCGATTGCGCCGATATTGGGGGCGGTGTCGAAGATCAGCGCTTCGGTGGTCCTGCCGTCGCGGGAGATGTGGACGACAAAGGTCCGCCGAGTCTGCGGCTGCCGCGGGGCCGTGCCCTGGTGCCGCTGCCGCACGCGGTTGATGAAATCACTGGTTCCGCCTTCGACCGACATCATGCCTCTCCGACCCTGACGCTGTTCCCCTCGGGCAACTCTGCGCTGCTTGCAGGAATGTGGCAAGTTTAGGGCGAATCTGGCACCGATTTCCGGCGCTGCGTCGAAGCCGCGAGAACAGCGGCGGCAGGTCGCGGTGATTGTTGCCGTCCCGCACGGGAATCGCGGTCTTAGGTCGGGGAGCGAGATCGTCGGGGCGGGCCGGGAGGGGGCCCGCCCCTCGGGCCGTGACCCCGATCTGGGAACCGTTACCCCGGGACCGCCCGTCATGCAAAGGACAGGGGGCTTTACGCCACATTCGCAGTCTGCCCCGCCCCGGCGCGGCGCGACAGTCGGGAATTCCGGTAGTCTACTCGGCCGCGAGCGGCTGCCTGAACCCGAGCCGCTCGCGCAGGCTTTTGCGTTTCAACCTGATGGCAACGACAAAGGCATTCTCCCCCGCCCGCGCCGCGATCTGCCCAAGCGTCGGCGCAGCGGTGAAGGTCAGCTCCTCCGTCGCGACACCGTCATAGGTAATGGTGACCGCGAACTGCGATATCCGCGTCAGCAAGCGTCTGCGACCTTGGCGCGCCTGATCCGTCAGGCGACGTCCGGTCTCACTAGACAAGCGATCAATCAACTCGTCAGACACATTGAATCTGGTCATGACACACCCCATTCGTTCGACGACCGCGTGATCCGGCGCCGTCAACTTCGGTGCGGGAAGCCCCGCGTGTTCCGATTGCCCCCAGTGGCACAACCGGGATAAACCCTGCGTCTCGGTGCAGCAAGGACCGGTTCTGTGACGGAAAAGCCGCATTCGGATTTTTGCCGACGATGGTCGGATTCTTGCCGATCGCGGCCGCGTCTGGTCGTCTCTCGGGCGGGATGTCGCCGATTGCGATCGTGCAACGATGCGGCGCGGCCTGAGGGGTGACGCGACGAATCTCCGACGTTCCTGTTTGAGGGGAAATTCATGTCCGAGCACACGCAAAAGGTGATCCTGTATGGCCTCACCACCTGCGATACCTGCCGTCAGGCGCGCAAGGCGCTCGAATCGGCCGGACGGTTTGTAACGTTCCGTGATGTCCGGGCCGCACCGCTCACGGCTGATGAGCGGAGGCGATTCCTGGCAGCGTTCGGCGATCGGCTCATCAACCGCGCCTCGACGACCTGGCGCGGGCTTGGCGCTGCGGCGCGGACGGCAGCCCCGGAGTGGCTGCTGGCTCAGCATCCGGCGCTGATGAAGCGTCCGGTGATCGAAGCGGGCGGGCGCTTGTGGCTCGGCTGGGCTGCGGCGGTGCAGGCCGAGGTTCTGAGATGAGGCATGGCCTGCGCGGCGCGGGCCATGCCATCTGCGTGATGCGGGGTCAGAGTATCCTGAGATCACCCGCAGAGGACCGGCCGTCGCGGCCGGCCAGCATCTCGTAGGCAACCTTCTGGTTGTCGGCGAGCGTCTTCAGCCCCGCCCGCTCGACCGCGGAGATGTGCACGAACACATCCTTGCCGCCGTCATCCGGGGCGATGAAGCCGAAACCCTTTGTCGCGTTGAACCATTTCACCGTGCCGGTGGCCATCCGTTTACTCCCGATCAGATACTCCCGGGCGCCATTACCCGGGGTCGTGCAGCCAGGTCTTTCGTCTCTTCCGGCTGCCCCGATGGAGGGAGCGGTAGGAAAGTCTGCGGTCACGCAAGGAAATGATCGCGAATTTCACGAGAAAATCAAGATTGTTGGGCTAATGCGGATATTGCGCGACGCGCGAAAAGGCGGTCGCGTGACAGCGGGGCGGCGCAGAAACAGCCGGGGCGGTCTGTGATGCGCTGACGCGCCGGACTTTGGCGGAACCTCAGATGAGGTCGGGCGGGGTCGCAGCGCTTTGGAGCTGCGCCAGCGCATCGTCCAGCGCCATCGTTTCGGTCTGTGCTTCGCCGAGGCGTCGGACTGACACGCTCCGCTCCTGCACTTCCTTCATGCCGATGGCCAGAAGCACCGGCACTTTGCCGACCGAATGTTCGCGCACCTTGTAATTGATCTTTTCATTCCGCGTGTCGGCCTCGGCCCTGAGCCCGGCGGCGACGAGTTTGGCCACCACCTCGGCCACATAGTCGTCGGCGTCCGAGACGATGGAGGCGACGACGACCTGCCGCGGCGCAAGCCAGAACGGCAGCTTGCCGGCGTAGTTCTCAATGAGAATCCCGATGAAGCGCTCGAAGCTGCCAAGGATCGCGCGGTGCAGCATCACCGGGCGGTGCTTGGCCCCGTCCTCGCCGACATATTCGGCGCCAAGCCGCACCGGCAGGTTGAAATCGGCCTGGAAGGTGCCGCACTGCCATTCGCGCCCGATCGCGTCGGTCAGCTTGAAGTCGAGCTTCGGCCCGTAGAAGGCACCTTCGCCGGGGTCGATCTGGTAGTCGTTCGTCACCTTGCGCACGGCGTTTTCCAAGGCCGCCTCAGCCTTGTCCCAGATCTCGTCGCTGCCCACGCGCACCTCGGGGCGGGTCGAGAGCTTGATGTCGAACTTGGCAAAGCCGAGGTCGCGGTAGATCGACGACAGAAGGGCGATGAAGTTCGCGCATTCCTGTTCGATCTGGTCCTCGGTGCAGAAGATGTGGGCGTCGTCCTGGGTGAAGCCGCGCACCCGCATGAGGCCGTGCATGCTCCCCGACGACTCGTAGCGGTGGCAGGAGCCGAATTCGGCGAGGCGCAGGGGCAGGTCGCGGTAGGACTTGAGGCCCTGGTTATAGACCTGGACATGGCAGGGGCAGTTCATCGGCTTCAGCGCATTGACACGCTTTTCCTTGGCGCCTTCCTCGTCCACCTCGACGATGAACATGTTCTCGCGGTAGGCCTCCCAATGGCCCGAGCGTTCCCAGAGCACGCGGTCCACCACTTGGGGCGTCTTGATCTCCTTGTAGCCCGATTTCCGCAGGCGGCGGCGCATGTAGTCTTCGAGCGCGCGGTAGATGGTCCAGCCGTTCGGGTGCCAGAAGACCATGCCGGGGGCTTCTTCCTGAAGATGGAAAAGCTCCATCTCGCGCCCGAGCTTGCGGTGGTCGCGCTTCGCGGCCTCTTCCAGCATGGTGAGATAGGCCTTGAGGTCGTCGCGGTTCCTGAAGGCGACGCCATAGATGCGCTGAAGCTGCTTGTTGCGGTGATCGCCGCGCCAGTAGGCGCCGGCGACGGACATCAGCTTGAAGGCATCGGCCGGAAGCTGGCCGGTATGCTGGAGGTGGGGCCCCCGGCAGAGATCCTGCCAGTGGCCGTGCCAGTACATGCGCAGCGGTTCGTCGCCGGGGATCGCCTCGATCAGCTCGACCTTGAAGGGTTCGTTCTTGGCGACGTAGTGGGCAATGGCGCGGGCGCGGTCCCAGACCTCGGTGCGGACCGGGTCGCGTTCATTGATGATCGCCTTCATTTCCTTCTCGATCGCGCCGAGATCCTCGGGGGTGAAGGGGTCCGCGCGGTCGAAGTCGTAGTACCAGCCGTTCTCGATCACCGGGCCGATGGTGACCTTGACCTCGGGCCAGAGCTTCTGCACCGCGCGGGCCATGACATGGGCGAAGTCGTGGCGGATGAGTTCGAGCGCCTGCGCCTCGTCCTTCATGGTGTGAATGGCGATCTTCGCATCCGCCCCGATCGGCCAGGCGAGGTCCCAGTGACGGCCATCGACCGAGGCCGAGATCGCTGCCTTGGCGAGCGAGGGGGCGATGGAGGCCGCCACTTCGGCGGGGGTCACGCCGCGCGCATAGTCACGCGAATTGCCATCGGGGAAGGTCAGGGAAATCTGGGTCATGGCCCATGCTCCTCGTCGGTTTGGCGCCCACGGAACGCCCGGTTGCGGGTTTCTTGGCGCTTTCATCGTCAATCGCCGCGGCGAAGTCAACGGGCGATACCGGGGGTTCCACCACCGGACCCCGGGGGGTATCTGTGGCACTGAAGAAGCAGGGGGATGAGATGAGCGCCTATCTGGAGACGCCGGAAGGTCGGCGGATCGCCTATGACCGCAGCGCGGGAACGGGACCCGGCATCGTGTTCCTTGGCGGATTCCGGTCGGACAAGGAGGGAACCAAGGCGCTGGCGCTGGAGGCTTGGGCGCGCGCCACGGGGCGGTCCTTCCTGCGTTTCGACTATTCGGGGCATGGCACCTCATCTGGCGATTTCCGCGACGGCTGCATCGGTGACTGGTTCGCCGACGCGCGGGCGGCGATCCTTGCACTGACGACGGGGCCGCAGGTTCTGGTCGGCTCGTCCATGGGCGGCTGGATTTCGCTGCTGATGGCGCGCGAGCATCCCGAGACGGTGGCAGGATTGGTGACGGTCGCGGCGGCGCCGGATTTCACCGAGACGATGTGGGCGGAATTTTCCGAGGATCAGCGCCGGACGCTGATCGCGGCGGGGCAGTTGGCGGTGCCGTCAACCTATTCCGACGCGCCCTATGTCATCACCCGGCGCCTGATCGACGACGGGCGGCAGCACCTCGTGCTGACCCGGCCGTTGCCGCTGCCGATGCCGGTCCGCATGGTTCAGGGGACCGCCGACGCCGAGGTGCCGCTGGCCACCGCGGTGCGGCTGATCGAACATGCGTCCGGTCCGGATATCCGGCTGACGGTGGTGAAGGGCGCCGATCACCGGTTCTCAACGCCCGAGTGCCTGAAGCTGATCGAGCTTTCGGTCCTGAAGGTTTTGCAGAGATGTGGCCATGCGTAAGATCGTGCGGTTGCTCACGCTGGTTCTTGTGGGCCTTGCCGTTGCGGGATCGGTCTTCTGGCAGATCGGCCCGCGCGAGCCGGTGGATGTGATCCCGGTCTTTGATGCGGCGGCGCT
This sequence comes from Albidovulum sp., assembly GCA_041739655.1. Lineage (GTDB taxonomy): Bacteria > Pseudomonadota > Alphaproteobacteria > Rhodobacterales > Rhodobacteraceae > Albidovulum. The sequence goes on along the minus strand of JBGSNN010000493.1, from coordinate 18,129 downwards.
GCCAGCCGATCTCGACAGCTATCTCGCACATCGGGAAGCGACCGTGGGTGGCATCGTTCCGGGGGCGGAAAAGCGCATCCACTGGGCCAGGGCGAGGGGCGCGCAGACGCCGTGGGCCGTGGTCTATCTGCACGGCTTTTCCGCAACCGCCGAGGAAATCCGGCCGGTGCCGGACCGGGTGGCGGCGGCGCTTGGCGCCAACCTCTATTTCGCGCGGCTCGCCGGGCATGGCCTAGGCCCCGACCGGTTCGCCGGGCCGACGGTCAACGACTGGATGATCGACACCGCCGAGGCGCTGGCGATCGGGCGGCGGATCGGCGCGCGGGTGCTGGTGATCGCAACCTCGACCGGCGGGACACTTGCGGCCGAGGCGGCATTGCAGCCGGAGCTTGCGGGCAAGATCGACGGGATCGTCTTCATCTCGCCGAATTTCGGGCTGCAGGCGCTGGCCGCAAGGCTGCTTGACGGACCGATGGCGCGGCGATGGGTCGCGGCGGTGGCCGGAGAGGAGCGCTGCTTTCAGCCTTTGAACGCGGTGCAGGCGCGGTTCTGGACGACCTGCTACCCGACTGTCGCCCTGCTGCCGATGGCGGCGCTGGTCCGCCATGCCGTCGCGCAGGACTATTCCGGCCTCCGGCCCCCCGCGCTGTTCCTCTTCTCGCCGCAGGATCAGGTCGTGTCGCCCGAGGCGACCGAAGCCCTTGCCGCAGGATGGGGCGGGTCGGCGACGGTCGAGAAGATCACGGTCGGCGCGACCGACGATCCCAACTCTCATCTCATTGCAGGTGATGCGCTCAGCCCGTCGATGACCGCACCGGTTGCGGCCCGGATCGTTGACTGGGCCGGGCGGCTCTGACGCTCAGACGGCGCGGATCGTCGACTTGGCAGCCTTGCGGTCGGGGCGGGCGCCGCTGTTCTGATCAATGAAGCGCAGGACCAGCGGTCGGATGTTCTGGCGCCAGGATTTGCCGGCGAAGATACCGTAGTGGCCGGCGCCCGGCTCCACATGGCTCGCCTTCATGGACTCCGGCAGACCGGTGCAGAGGCCAAGCGCCGCGAGGCACTGGCCGGGGGCGGAAATGTCGTCTTCTTCGCCCTCGACGACCTTCACCGCGACATCGGTGATCGCGCCGATATCGACATGGACGCCGTTCACGGTGAAAACGTTGCGGGCAATCTCGCGGTTCTTGAACACCCGCTCCACGGTCGAGAGATAGAACTCCGCCGTCATGTCCATGACCGAGAGATATTCGTCATAGAAGCGGTTGTGGGCGTCGCGCTCTGACGCCTCACCTTTCGAGGCCCGCAGGATCTGGTTCGAGAAGGCCTGACTGTGGCGGTCCATGTTCATCGAGATGAAGGAGGCGAGTTGCAGCAGGCCCGGATAGACGAGCCGCCCGGTCCCGGCATACTTGAAACCGACGCGCTGGATGGCCAGGTGTTCAAGCTGTCCCATGGTCAGCCGACGGCCGAAGTCGGTCACTTCGGTCGGGGCGGCGTCGGGGTCGATCGGGCCGCCGATCAGGGTCAGCGAGCGTGGCTGTGCCGTGGGATCGGCCCCGGCGAGATAGGCGGTTGCGGCCAGCGTCAGCGGTGCGGGCTGGCAGACCGCCACGACATGGAGGTCAGAGCCGAGATGGCGCATGAACTCGACGAGGTAGAGCGTGTAATCCTCGATGTCGAACTTGCCGGCACTGACCGGAATGTCGCGGGCATTGCGCCAGTCGGTCACGAAGACATCGCAATCCGGCAGCAGGCTTTGCACGGTCGAGCGCAGCAGCGTCGAATAGTGGCCCGACATCGGTGCAACGAGGAGAACGCGGCGGCTGCGTTCCTGACGCCCGATGACACGGAAATGGATGAGATCGCCGAAGGGGCGCGTGACGAGCGTTTCGATTTCCACGAGATGGTCGCGACCGTCGTCGCCGACGACAGTGCGCAAGCCCCAGTCAGGCTTGATGACCATGCGGGCGAAACTGCGCTCGGTCACGCGGCCCCAGGCCGACATGACCTTGAACATCGGATGCGGTACGAGGCCCCAGGCCGGATAGGACGCGAAGGCACGGGCCGAGGCGCCGAGCCACTCATTGGTGTTTCGCGCGCTCTCCATGAGATCGTAGGAAAACATGCCCTTCATCGTGGTTCCTCTATCGCCCACATCAGCTTAAGCTTACTCTGTACACCCGGCGAAAGGGCGTAATGCTGCAGTGCAGTATAGTAGGGAGGATTGGTCGCGATGGCAACAGATGTTGTGGAAGGCTCCGCCGAGCAGAACAAAATGAACGAAAACATCGCGAAAATGGAAGATTTGACCCAGAGGCTGGTCAATGCGCTTGCGCACAAGCGCGCGCCGAATCCCGCTGTCGAGGCCCCGGGGCAGGGGCTCTATACCCGCGCTCTGACCGCCTACTGGCGGGAGGCGGTGGACAATCCCGCCAAGCTGATCGAGCAGCAGGCGGCCTTCTGGGGCAAGACGCTGCGCCATTTTGCGGACCTGCAAAAGGTCATGCGCGAGGGTCAGATCAATGTCCCGCCGGATCCCTCGCCCAGGGATCGCCGCTTTTCCAATCCGCTCTGGGACAGCCATCCCTACTTCAACTTCGTCAAGCAACAGTATCTGCGCAATGTCGAAGCCATCCACCGTGCGGTGGCCGAGATCGACGGGCTGAAACCGCATGAGCGCCAGCGCGTGGAGCATTTCGCGCGCCAGATGATGGACATGGTGGCGCCGACCAATTTCCTCGCCACCAATCCCGACGCCCTTGAACGCGCGGTCGCGACCGACGGCGAAAGCCTGGTGAGAGGGCTTGAGAACCTGGTTCGCGATATCGAGGCGAACCGCGGTGACTTTCTTCCCACGCTCGCCGATCCCGAAGCGTTCGAGGTGGGGCACAATATCGGTGCGACCGAGGGGGCGGTGGTGTTCCGCAACCGGATGCTTGAGTTGATCCAGTACAAGCCGACGACCGACAAGGTGCACGAAACGCCGATCGTGATCTTCCCGCCCTGGATCAACAAGTTCTACATCCTCGATCTGAAGCCCGCCAACAGCCTCATCAAGTACATCGTCGATCAGGGTTACACCCTGTTCATCGCAAGCTGGAAGAACCCCGATCGCAGCTACACCGACGTCGGCCTTGACGACTATGTGGAGGACGGCATCCTCGCGGCCATCGACGCAGTCAAGAAGATCACCGGAGTGAAGAAGGTCAACGCGGTCGGATACTGCATCGCCGGGACGGTTCTGACGCTTGCGCTCGGCGTCATGAAGAAGCGCGGGGATGAGTCGGTCAAGTCGGCGACCTTCTTCACCACCCTCACCGACTTTTCCGATCCGGGCGAAGTGTCGGTGTTCCTCGATGACGATTTCGTCGACGGGATCGAAAAGCAGGTGGCGCGGGATGGATATCTCGACAAGTATTTCATGGCCCGGACCTTCTCGTTCCTGCGCTCGAACGACCTGATTTGGGGACCGGCGATCCGCAACTACATGCTGGGCGAGCAGCCGCCCGCCTTCGACCTTCTGTTCTGGAACGGCGACGGCACCAACCTGCCCGCGCGGATGGCCGTCGAGTATCTGCGCTGGATCTGCCAGGACGATCAGCTTGCCCGCGGGCAGATCGCGATCTGTGGCGAGACCCTGGCGCTTGGCGACGTGAAACAGCCGGTCTTCGCGGTCGCTTGCGAGGCTGACCACATCGCGCCCTGGAAGGGCTGCTTCAACGGCTTTCGCCAGCTCGGCTCCAAGGACAAGACCTTTGTCGTGTCGGAAAGCGGGCATATCGCCGGGATCGTCAATCCGCCGACGAAAGAGAAATACGGACATTACACCAACGATGCTCTGACAGAGACGGCGGATGAGTGGATGAAGGGGGCGGTCTACAACAAGGGAAGCTGGTGGCCGCGCTGGCTCGACTGGATGTCGCACCGGGCCGGCCGGATGATCGCCGCGCGTCAGATCGGTGAGTCGGGCTTCCCCGAGATCGAGCCGGCCCCAGGCCTTTATGTGCGCGAGCGCCCAAGCGTCTGATTTTGGGATTGTTTCCGTAGCCGGGGATATTTTCTGCTGCGGCGCAGCAAAAAGACTTGAAATGCTGCGCTGCAGCATGTATATCGGTGGCAGGAATTCAAACACTTTCCACTCTGTCAGGAGATACCGAGATGCAAAAGACCCAAGACTTTACCAAAGTCATGCAGGACATGGCCGCTTCCTTCCCGTTCGACGCGAAAGCGCTGCAGGACACCTTCAAGACCTCTGCCGTGCTCGGCGAGAAGATGACGAAGGTCGCCCTTGAAGCCGCCGAGAAGTCGAGCGAGATTTCGTCCAAATGGACCAAGGACACCATCGCGAAAGTCGGCGGCCTCGCCAAAGTTCGTGAAGAACCGACCGATTACTCCAAAGCGCTGAGCGACTTCGCGTCGGCCGCTGCCGAGATGGCCGCTGAAAACCTCGCCGCCTTCGCCGAAGTTGCGAAGAAAGCGCAGATGGAAACCGTCGAGCTGATGCTTGCCGCTGGTAAGGACTTCTCCGAAGACGCGACCGCTGCCGTCAAGAAAGCGTCCACCGACGTGACGACCGCCGCGAAGAAAGCCGCCGCTTCGGTCAAGTAAGACCTACCTACCAAGACCTCCGCATCCTCCCTGTCGGACGGTCAGACTTGCGGGCGCCAATGGCGCCCGCTTTTTTGTTGCGGTGGCGACAGAGCCGCCGTCACAGCCGCCGTTTCTTTTTGTTGAGTTTTTTGCGGCGCAGCCTAATCTCGCTGCAATGCCGAAAAATGCCGGAGGGAGAACATCCATGGCGGAAGAAGCGAAACCGCTCCTGATAAAGCGCTACGCCAGTCGTCGGCTCTACAACACCGAAACAAGTGACTATGTGACGCTTGAGGATATTGCCGCATTCATCCGCAACGGGCGCGAGGTCAGCATCATCGACCTGAAGTCCGGCGACGACCTGACCCGGCAGTATCTGCTTCAGATCGTCGCGGAACACGAAAGCCGGGGCGAAAGCGTGCTGCCCGTCGGCGTGCTGACCGACCTCGTCCGCAGCTACACGACGCAGGCGCAAAGTGTCGTACCGCAGTTCCTTGCGGCGAGTTTCGAGATGTTGCGTGAAGGCCAGTCGAAGCTGATGGAGAACCTGACGACCTTCCCGAACCCGATGGCCTCGATGCCGGGGTTCGAGGCGCTGCAACGCCAGCAGCAGGCGTTCCTCAAATCCATCATGGGCGGCTTTTCCGGTTCCTCCGGGCCCGCGATGGACGAGGACGAGACCGACAGCAAGACCAAGGGCAAGGCCAAGGCGCAGGACGCCGATGAACTGGCAGAGATCAAGAAGCAGCTCGCCGAGTTGCAGGCCAAGCTCTCAAAGCTCTGACCGCACGATCCTGCGCGGAAACGGCAGCGGCCCCGGATCCGATCCGGGGCCGCCTTGTTTCGGGCCGGTGCTGAGGCTCAGCCCGCCTGAACCTCGGACGCGGCGGCGATCAGGCCGTCCGCGATGCTGTCGAGTTCCGCATCGGTCAGCCGCGTCGGCAACCTCAGGTCGCAGGCCCGCATCAGCATGGCGCGGGTCTTCGGCAGATCCGGCAACTCGCCGAGAAACTGCCAGTTCCAGAAGGCGCGGGCATTGTCCTTGGAGAGGCCGAACACCTGAACGCTGACACCGTGTCGGGCCGCGGCAGCCTGAAAGGCGCGGGCGCTGTCATCGCTCTCAAAGCCGCGCAGCATGAACTGAAGCGAATCCGGCGCGCGCTCCTCCTGCGGCAGGGCCGGGGGCACGGCAAACCAGCGGCGCTGCGACAGGCGGGCAGCAACCCGGTCATGACCGCGCCGCCCGGCCGCGACGCGGGCCGCGATTTCCGGGATCTGCGGCCGGATCACCGCGGCGGAAAGGTTCTGCATCCTGAGGTTATAAAGCGGCAGCTTGTTCTGCCAGTGATGGAAGCTGTTCTGCAGGCCGGGATGTTTCTTCCAGTTGTGCTCGTAGGCCCCCGACATGATGACGGCACGCGCTGCCAGTTCCGGATCATCGGTGACGAACATGCCGCCCTCGCCCGCGTTCACCATCTTGTAGGACTGGAACGAAAAGCAGCCGATGCGGCCGATCGTGCCGATATTCCGGCCCGACCAGACGGTGCCAAGCGAATGGGCCGCATCCTCGATCACCGGGATGCCTTTGGCGTCGCAGGCCGCCATGATCGCGTCCATGTCCGAGGTATGGCCGCGCATGTGGCTGATGAGGACGGCCGAGATCGTGTCGTCAAGTTTGGCGTGGAAATCGTCGAGATCAAGGCGCAGCGTCTCTCCGACCTCGACCAGGACCGGGACGCAATCGGCATGGAGGACCGCCGAGGGCACGGCCGCGAAGGTGAATGCCGGAATCAGGACCCGCGCATCACGCGGCAGGTCCAGCGCCTTCAGCGCCAGGAAGAGTGCGGCCGAGCAGGACGAGACGGCGAGCGCATAGCGCGCGCCGAGGAATGTGGCGAACTCTGCTTCCAGCCGCGCGACCGGTGCGCCTTCGGCTGCGGTGTAGCGGAAGAGGTCGCCGGTCTGCAAAAGCCGCTCTATCTCGACACGCGCGGCCGCGGGGATCGGCTCGGCCTGGTAGACATCGGGGGCTTTGATCGGGGCAAGTGCCAGCGTGGAGTGGACCATTCGTTTCGCCTTTTTGAAACTGCCGATTTCGGATTTCAATACATGATCGGCACCGGAAAGGCCACAGGCCGCCTCTCGGCGGCCTGTGAAATCTTGATGACAGAGGGGGTCAGACGTTCAGGAGAAGGTGCTCGCGTTCCCAAGGGCTGATGACCTGGAGGAACTCCTTGTATTCGCTGCGCTTCACCGCCTCATAAATGTCGCAGAACTCGGCCGACAGGGCGTCGCGCACCGGGGTGCAGTCCGAAAAGATGTCGAGCGCGTCACCAAGCGTCGTCGGCAGTGCGTCGGCGTTGATATAGGCGTTCCCGCTACATTCCGGGCGCGGCATCTTCTTTTCCTTGAGCCCGATGTAGCCGCAGACAAGCGACGCGGCGAGGCCGAGATAGGGGTTGCAGTCCATTCCCGGAAGCCGGTTTTCGATCCGCCGGGCATTAGGCTCCGAGATCGGGATGCGCAACCCCGTGGTCCGGTTGTCGCGGCCCCATTCAAGGTTGATCGGCGCCGCGAAATCCGGGACGTAGCGCCGATAGGAGTTCACATAGGGGGCCATCAGCGCCACCACGGCCGGCAGGTAGTTCTGCATCCCCGCGATGTAGTGCAGGAAGGCATCGGTTTCGCGGCCCTTCGGATCGGCAAAGATGTTCTGCCCGGTCTTGATGTCCACCACCGACTGGTGGATGTGCATGGCACTTCCCGGTTCGCCCTCGATCGGCTTGGCCATGAAGGTTGCGAAACAGTCGTGGCGCAGCGCCGCCTCGCGGATCAGGCGCTTGAAGTAAAAGACCTCGTCGGCCAGCACCACCGGATCGCCGTGGCTCAGGTTCAGTTCGACCTGGCCGGCGCCGCCCTCTTGCACGATGCCGTCGATCTCGAGACCCTGCGCCTCGGCAAAGTCGTAGATGTCGTCGATCACGCTGCCGTATTCGTCCACGGCCGACATCGAATAGGCCTGGTTGGCCATCATCCGGCGGCCCGAGCGGCCGATCGGCGGGATGATAGGCTGGTTGGCGTCGATATTGCGCGCGACGATGTAGAACTCCATCTCGGGGGCCACGATCGGCCGCCAGCCCTCGGCGGCATAAAGCGCGATGATGCGCTTGAGCACGTTGCGCGGCGCCATCGCAACCGGGTTGCCCTCCTGGTCGTTCACGTCATGGATGACCTGGAGCGCGGCATCGGGCGACCACGGCACCGCCGTCGCCGTCGAGAAGTCCGGCGTCAGGATCATGTCGGGTTCGGTGAACTCGCTGCCGTCCGGCATGTCGGCATAGTCGCCGGTGATGGTCTGGGCGAAGATCGAGTTGGGCAGGTGGAAGTATTTCTGCTTGGCGAACTTGAAGGCGGGCATCGCCTTGCCCTTGGCCACGCCGGCGAGGTCGGAAACCAAGCATTCCACCTCGTCGAGCCGGCGCCCGACGATGTAGTCCTGGGCAGCCTTGGGCAGTTTCTGGGTCCAGTCGGACATGGGTCACACTATGTTCAGTTGCGGGATTGCTTGAAGAAATCCGCGATCCGGTCGGCGATCGCGGCAGAGGAATTGCTATCGGCAAAGCGCGCGCGCGCAGCCTCCATGACGTCGTCGGCAATCACGCCCTTGCCGCGCGTCGTCATCAGCCCCTCGATGAAGTCGTTGCCATATTCGGGATGGGCCTGGACGCTGAAGGCGCGGTCGCCATAGAGAAGTGCCGCATGTTCGCAAAAGGTATTGCTGCCGATGGTCTCTGCCGCAGCGGGCTTCTCGACGACCTGATCCTGATGCCAGGCATTCAGCCTGACCGTCTCATCGCCAAAATCGTAGTCCTGCGGGCCGATGGCCCAGCCGCCCGAGAACTTCTCGACCTTGCCACCCAACGCCTGGGCGATGATCTGGTGGCCAAAACAGATGCCCACCAGCGGCACCTTTTCGGCATAGGCCGTGCGGATGAAGTCCTCCAAGGGCTTGATGAAAGGGTGATCCTCATAGGCCCCGTGGCGCGATCCGGTGATGAGCCAGCCGTCGCAGGCGTGGACGCTTTGCGGAAACTCCATGGCCTCGACGTGATACGACGTGAAGTCGAGCCCGCGGCCGGCCAGAAGCCGGATGAACATGTCGGGATAGTCACCCATCTTGTCCTTGAGGACCGCAGGTGCCTGGCCCGTCTGAAGAATGCCGATTTTCATGCTGAGATCTTGTTCCGTTTGGCAAAGCGTAGCGCCGCGTGGTGCCGCCGCGCAAGCGGCACCGAAGGCGTCAGACAGTGTCGAGGTAGATTTCGGTCTGTTCTTCCGGGGTCAGTTCCTGGATGTAGCGCAGTTCCTGCCGCTTGGTCATCACGAGGTTGCGGATCAACTCGGGCGGGAAGATGCGCGGCATGATCGCGCTCTTCTCAAAGACGTTGATCGCCTCTTCCCAGGTTTCCGGCAGGATCGGCAGGTCGAGCGCATAGGCGTTCCCGGTGATCGGCGGCGGCGGCGTCAGGGCATCCTCGATCCCGATGAGGGCGGCGCCGAGGATCGCGGCGAGCAAAAGATAGGGGTTCACGTCGCCCCCCGCGACCCGATGCTCGATCCGCCGCGCGCGGGGATTTCCCGAGGGGATGCGGATCGCCGAGGTGCGGTTCTCATAGGCCCAGCAGATCGCGTTCGGGGCATGAGCCTCGGGCACCAGCCGCTCGTAGCTGTTGGCATGGGGCGCGAAGATCAGGGTGCTGTCGTGCATCGCCGCAAGGCAGCCCGCCACCGCCTGATGCAGCATCGCGGACCCGTCATGGCCGCCGTTGTCAAAGACGTTGCTGCCGTTCTTGTCGAGGATGGAAAAGTGGGTGTGCAGCCCGTTGCCGGAGTAGTCTGCATAGGGCTTGGCCATGAAACTCGCCGCGAAGCCATGGCGACGGGCAAGGCCCTTGACCAGCATCTTGAAAAGCCAGGCGTCGTCGGCCGCGCGCAGGGCGTCGTCCTGGTGCATCAGGTTGATCTCGAACTGGCCGAGACCGCTCTCCGAGATTGCCGTGTCGGCGGGAATGTCCATCGCCTCGCAGGCATCGTAGAGATCGGTGAAGAAGGTGTCGAAGGCGTCAAGCGCGCGGATCGACATGATCTCGGCCGCCTTGCGGCGCTTGCCCGATCGCGGTGAGGGCGGCACCTGAAGCTTCTTCCCGCTGTCGTCGATCAGGAAGAATTCCAGCTCCATCGCGCAGACCGGGGTCAGGCCACGCGCCTTGTAAAGCGCGATGACATGCGCAAGCGCATGGCGCGGGTCGCCCTCGTAGGGCTGGCCGCTTTCGCGGAACATCCAGATCGGCAGCAGGGCTGTCGGCGCGTCAAGCCAGGGCATCGGCATGAAGCCGCGCTCGGTCGGCTTGAGGACGCCGTCGGCATCGCCGGAGTCGAAGACAAGCGGGCTGTCCTCGATATCCTCGCCCCAGATGTCGAGGTTGAGGACAGACAGCGGAAAGCGTGTTCCGTTCTCCACCACCGCATCCGCGAAGCGGACGGGAACACGTTTGCCGCGCAGCTGGCCGTTCAGGTCGGCAGCGGCCACGCGGATGGTACGCACCTCGGGGTGCTTTCTGAGCCAGTTCTTCATCATCTCACCTGATGCCGGGACTGGCCCGAAACCGCCCCGGCTGGCCATAGGCGCCACAGGCAGAAACGGCCCATGCCCTTGGGCGCTCCTCGTTTGATCATATCGGTGTCAGGCGGCGTTTTGCCCCTGTAACTGTCCGGAAAATAGCTATTCCGCGGTCCGATTAATTTGATCAAATATTGGATACTATCGGATCAACTGCGGACGCAAGCGAATTCTGCTGCGCACCGATTGTGGCAGATGGCGGTTGAGGTAGAGATTGACCCTGCTGAAAACCCAGATGATGACGAGGGTCAGGAGGATGAAGTAGGCCGCGATCACCGGGTAAGCGATGAAGGGATTGAAGGTCTTGGACGCGAAATAGGTCGCGTAGTAGAGACTGTCGCCGCGCTGCTGGAAGGCCGGGAATCCCGAGAAATAGACCAGCGTGGTAGCGTGAAAAAGAAAGATCGCCTCATTGGTGTAGGCAGGCCAAGCGAGGCGCATCATCGTCGGCCAGATGATTCGACGAAACCGGGGCCAGCCGGACATGCCATAGGCATCCGCGGCTTCGAGGTCGCCCTTCGGCACCGACCGCAGCGCGCCATAGAAGATCTCGGCCGAATAGGCGGCGGTGTTGAGAAAGAGAACGATCAGCGCCCCGGCCCAGGCCTTGGACAGCCATGAGGTCGCCACCGTGATCGTGGTGAAGCCCAGGGGAATGTCGATGCCGGTACGGGGCAACAGAACGAAGCTCTCGTAGGCCAGGAAGAACTGGATGAAAAGCGGCGAGCCACGGAAGATATAGATGAACCATTCGGCGGGTTTGCGCAGCCAGGGACTGTCGCTGGCCTTCGCCAGCGCCACCGCATTGGCAAGAAAGAACCCGAAGAACAGCGCCAGAATACCGAAATAGAGGTTCCAGATCAGGCCCGAGCCGATCAGCGTGACATGCTCGCAGAGCGTGAAATCGGTCCTCGGCAGTAGACGCTCGCCAAGGCCGATGGAGCGCAGACCATAGTTCTGGACAGTCTCCCAGCAGGTCATGCCGCGGCCTTTCTCTGCTGCTCACCGGCCAACGTCGCCTGACCGTGGCTGAGCCGCGCGGTAATGCGGCGCAGCACCCGATCGGAAACCGAGGTCATCAGAAGGTAGAAGACGAGAAGCGCGAGGAAGTAGTAGAGCCGCCAGTCGGGATGCGGATATTCGAATTGCGTGGTCTTGGACCCGCCAAGTTCCCGCGCCCAGTAGACGATGTCGCGCACCCCGAGAAGGAAGAGAAGCGGCGTCGCCTTGATGAGGATCATCCAGAGGTTCGAAAGGCCGGGCAGCGCATAGACCCACATCTGCGGCACAAGGATGCGGCGGAACGCTTGGCGGTGACTCATCCCGTAGGCCTCGGCGGTTTCCAACTGGGCGCGCGGAACCGCCTGCATCGCGCCATAGATCACATTGGCCGCGAAGGCACCAAAGACGACGGAAAACGCCAGGACGGCCAGGAAGAAGCCATAGCTCTCATGGACCCATTGCGGGCTTGTCGACAGGGGCAGCTTCGCCGCCGCGCAGACCACGAAATCGCTGCCCTGCCAGACCGGCTGATCCCAGTCGGGGCATTTGACCTTATGGCGCACCCATTCAAAACCCTGATCGATCGCGATCGGCACGAAGAGAAAGAAAATGATGTCCGGCACGCCGCGCACCATCGAGGTATAGGCCTTGCCGAGCCAGCGGACCGGCGCGATATGCGACCGCGCTGCCATGGCGCCCCCAAAGCCGAAGGCAAGGGCGACAGGTGCGGTGATGAAGAGAAGAAGAAGGACGATCCCGAGCGAGATATAGAGCAGCATGTGCTTGCCCGTGGTCAGGTAGCACAGAAGCCAGCTCAGACCGTCGAGCGACGCGGGATCGGCGCAGTATGCGAACATGTGCTAGGGTGCCCCAAGGCAAGCGGGCGGGGCCGCATGGCCCCGCCCTTGAGGATCAGAACACCAGCGCTTCGTCGCCGAACCACTTCTTGAGCATGGTGTTCAGCGTGCCGTCGTCCTTCATCGACTGGATTGCGGCGTCGAACTTGGCTTTCAACTCGCTGTCGCTTTCGCGCAGGCCCATGCCGATGCCGCCGCCAAGCTTCACGTCTTCGCCCGCGAACGTCAGCTCGCCATTCGATTCCGCGACGATCGGAACGAGAAAATCCTTGTCGGCAAAGACCGCGTCGGCCTCGCCGTTGCGCACCGCCGCGATGGTTTCATCCGCCGTCGGATATTCGAGCAGGGTCGCGCCGCTTTCTGCGACGTGGCCGGCCTGAATGGTTGCGGTCTGCGCGGCGATCGTGCCTTTGAGGTCGGCGTCCGCGCTCAAGGCGACATAGGCCGAGGCGGTGGGCGGGTAGTAGTTCTGCGTGAAGTCGATGACCTTGTCGCGCTCCTCGGTGATCGACATGCCGGCGATGATCGTGTCGTAGTTCCCGGAGACGAGGTTCGGGATGATCGAATCCCAGTCGTTGGTGACCCATTCGCAGGTCAGCGCGGCGCGCTTGCAAAGCTCATCGCCCAACTCGCGCTCGAACCCGTCCACCTCACCCTTGTCGTTGATGAAATTGTACGGAGGATAGGCGCCCTCGGTGCCCATGCGGACGGTCTGCGCCCCGGCGATGCCTGCGGTCAGGACCAGCGCGGCGGCGGTGGTGAGAAGTTTTTTCATGGAAGTCTCCCGGTTTTTGTATGAGCTGCTTTTTATCGGTCAGGCGGCAACGGTCGCGCTCAGGAACTGTTGCAGCCGTTCGGTCTTCGGGTGGCCGAAGACCTGATCTGGCGGGCCTTCTTCTTCGATCCGGCCCAGATGCAGGAATATGGTGTGGTCCGACACATCGGCGGCAAGCCGCATGTCATGGGTCACGAGGATCATGGTGCGGCCTTCCTCGGCCAGCGCCTTGATGACCTTGACGACCTCTTGCTCCAACTCGGGGTCGAGCGCCGAGGTCGGTTCGTCGAACAAGAGCGCTGTCGGCTCCATGCAGAGCGCGCGGGCGATGGCGGCGCGCTGTTGCTGGCCGCCCGATAGCTGGGCCGGGAAGGCGTCACACTTGTCGCCGATGCCGACCTTGTCGAGATATCGGCGCGCCGCATCCTCGACCTCGGCCGGGTCGCGGCGCAGAACGGTCAGCGGCGCTTCCATGACGTTTTGCAGAATCGTGAGGTGGGACCAGAGATTGAACTGCTGGAACACCATCGCCAGATTGGTGCGGATGCGGATGACCTGATGCTTGTCGGCGGGGTGTCGGTGCAGGCCGGTGCCCTTCCAATGCACCGCTTCACCCTTGAACAATATCTCGCCCTGCTGGCTGTGCTCCAGAAGATTGCAGCAGCGCAGCAGCGTGGACTTTCCGGAACCCGAGGACCCGATGAGCGAGATGACCTCGCCGCGATGCGCAGTCAGCGAAACGCCTTTAAGCACCTCAAGCTGGCCATAGGCCTTGTGCAGGTCGCGCACCTCGATAACGGGTATGTCTGTCACCTTCGGTTGGTCTGACACGAATTTTATCCCCTCGACGCACCGAATAGGGCTGATTATTTGCCATTTTACAATGCGCTTTTTGTGCGATCTTGGGCAAAGCAACCGGCAATCTGCCTAGTTGACTGGCACATCCTGCGAAGGTGGCGGCGGCGTGGGCACCGCGAGATAGGCTTCGGGAGCGATCGGGACCAGCCCGGTCAGGCCCAGGGCGGCGCGATCTTCCCGCGAAACGGCACTGAAGGCGGCAGTCACGGCGCGCGCGACCGGGGCCGGGTCGCGGTGCCCGGCGGTGATGAGCGGCAGGCCCGGTGTCGGGTCGGTGTGGCCGATGACACGCAGCGTTCCGGCAAGTTCCGGGTGATGCGCTTCGATGAGCCGCCAGCTTATCGCGTCGATGGCGGCGATGTCGGCCTTTCCGGCCGCGACCGCGCGGGCGCTGTCGCGATGCGCACCGGTGTGGCGGGTATGGGTGAAGCGCAGCCCGACCTTCGCCATCTGGTTCTGTGGCGCGGCCCAGCCCGACTGGCTGTCCTGACCATTGAAGGCCAGCGTGCGGTCGATGAAATCGGCCGCCTCGCCCGGATCGTCGGCGCGTGCGATGAAGACGGAATAGTAGTGACCCGGCGGCGCGTCGGGCAGCGCATAATCCGGGGTGCCGACCAGAGCGACCTGACCGTGCAGCCTCGTCCGGTAGGGCATGCCGCAGGTCTGGCCGAGGAGCAAGGCGGGGCTTTCCCAGATCTCCCAGAGGCTTCCCCCTCGGGTCAGGTCCTGTGGCGCGGCGATGCCCTCATCGGCCAGCGCGGCACGGATCAGCGTCCACAGACGGTCATGCTCGGACCGCACCTGCGGCCAATCATACATTGCAAGGCTGGCGATCATTTCAGTCTGGACTCGACGGTCTGGCGGGCGATGGCCCGGTCGCGATCATTTACCCCGAGAAGGTCGGCTGTGACGCGGATCATCGCATCCTCGCGCGGGTCGCGGTCGTTGTCGGACAGCGCCACCGACCACATCGCCTCCATCAGGCTGGCCCGGTCCTCGTGCGGCACCGCGTCCTTCAAGGCGCGGGTGAAGCGCACGGTGTCGGGGGCATTGGCCTCAAGCTCTTCGGCATCGGCACGGATCGCGGCCGCCTCGAAGGGCGACAGCCCATAGCGCAGGCCGAGGACGCGGTCGATCCGGGCGCGTTCGTCCTCGGTGTAGTTCTCATCCGCGCGGGCGACACGCACCAGAAGTGCGCCGAGCGCACGCCGGGCGTCAGGTTCGGGCAGCCGGTCGGGCTGCTGGGTGAAAAGCGAGGTGAGGATGCGGCCGAACATGAGCCCGATATAGGCCGCTTCGCGCGCCGCTGCAAACGGCTGTTCTTCAGTACTTCGCGGGCACATAGAGTTCGCGTGGCAGCACGGCACGCTCGTAATCGGGGTTGAAGACCCGCTCCGGCAACGTGATCTCCTCATGCGGCACGGTCTCATAGGGAATGAGGTCAAGCAGGTGGTCAATGCAGTTCAGCCGCGCCCGCTTCTTGTCGTTGCCCGCGACGATGTACCAGGGCGCCTCGGGGATATTGGTGCGCAGCAGCATCTCTTCCTTGGCCTTGGTGTACTGTTCCCAGCGCACCCGGCTCTGCAGGTCCATGGGCGAAAGCTTCCACTGCTTCATCGGGTCGTGGATGCGCATGAGAAAGCGCATCTGCTGTTCCTCGTCGGTGATCGAGAACCAGTATTTCACAACCCGGATGCCCGAGCGCACCAGCATCCGCTCGAACTCCGGCACGTCGTGGAAGAACTGCTCGACCTGATCCTCGGTCGCGAAGCCCATGACCCGCTCGACGCCCGCCCGGTTGTACCAGGACCGGTCGAAGAGCACGATCTCGCCCCCCGCCGGGAGGTGCGGCACATAGCGCTGGAAATACCACTGGGTCTTTTCACGGTCGGTAGGCGCGGGCAGGGCGACCACGCGGGCGACGCGCGGGTTGAGCCTCTGGGTGATGCGCTTGATGACGCCGCCCTTGCCGGCACTGTCGCGGCCCTCGAACAGGACGACGATCTTCTCGCCGCTGTACTGCACCCAGTCCTGCAGCTTGATGAGCTCCGACTGCATCCGGATCAGGTTGTGGAAGTAGATGTGCCGGTCGATCGTCTCGGGGTGGTGGGTCTTGTAGATGCGCTTGATCTCGCGCGAAAGCACGGCGTCCTCGAGCTCAAGCTCGTAGTCCTCGTCGAGGGTGTCGGCGAGTTCGGCATCAAGCCAGTCCTGCGCGGGGAAGGCGTCTTCGGGGCGCGTCATGTCAGTCTCCGTTCGGGGCTGCCGGGTTAGATCATGTGAGGATGACGGTGACGTGACAAGGGCAGTGTCAGCCGGCGGTGCCGCGCGGCGGCGGCATTGACATGACGTCGCGCCCGGAGCAGGGAAGCGAAAGGCAACCCCAAGGTGCGGAGAACGCAGCAGATGGCGCGGCGCGAGGTGGAGACCATCGACCATCACGGCTTCCGGATCCCGCGCAACCTCGCGTGGCGGACGGGGCGGCTCGACCGGTTCCGCGAGGTGTCGGACGAGCATATCGGTCACCTACGGCGCTACGCGGGGCTGGATGCTGCCCGCAACGTCGTCGAAATCGGCTGCGGTGTCGGACGTGATGCGATCCCGCTGACGGCGCTGCTTCCGGCCGATGGCAGCTATCTTGGCATCGACATCATGCGCCCGTCGATCGACTGGGCGAACGCGCATATTGCCGCCCGCGATCCCCGGTTTCATTTCGTGCATTTCGACGTGCAGGACCGGCAGCACAACCCCTCGGGCCGTTCGGCGATGGAGAACTACAGCCTGCCCTGCGCGGCAGAGAGCCAGGACCTGATCTTTCTCTATTCGGTCTTTACCCACATGTTTCCGGCCGATGTGGCGCGCTATCTGTCAGAGTTCGCCCGTGTCCTGCGACCGGGGGGACGAATCCTCGCCTCGATGTTCACGATGGAGCGTGACCTCATCGCCTATCTCGTCGCCATTGGCGGCGGCGGCCTCAGGAACCTCACTTTCGCGCACGAGGTTGAGCCGGGCTTCTTCCACAACGACCCTGCGGTGGTGCCGGGGGCCACGGCCTATGCGCTCGACCGGTTCGGCGCGATGGCGCGGGCGGCCGGGCTCTGCCCCGAGCGCTTCGTCCGCGGAAGCTGGCGCAAGGACGAGGGCTTCGAGGTCAGCGGCCAGGACCTGGTGATCCTGCGCAAGCCTGCGTTCTGAGCGGCCGCGGGCGATCCGCAAAGGCTGCGCACCCGCGCATCCTGCCGCCCCAAAAGATCGAAGCTGAAACGGAGCGCGGGCAGGATCCGCACGTCCTGCGCGCCATCGGTCTTGCTTGGCGTTGGCGGCGAGGCTGGCCAGGTGGTCGAGGCCGTAGAGGTCACCTTCGTCCCGCCCGCGGCGCCGTTGCGCAAATCCCCTGAGGGATTCATCTTGTGAATCCAGGTGGTAGCTGGGGCGCATGAGCAGACCCACACCCCCCGCCTACAAGACCAGGAACTGGCCCGCCTGTAACGAAGCTCTGAAGCGCGGCCGCCAGCCCGACTACAGTGGTGAGGAAGGATCAGAAAACAGTCCGGGGGACTGTTTTCGCGACGATTGGATGCACTGTGTCAAACTGCTGGGCCAGCGCCTGAGCGCGCGGGACTTTGATCGTCAGGTCGCAGAGTTCCGGGTTCGCGTCGCCGTGCTGAAAGGCTTGACCGCGCTCGGCATACCCACCACGGAGGCCGCGGGATGAGTCCTCCAGGGGAAGGGGAACCTCGGCCATCAGCTGATTTGTGCAACAGGGTTGCTATCTGGTCAAACTTGGCCGATCCCCTGCAAGCGCCCTGACGGCCTTCCCAGCATGGTCTGCACGGGGGCGGGGGCCAGTGCGTTCAATTGGCCTTGCGGCCGCCGGCGTCCAGGAACCAGTCGTCAGGGTAGGGGTACCACCAGCCCTGAATCTGCGGCTTGTGGTCGATGATCACCATCTTCGTGCGCCGGAAGGCGTCAAGGCCCTGCCGCCCCAGTTCACGTCCGAGACCCGAGGCTTTCCAGCCGCCGAAGGGCAGCGCGTCGTTGTCGATCAGCGGATTGTTGACCCAGACCATCCCGGCCTCCAGCCGGTCGGCGGCCTCCATCGCCTCGTCAAGGCGCGTCGTGAACACGGATGCGCCAAGGCCGAAGGGCGAAGCATTGGCCCGTTCGATCGCCTCCTCGAAGGTTTTCACGCGGACGACGGCGGCCACGGGGCCGAAGCATTCCGTGCGCAGGATCTCCATGTCGTCGGTGCAGCCGGTCAGGATCGTCGGCTCGTAGAACCAGCCCTTCGGCTGATCGGGCGGGATGCGTCCGCCGGTCACGGCCGTGGCCCCGCGCGCGCGGGCGTCGTCGACGAGGCGCAT